>CAILJH010000204.1 GCA_903834475.1 uncultured Prolixibacteraceae bacterium | reverse complement strand
TTGAGAAAAATAAAGGTACAATCGCCGTTAAAAGCCAGCCCGGAATAGGGAGTACATTTAGTTTTACTATACCGATCTTACCTTCAGAATAAAACATAAAAACAAAACATAGCAATCCTCTTCCTGAATTAACATTAAAAGGGTTTATAAGAACATCTTATAAACTAAAGGCATCAGCTTTAATCATGAAAGCATGAAATAGTCAATTATCCGTAGACTTAAATTAATCGTTTAATGTGCCATGTTAATGGAGAGTTCCCTTCTCCATAAGCTCTATAAAACCCAACAAAGCACCCCAGTGGTAATAGTTGTCTCCCATTCGTTTTCCTTCGGCCGGATCTTTCACATTACCAGTGATGGCATTGTAGTTTTCGTAGATATAACCGTTTAGCTTCACATTTTCCATCATCAGCCGATTCGATTTCTCTGCCAGAATTTGTCTTGCTTCAGGCAAATCGTAGTTTTTTAATCCAAGGTAAACCAAAAAATTCATTGGCCCCCAAATTCGTCCGCGCCAGTAATCCTGATCTTTGAAAGCCGGATCATTCATGGCAATCGAAGGCATCATCCACTCGCCGTTAAACTCTTCGGGATTGAGCAGATGTTCTTTGATCATACGTTCAGCTTGCGCCTGAGTTGGTGCTTTGGCCAACAGCGGATAAAAATTGGTGGGTGATAATTTTGAAGAAAATTCGCCGGTATCGGTATGTTTGTTTTTGTAGACTCCAGCCTTTTCATCCCAAAGCTGAGCAAGATTTTTTCGGTAGAAATCTCCACGACCTTTCAATTCTTTTGCATCCTGAACTTTCCCCAGAATGGTGGCAATTTCGGCCAGTTGGTCGCAATCCATCACATACAAACCCATCAATCCGGCATCGGCCAGCTCAAGTAAATGAGTTTGTTTGTTGAACGGAACTTTGTCGAACATCGGAGAATTATCCAATCCGGATTCCCAGGCTGCTCCCTGCCATTCGTTGGTGCCTCCATCCGATTTCAGAGGCGGTTCAACCGGTGTAGATCCCCAGCAAAGCAATCCATTGTTGTCGCGGTTTTTAGGCCACCAGCGGTTCCATTTCAGGAGATCGTTGTAGACATATTCGAGAAGCCATTTGTCCTGAAACTTCTTATATAGTGCATTGAAAACCAGACTTCCTACCGGAGGCTGCGAGCGATCGAATGAAGCGTTTCCATACGAACCGGAGAAGTTGGGAATGAAACCACCCGGAGTGATGGACTTGGTGATCTCAACCGCATTGGCATAGGCAAGTTCTTTACTTTCCATGCTGGCCATCCATGCGCCAAAAAAAGTATCCCAGTCGAACAAAACATACTGACCGCCAAAATTGTCGTTCCACAAACGGCTCACTGGAATGATCGCCCGCTCTTTCGAAGCATCAAAAATAACATTCCAGCCAACAACACTCTGAATCGCCTGATAGGTTGGGGCAAGTTCTCCGTATTTCGAAAACTTCTTTTCAAGTTCTGCTCTTCGTTTGGAAACCAGAACTTTAATTTGATCAAGACTTTTGGTTTCTCCGGAATAAAAAGCAATCGGCTGATCGAATTTAATAGCCAGATATGGAGAGGTGTTTGCAAGGTATTCCTTCTCCGGAACACCAGTTGAGTGAACTGTCAGATTCTTATTTTTCGTTTTAACATTAATCGAATTTCCTTCTAACTCCAGTGTTCCCGGATGATTCCAAAGCATTCCGGTTTCCAGAACAACTGACGGAATATTCTCCGGATTTTGTATGGGTGTAACCAGCAGCATCAAATCCTCATTCTCCGTAGTCGCACTTTCAATTCTGAATTTCACTCCATTCCATTCGACGATTAGATCGGAATAGCTGCCATCATAAGCTTTATGGCCGGGAGTAATTTTCTCCGGACGATTGCCTCGCGATGAAATAAATGCTTCTTTCAGGTAATTGTCAGCATTATTCTGATGCAGTTTGATGCCGATATTCATTGCAAATCCTTCGGGCAAAAGAACATGACTCAAAACACTTTTATGGTTGAATGTTCCCCATCCGGTTTGAAGTTTGGTTTGAACAGCCTTGTATTTGGCTTCCGGAGAATCTGGATTTATAGCTATTGAATGTCCTGAGATGATCAGGAAAAAAATCAGGATTGAAAGGTATTTTTTCATGAAAAGCATATAAATGGGTTTTCTAACATGAGGCTGTCCCAAAAGTCAAAATACTTGCTAATCAGGTCATCCCGAATTTATTTCGGGATCTGGTATACAATGCGTTGGGATCCTGAAACAAGTTCAGGATGACGGTATCAATGACTTTTGAGACAGCCTCAATCTTCTATTTCTTCAACTCAATCCGCACAACTGTATCGTATTCAACTGGTTTTTGAGGAGAACTGCCAACATTAATAAAGAGATTACCAGCCTCATTATTTCCCCACCATGATTTTTGGTAAGACAATTCTCCACCTGATTTCAGCAGATAAATGTTCTTAACCTTATCGCCTTCAATTCCTTTGGTATTTAACTCTCCCAAATTTGGATTCATCCAGTGAGCATAAATAGAATTTCCCTTTTGGGTATAACGGCCCCAATCGGGTTTTGGCAGATTGGCGGCTCCGCAACCATAAACACTTTCACCATTCATGGTCATCCATTTACCTACTTCAGTCAGAATATCCACACTTTCCTGAGGGATCATACCGCGTGCATTGGGGCCGACATTCAACAACAGGTTGCCATTTTTGCTAACACAATTCACCAGGGTTTGAACGATAAGTTCCGGTGATTTCCAGTTGTGATCCTGTTCGGTGTAACCCCAGCCACCATTGAGTGTGAGACAGGTTTCCCAGGGAAGCGTATTGTTGTACTTGTCGATCAGCGCAACATCAGGAATTCCCTGTTCAGGACTTTCAAAGTCACCGATTGTTTTCAGCATGCGCTGTTTGCCTGAGGTGCCTTCATTAACCGATAAACGGTTGTCGAGGATGATATCAGGCTGATACTTGCGGATCATCGATACCAGTTCGGTCGCTCCCCATTTTTCGCCACTATAGTTGTCGAATGAATAATCGAACCACATGATGTCGAGTTTTCCGTAGTTTTTAACCAGTTCTTCCACCTGGCCGTGCATGTATTTCAGGTAATTGTCAAAGTTGAAAGTGCGTTTTCCATATTCCTTGTCGTCGCGCTGCGGATGGTTACCCACATTCGGATAATCCGGGTGATGCCAGTCGATGAGCGAATAATACAAACCAACTTTTAATCCTTCAGCCCGGAAAGCATCCAAAAATTCGCGGACCAAGTCACGTCCTCCGAAGTTTTTGCTGAGTTTGTAATCGGTCAGTTTGCTGTCGAACATGCAGAAACCATCGTGGTGTTTGGCCGTCAAAACCGCGTATTTCATACCGGCAGCCTTTGCAGTTTTTGCCCATGCTTTGGCATCAAAATCCTTTGGATTGAACTCATCGACATATTTCTGATAGGTTTCGGTAGTCAGACGTTCATTCGATTTTACCCATTCGCCGCGGGCAGGAACTGCATACGCGCCAAAATGGATGAACATTCCGAAACGTGCATCACGCCACCACTGGGTGCGTTCCATTACTTTTTTGTAGTTCTCAGCGTACTCTTTTGTAGGTACTTCCTGAGCGGAAATTTGGCTGAACGAAACAGCCAGTAACATTAAAAACAGAAGAATTGATTTTTTCATGATTGATTTTTAGTTTGGTTAATGTTGTTTTTATGTTTACTAAATTACTTTAAATGTTTTTTTTAATCGAATATCTTCGGATGAGGCACCGATCAGAATCTGGATTTCTCCCGGTTCCATCACAAATTCATTTTTCTCGTTCCAGAATGACAAATCTTTACGGCTGAGCTGGAAACTCACCGTTTTCGATTCGCCTTTTTTCATGCTGATCCGCTGAAAGGCTTTCAGTTGCTTCTGTGGCAATTTCACGTTAGCCGATTTTTGCTGAATATACAACTGAACCACTTCATCGCCATCCAGCTTTCCTGAATTTTGAATATCCAATTTCATGGAAACGGTATCATTCCGCTGCAGCTCATTTTTATCAAGCTGAAGATTGGAATAGGTAAAATTAGTGTAACTCAACCCGAATCCAAACGGATAAATTGTTTTCCCTTCGAAATACATATAAGTGCGACCCTTGGAAACTTCATAGTCATCGAACGGTGGAAGATCGTTCGTGGATTTGTACCATGTGAGTGGCAATCGCCCGGCCGGATTGGTTTCGCCAAACAAAACTTCGGCAATCGCGTTACCGCCCTGTTCGCCAGGATACCAGGCGTCGACAATGGCAGGTACATTTTCCTGAATCCAGCTGATAGCCAGTGAACTTCCGGCAACCAGTACCACCACGGTTTTAGGGTTGGTCTTATATATTTCCTGAATAAACTGCTGCTGGTCGGCAGGCAATTCGAGCGTGGTACGGTCGCGGCCTTCCATTTCGATCGATTTGTTGATGCCCAGAACGACGATGACCACATCACAGCTTTTGGCCAGTTTCTTCTCGGTCTGGTAAATATCGGAGGCTCTTTTATCCGGAGTTTTCCACGAGAGTGCGCAATATGCCTGACCGTTGTTGCAAATGTATTCCAGTTTCAAATCATAACTTTTCCCGGCTTCCAGATCAAACGTAGTCAATTCATTTTGGGTATCCATGATCATTTTGTCGTTCAGGTACAATTTGGACTCTCCTGATTTTTTGATTCCGAAGGTGTATTTTCCTGAAATCGTTGGATTGAGAAATCCGGTCCAGCGCATTGAAACCGGAACAGGTGGAATGGCCGAATTTGGCGGCTGATTGACCGGATCGAAAAGTATATTTTCTGTTCCGGAGACGGAAGGATTTCCTGTGAAAGCAGCATTGGAAAAATATTCAACTTTCAGGCCTTTTCGAATTTTCCCGTTATCAGGAGGAGTGAAAAAAGCGGCTGGAATAATTTCCTGCTGCGTCATTTTCCCAATCCAGGGAAGTGTTTTCACCTGAATCTTATTTCCTGTTTTATTGATGATTCCCAGCAAAGGCGAAACCGGATCGTTTTTTGAAACACCGCTGTAATCTCCAAACTCGCAGGTGGCAGCGTTGATTCCCAAAACAGCAATCGATTTGATTTTGCTTCGGTTCAATGGCAGAATATTATTGTTGTTTTTCAGCAAAACAATCGATTGACGGGCAGTTTCGAGCGCCAGCTGCTGATGTTCTTTGCTTCCGATAACTTCCGGAGAAATTTTGGTATACGGATTGAGTGAAGGATCGTCGAACATTCCCAATTTGAACCGGGCACGCAATACCCTGAAGGCAGCCGTGTTAATTTCGCTTTCGGTGACTTTGCCCATGCTGTAGGCTTTTGGAAGGAAGTCTCGGTACATGTAGCAATCGTTGCAGTAACCGGCACATTCCAAATCAAGTCCGGCTTTGAGCGACATGGCAGCAGCGTCTTCCCGGGTTGGGGCATAGTTGTGAGGCGAGTAAACATTTCCAACTGCACCGCAATCTGAAACCACATAGCCGTTGAAACCCCATTCGTTGCGCAGAATATCGGTAAGCAACCATTTGTTGGCGGTGCAGGGAACGCCATTGATTGCAGGATAAGCACTCATGATAGCTTGAGCTTTTCCTTCGGTTACCAGCGCCTTGAACGCCGGAAGATAATACGAACGCAATGTCCTTTCCGACATGTTTACTTTGCACTCAAAGCGGTTGTGTTCCTCGTTGCTAGCTGCAAAATGCTTTGGTGTCGAAACCACTTTCAGGTAGTGCGGATTGTCGCCCTGTAAACCCTTGACAAATGCTACCCCGATGCTCGAAGTCAGATAAGGATCTTCACCATAAGTTTCCGGAGTGCGTCCCCAGCGAGGATCGCGGGCCATGTTTACCGTAGGCGACCAGAAAGCCAGAACATCGCTGTATTTCTCCTTCTGATTTTTCCCCTGATCGAGTTCGTTCCATTTGGCACGCGCTTCATCCGAAATGGCTGTCGATACTTTGTTGATCAATTCCGGATTCCAGGTTGCACCAAGTGCAATGGCTTGCGGGAACACCGTGAATTTCCCAGGCCTAACAACTCCATGCAACGCCTCATTGCCATGATCGTATTTGACGACTCCCAACCTTGGAATGGCAGGAGCCACTTCGTGCAAGATCTGCATTTTTTCTTCAATCGTCATCCGCGACAGCAAATCATTGACCCGCTCGTCGGTCTCAGCATTTGGATTTTCGTAGGTATCCATTATTCCATTCCGGTTGAAATCGATCCAGGACTTTTGCTGGGCAAAAGAGGAAAGAGAAAAGAGGAAAAAGAAAAAAATCAGAAAGGACTTCATATAATCGGGTTGTTATTTTTAAAACAATACTACTTTTTTTGTCAAAGTTTTACGGTCATTCTCAACCTGAACCAGCAGGATTCCGGATGCTGAAAGTGGAATGCTGAGTAATTCATAGCCTCTTGATTGTTCTATTTTGATTACCGAACCATTCGCATTAAAGACGATCACCCTGGAATTTCCATCCAGATAAGACAAATCAACCATTACAGAATGATCGCAGGCATAGATTTTTACATCCAAATTCGTTAAATCATTGATTGAAGTTGGCAGCAAGGTCGTAACACTCAGGAAAGGTGACCCAGGAATGTCAAAGTTACCGAGCGAATCTTTTGCTTTGAGGATTACCTGGTAATTGGTATTGCTGGACAATCCGTCGATTTTCATCGTCGTGGCAGTTCCGGGAGCCGTTCCCAGTAAAATATCACCTGAATAAGCTTCGTAAACGGTCACTTTTTCAGGAGTAACAGCAGAAAACCAATTCAGGATAAAACCGGTGCTTGTTATGTCGCTAGCAGTAAGTTCTGTTGGTGAAAGCCGATTCGTAATTCCGGCTTTCCAGGATGTTTGTCCGTATTCATAAGCCCCAACATCGACGCTGCCAATCGCAGGATCGTTGTATGCCGGAACAGTGATTCCATCGAGCGTGATTGTTTGCATTTCTATTCCTGCATTAATCGCCGGTGAATTTGCCAGTAGCGACAAATCACCATTCACAAAACCGGTAAATTTCGGGTCAGCCGGATGGTCGAGATTGTTTGATTTGGCCGCATTGTCAAAAGCATTGGTATAGGGAAAATAACCGGAAGTCTTTTGTGAACTTGTGCCATTGCGATAAACATTGATGTTGTTCCGGCACATGGAACCAAGCTGGGTATTTTGCGGGCCGGAAGAGGCAAATCCAAATGGCCCGTAACTGGCGTTCGAAGTATTCTTGACTGCCAGGGTATTGTTGTAACAGATCATGTTGCTCATTCCGGTTGGAGTTCCGTCGATGTTGTGCTGCAGGTGGATTCCCCATTCCACGTTGTAGACTACATTGTGGTCGATCACATAATTTTTGCCCCAATCGACATAAACGCCACTCACGGTATAACCTGTTCCATCATGAATAATGTTGTGGTCGATGCGCGTGAAATTGCTTCCGCCGGCAGTATAGATTCCGCCTCCATCCCAATCCTGAAGCATAAACTGCGACAAGTCGTTGTGCGTAATGCGTGCGACCAGGTTTGCTGAATTCGAATTGCTCAGGTTCCGGGGGGTAATGGCAGAACGTCCGCAGCGCGTAATGGTATTGAAGCCAATTTCGTGATCCTGAGTCGTAGCCTGCGAACCACCGGTATTTATTCCCGAACAGTCGGTCGAATTGTAATTTACATCCGAAATGAAATTATTTTCAGCTTTGCAATTCAGCCCCATTAATGTAATTCCATTTCCGGCGCTGTATTGAAGGGTACAATTTGCAAAAAGGTTATTTGTTCCACTCATTACAATTCCTGAACTGGTTCCCCATTGCAGGTAAAAATGGCCTGAACAATCGGTATAGTGACTAAGGTATTTCGCGGTAATTCCATCGACCACACAATTTTTGGATGGTGCGACAAACCCTGCACCCCGCCAGGGATAAATCACATTTCCATTGGTATCGAAGCCTTTATTACTTCCGCCGGATTCTGAATCGGTGGTGATTGTGCAGGCAAATAAGTTAAAGCCTTTTATTGTTATAAAACTTTTGCCGGAAAGGTTAAACGCAAATTCGCGTTTTTTTGCTTCCACGACTTTGGTCGCCGGATCAGCATTGTCAGGACACCACAAATACAGCAAACTGTTGGTTTTATCATGAAACCATTCGCCCGGGACATCGAGTAACGTAAGCTTGTTGAAAAGGTAAAACCTGGATCCCTTAGGAAAGAGCTTATCATTTCCATCGGCACCGGAGCCGTTGTATGAGGTCATGGTAATTGTTGATCCGGCTATGGAGGTGACTTTCCCTGTCAAGGTCCAGCTCCAGGCATTGTAATTGGGTTGAACATAAATTTCAGCACCAGATGCATCTGCCGGAGCGGTTTCCGTGCTCTTGAAAACGACAGTAGTCACATTTTCGGTTTTTGTTTTACTGATCGACTGAGCAGAAAGTGAGGCTTTGGTCGGGTAAGTCGGATCGGGATTGACCAGATTGGGCCAGCGTGCCAGGTGGACCATGATCCCATTCACAAAAATCTGATCGCTTTGGTTGTGGCTTTCGTCCATAAATTTCGCCGGTAGTGCTGCGGTATATATATTTCCGGAGGACAAAGTCCATCCTGTAATAATTTCAGCTCCGGAAATGGTTACAGTTTCATTGTCGTATGGCTGAAAAGTGATCGGACTTCCGGCAGTACCCGATTTGCTTGGAATAACTGTTTCGCGGTAAATTCCGGCGCGAACCCGAACCACGTCGCCGGGAACAGCCACCTTGGCTGCCTTTGAGATGGTTTTGTAGGGTTGTTCAATTGTTCCTGTTCCTGAAATATCATCTCCGGTTGTGGCCACAAATAGTACTTTGGCATCCGACTGAATGGTCCGGAAAAGAAGAATAATGAATAATACAGCAAATAGCTTCATTATAAGTTGGCTTAGTTAGGTTAAAGTTAGGGTTTAAATATTTATAATTTGCATTGGATTTCCCGTTAAAATCAATTAATCAATGCCTGTTTCGGAACCGGAATCAAACGAAGCTGTTTCAGGTTCATCAACGATCCGGATTTAAGCTGTACCGCCTGTATTTCAAAATTTCCCGAAGAATTGGCCTGAAGATGAATTCTGCCGACTATCTTGGTTTTGAATGAATAATAGCCACCTGTATTTTCGATAGTTCCGTTAATTTCATTCCCAGCGGAGCCAATTTTGAATGTACTTCCTGAAACTTCTTCCGGAGCTCCGTAAGTGATTTCGATATTAAACCAGCCATCAACCGGGAGCCGGTAATTCCAGATCATTTTATCGGTTGGTATGGTCCAGCCCGAAGTATTGTATCCGCGGGTTTCGTCCCATTTTTCATTGAAAATGTATTTTAACGAATCTCCTGAAATCCTGGCATTTTGTGGTGAAAATGAAGTAGATGCTCCTTCACCCAAAAGCAGTTGGGTGGTATTGTAGGTTATTGGCCCGCTGTATTCGAGCACGATCACATTATCCACATCGTTCAGCATTTCTGCCGGAAAGGACTGTGTTTTTAATTTGACAAGGATATCTTTCCCTGCATTTTGCCAGTTAAGCGTCTTCATCTTTTGATCGGCCAGCAGGTAAATATTTTTAACCTTGCAACTGATGCCGGGCAAAGTGAGCAAGCCATTTTCAGGCCAGTGGAAAACGTGAAAATAGAGTTTCCCGGGTTTGGCAGTGCACGATCCAAAAGGCAACTGCCCCAGAGGACTGCCGCTTGTTCCGTAGATACTTTCGCCATTCACTTTCATCCATTTACCAACTTCCTTCAATATCCGGACAGCTTCCGCCGGAAAGTTTCCCTTTTCGTCAGGACCAACGTTCAGTAAATAATTTCCGCCTTTGCTAACCACATCAACCAGATTGCAAATGACTGTTGACGCCGATTTCCAGTTCCAGTCGCTCACATTATAACCCCAGGTATCATTCAGTGTCATGCACGATTCGAAGGCTACCTGGCTGCCAGCTGCAGGAATGTATTGTTCCGGTGTGAGGTAATCACCAAGTCCGTTACCAATCCGGTCGTTGATGACACATGCCGGACGGTATTTCCGAATGGTATCCAGAAAAGCCTTGCTCTGTGCGGGTTCTATGGTTGTTGGGACATCGAACCAAATCAAATCGGGCTTATAGTTCGAAACCAGTTCTTTGACCTGAGGCAGCGCTTTGTTCTGATAATAGATGTTTTGATTCTTGTTTTTGCTGTCCGGAAAATCCCAGGTGTTGTCCAATCCCAGCGCCTGTGATTCGTGCCAGTCCCAGTTGTGCGAATAGTAGAATCCCAGTTTTATTCCCTCTTTTTGGCACCCCGATTCAAGTTCTTTAAGCACATCTTTCCGGAATGGTGTCGCCGAAACCACGTTGTAATCAGAAACTTTTGAATTGTACATAGCAAAACCGTCGCAATGTTTGGCCGTAAAAACCAGGTATTTCATTCCTGTTTCCTTAGCCAAAGCAGCCCAATTCTCGCCTGAAAATTCGGCGGGATTGAATTGCTTTGCCAGCGGTTCATAGTCTTTTACCGGAATTTTTCCATTGTACATGATCCATTCTGAAGGTCCGGGAATGGCTTTCCCATGCCAGTAACCGGCAGGAATGGCATACAATCCCCAATGGACGAACAATCCGAATTTGGCATCGGTATACCATTTCATACGTTCCGGAATTGGATTTGCGGGATTTACTTGACCATATGAAAAATGGATTGCACCAAACGAAACCAATATAAAACTGAGCAACAGTCTTTTCATTTTTAGGAATTTTTATATTTTCAATTCACTCCGAAGAAAATAATTTTTGCCTCAGCCTTCCCGAACGAAACTTTAATCACGGCATTACCTTCTTTGTCAAATGTCAGATCAACTCCTTTGGTTGACCAGTATTTCTGATTGGGTTTACTTTTCGAGACATATTCGTAGCTCCCTTTGTGACTGGAAAACACCACCATTGCTCCCTTTCCGTTTTCTTTATTGATCTTTTCATAAACTTCAGGACTTCCACCTACTGCTCCATCGCGAATAATGGTTGATTTGGTAATATCATCCCGAACTTGTTTGTAATAGCCCAACGTCTCATGAAAAAATCCGACACCTTCCGGAGATATTTTCAGCAAATCGCCCCATATCCCATTTTGCCCCAAAATTAAAGACCCAACTGCCATAGACTGGTTTTCATATGGATCGTCGGGCAAATAATGGGTTAGAAATAAAACGGAAGGAATCCATTTATCGAATGTGAGCGGAGTGCGGCAAATCCAGGTTCGGGCTGCACCGGGGTAAAAGAAGATGTTCCAGTTGTCTTTGTCGGGATCAATTGGGACATTATAATTTTGGTAATACGGGCCGTTGTTGATCAGGAAATATTTGCCGGATGCCATGAATCCCAGTCCCACCGATCGTCCTCCTTCAGTAATATCAAAATCAACGATGGCATCGGGATAAACCGAACACAATTTGTCAACCACATAATTCATCGATCGTCCAATCTCGAAAGCATAGCAATCAGAGCGTTCCTGCGATGAATTTGCGACAGTCCCATGAAAATGATTGGGGTCGTTGCAGCCATACTGACCAATTGCATCCCATTTAAAGTAGCGAACGCCCACTTCTTTCGCCAGTCGGATCAGTTCATCGGCAAAAGAATCGCGGTACTTGCTTACCAGACACATTCCATAACTATCTTCAGTTTCCCAAATTGGCCAAGGTCCGTCACTTTTGCCGTTGAAGGTTTTCTGGCAATCTTTATTTTTGGCGAGCATGGTACTCGATTTTGCGGCAACCGTCGGATTAAACCACAAGCCGAGTTTCATGCCATAGGAATCCAGCTTAGCTTTCACCGATTTCAGTTCATCCGGGAAACGGGTTTTACTTGGTTGCCAGTCGCCGGTTTTCTCAAACCATCCGGCATCGATCACGAAAACATCAATTCCAACCTGATGCGCAACCTCAATTTCCTGAAGCATTCGTTCGGTGGTCATATCGGCCAGGTATGGTTTTTTATACCAATGTTTGTTTCGCTCCTGAAAATTCCAGGTATTGTAAAAAATGTATGGTTTCCGGCTTTCCGCATTTGGACTCATATTCCGGAGAATAAATTGACGGTAATTTTCGGACAATAAGTCTTCATTCCCCTGAATAAATGCAGTTTCGAACCATACTGACTGATAGGAATTTTCCTTTGTAATTGGAAATCTGCTGGCATAATTCCCTTTAACAGCATTCAACGAAATGGTTTTATCGGGCGAAAGTGTGTATTTCAGGAATAAATCGGGCGCCTGCGAACCATGCTCGTAAGCAACCAGAAACGAATAACCGGATTCTCCACCAACCACGATTGGTCCCATGAAACTGGTTTGGTCGTTAAAATTTCGCTTATCCATCTCACGTTCCGAAAGGCAGAAACTATGTACCATCTCGTTAAATTCCGACAGCTTAACTTCTTTGATTTTTGAAGTTTCAGGAACCGAAACGGACAGATATCGGATGTTGTCAGTTCCTCCGGATTTGGTTAATTGGTGATTTCCTGTTCCGACAAGTTCGTACCGAAAACGCACAACCGGATTGGTATCAGGAATGCGAAAAGTGATTCGCAAAAAAAGATCAGGGATTTGCTTAAATGCACCCTGAACAACATATTCAGTCACTCCGATATTTAACCTGACTGGTTCACCGATTTTCTGAATGTCGGACAATTCGCAATCCATTTTCTTCCCGTCAATTTCAAAAACAGGACCTGTAAAATCAAGTGTTTTACCGGTTATTGTCTCTAAATATTGCCAGAGGATTTTCTTTGAATTCAAAAGACTTACTTCAAAATTATTTCCCTTCAAAACTACTGGTTTGGCTCCGGCAACATTTTTGCAGGAAAGGACCTGACCAACGATTAAAATAATCGTAAGGGTTAGGATACTTATTGAATTTAAAGCGCTTTTCTTTTTCATGAGCGAATGGGTTAAGCCTATTTATTAGTTGTTTCGGGTAGATTGGAAGTTCCCCAATTGGATGGAGATTCTCCCATGGTTAGTTCCAAAGTAGCACCATTTATTATTTCCGAATGCCGGAACCAAGCGCGATCGATTGCTTGTCCATTCAATTTGGCCGATTGGACAAATTTGTTCTTTGCATTCAGATTTCTGGCAAGGATTGTAAATTGCTTTCCGTCGGCGATTGATACTGTTGTTTTCTCAAAATAGGGGGCTGCGATCAGGTAAAGATCCTGACCAGCAACCGGATAAAAACCCATCAGATGGAAAGCCAGCCAGGACGACATGGCTCCTGAATCGTCGTTTCCCGATAAACCATCGCGACCGGTTCCAAAATATTTGGTAATGATTTGCCGAACCTGTGCATTGCTTTTAGCAGGCTTGCCAATGTAATTATACAATATGGGCGTCATGAATCCCGGCTCGTTATTGACATTGTAAAAGTCCATCCAGCCCCGTTCGTTCGGTTTGCTTTTGACGAAAAAAGTATCGAGCCTGCTTTCGAAAGCCTTTGGACCACCACACATTTGGACAAGTCCGGCAACATCGTGGGGCACATAAAACGACAATTCCCACGACTGGCTTTCGTAGAAGAAATCGCTCCAGCTTCCGGGCTGAAGGGTACTGAATTTTTCTTCCCAGGTACCGTCTTTTTTTCGCGGCCAGATAAACCCTTTGGCACCATACGATTCAACCGGGCGCCAGAGGTTTTTCCAGTTCGAAGAGCGCTTCAGGTATTTCTCATATAAATCGTTCTTCCCCAATCCTTTTGCAAGGGTTGCAGTGGCAAAATCACAGGCTGAATATTCCACAGTTCTTGTTCCTGCCCGCTCGTAACTGGTTGAAACATATCCCAGTGAATTGTAATCCGGAATTCCTCCACGACCTTCTTTTTGTTCGTTTCCTCCGGGAGGAACTTCCGCATTTTTGATCATGGCCTGAAATGCGGTTTCGTAATCAATATCTTTCAGTCCCTTGACAAACGCATCGGCTATGATGATGTCGCTATTACTTCCACCTTGTGTACGACCGGTCACATTTCCGCTCCGGGCATCGGGCATGTAGCCTTCGTAGCGGTAAATATCAATCATAGAACGAACCATGTCGCGCTGAATTTCAGGAGAAATAAGTGTTAACAACGGGTGTGTGGTGCGGTAGGTATCCCAAATGGCATATAAATCATCGTAGTATGGTTCGTCTGATTTCCAAAGCGGATTTTCGCCGGTTTTATTGGTTGGCATCAGCATCGAATGGTAAAGCGCTGTGTACAACATTTTCTTAGCCTCATCGCTTCCGCCTTCAATCCTGATCTTTTCCAACTGCGAATTCCATTTTTTCTCGGCCTGATCGCGCACCACATCGAAGTTCCATCCGGGAGTTTCGGATTCCACATTAAGTTTTGCTTTCCCCACACTGAGGAAAGAAATTCCAACTTTTACCTGAACGGTCTTGCCGGAAGATGGATAAAAGCTCAGATAAGCTCCGGTTTTTTCTCCGGAATCAGGCTGAACGGGATTGCCTTTTTGAAGCTTGCCGTTTTTCCATGTTCCGGTTTCTTTAGCCTCCTGATCGAACATGGCGTAAAAATAGACCGTATAGGCACCAGCTTTGTTCCAGCCTCCACGAATCCGGCTGTAACCTTCAATTTCGTGATTTGAAAGAATCCGGACTTCGCTACCCACAAACTCCTGACTTTCTCCCCATTCTTTTCCAACTTCAAGAAAATGTCCGGCATCAATTAAAATATGCCTGACTTGACCTTCAGGAAAAGTGTACCGGTGGAAACCCACACTGTGTGTGGCAGTTAACTCTGCCTTTACCTGGTAACGCGACAAAAATGCAGAGTAATAACCTGTTTTGGCAACCTCATCCGTTCGGGCAGAACTGAATTGACTGATCTGCAAATCGCCGCTTTCAGGCATCAGCAAAATGTTTCCGTACTTTGAACCACCTCCGGTTCCACTGACATGGGTATGACTAAATCCATTGATATTCTGGTCGCGATAATAACCGGAATTGTTGTCATTATTTCCGCAATCCGGGCCCAGTTTGACCATTCCAAAAGGAACCGCAGCGCCCAGAAATACATTGCCGCCGTTTTCGGTACCGATAAAAGGATCGACAAATGTGGTCAGATTAGTTTGGGAATAAGCGGAAAATATTCCGGCCAGCATCAGGGCAAAGATTAATTTAGGTTTCATATTATTGTAATGGTTATATTCTTCTCAGGTACTGCTTTTCATGTTTAATTTTGAACCACTAATTTCGCTGTTTCCCTGAAATCTTTTCCAATAATTCTATTAAATAAAATTCCGCCTTTAAATTACTTGTATTCAACACATAGCAACTCCTGCCAGTTTTATTTTTTACCCGAATCTGTTTTACCAGACTTCCGGTATTTGAAAATAAGGATAGAAAAACATCCTGATTCAATTCAGAATTATTATTGATCGTTGCTTTTTCGATGGCAGGATGTGGCATAAACATTCCAAATTTCGCTATGAATGTCACACTCTTTGACCATCCGGATAAATAATGGCCACCACCTTTTAAATTTCACCATTTCTTATTTTCGATTATTTTCTCGTTGAACTTTCTCTTTCTTGTAGGGGAAATACTACAAGCTGTAGGGGAAATACTACAAATATTTCAGAGAATCCCTACACAAATTTCAGAAATCCTTTACATATCTTCCATTTTCGGAATTGTACTTTTAGCTTGATAAAATAACGCCACCAGAATGGGGAGGTAATGTTTTCAGACATTTCAGAATTGAAACTCGATTATTTTTCTTCGATGGTTGGTAAATCCATGCAAATCAAGATAGTCGGATCATATTGGGATAGAACTTAGATCCCAACAAGAAGTAGAATTTGATTTCATTTTTGGGCGGCAAGGCAAGGTGTATTTTATGTAAAATATTCCAGAATAATTCCTATGTTTGTGCAAATTCTACTTCAGCTATGAATCCGTTGAACATAAAACTATGCACATGATATCTTACATGAATCAGAACATACCTAAATGCAAAAAAATGGTTAATTCATTCCTGAAAAATGGACAAATAAGAAGTGGCGTGCTAATTGCTTTATTAGTTGCCCTGTTCGCTTTTCCTTTTTCTTCCAATGCACAAATGACCACTATTCCCTCCGGATCGTTTATTGTCAATATGGGAATTGTACCTCAAACGATTGGTAATGCACTGAAACCATACGGAATGATCTATGAATTAATTTCAACTTATAAAGTTCCGATCAAGTGGATAATTTCTTCAGGAAAGGTAAAAGATGGAGTTGACTTTACCTATAATGGGGTTGATTACAAAGGAGGTCCGTTTATCGTCACGGTAGATTATCGTTCTGCAACAGTCAATGCACGAATTGCTTACTGGCAAACACAGGGAGTTATTGGTGTTACAACCACATCGCCTGTTGACGTACCGGTAGCGATGACCTTGTTAGTTTCGTCGGTACCCCGATGGACCATGGACCTCCTGAACGGAAAGGTGGCAGTTCCATATTTTACAAATGCCGGGATCCCTCCAAGTGCCTATTCACTGACAAAAACGCCTCAGGAACTTGGCTATTGCGATGATATTTTTGTGATGCCACATGCTTATCCGCAATGGTCAACGCATAGTAATCTGTATTTCTGGAATAAAACTTACCATGGTTCAATCTGGTTATCCTGTACCGCCGGAAGCGAACTGGAAGACATGTTTAATCCGGCAGATCACTCGCAACAGACCAATTTCCTTTCAGAAAAAGATGGTACAGCATTTCCAACTGGCTCCGTAACAACTATCGAGAATGCATTGTGGTTGTATAGTTCACATACCAACGGATCTCCACCTTATACCTACACAAGTCCTGGTGATCAATTTATGCAATTCATGGGAATTATTGATGGAGCTATCCTCAACGGACTTGAACAGATTTACATACCCAAATTACCTGGCTGGAGAGCTTCCACAACTATCGGGGCATATGATCCCGATCATGTCAAACGGGCAGATGATGCTCCCAATCACCGGGCGGCAGTAATCGCTTATGGCCGCGGCTTTGGTGACCCCGACCGTGGATATGTGATGATAGAGGCAGGGCATTCACTCAGCAATGCCACACTTCCGGCCAACATCGCGGCACAGCGGATTTTTTTTAATTTCTCTTTTATGGCAGGCAAAAATTCTACTATGGTACCCGATGTTGCCGGTATTCCCTCCATCGTGACTTCAGGTGTACCTACCCTGGTTTCTTTCGCATTTCCTGTAGGTGCCAATCCAAATGACTATACTGTTACGTGGTCGGCATCCTGTGGCGACACATTTGTTAATGATCCGGCTGACAAATCTAAAGCAACCTTTACCCCACCTTCAGTGACAAGTTCTACTTTTTGTCCAATAACTGTTACGCTGACTGATGCCTGTGGCCGGATTTTCAATACTTCAAAAACTTCGACTATTTCGAGCGAAATGCAGATTGTGACCACTTTAACCAAAGCCTGCTCCGGAAGTCAGAATGGATCGATTGCAATGACAATTACCGGTGCTGCCGGACCTTTTATCTGGAGCTGGACCCGGACTGAAGGAGGAACGGGTTCAGGAACAGGAACCTCCATTTCAGCCCTGGCCGCCGGCACTTATTCTGTAACTGTTACTTCCGGAAATGGGACAGGCAGCTCTAAAACTTTTTCCGTAAGCATCGCTTCAAACCCGGCCATTGATGCACTCTCTTTCACTAAAACCAATGTTCTCTGTTATGGACTTTCCACGGGTAACATCACATTGGTCAATCCTACCGGAGGTACACTTCCATTCATTTTCACCTGGGCCGATGGGCCGACCACCCAAAATCGCAGCAACCTGGCAGCCGGGACTTATTCGGTAACCGCCACAGATGCAAGCAATTGCTGGGTAGCATCAGGCAATATTGTAATAAGCCAACCCGATCCGATTTCAATAACTCCTTCGGTAACCAATGTACTTTGCTACGGAAATACAACCGGTGCAATTTCGTTGGAGGTCAGTGGTGGTTCAGGCTTGCTTTCATATTTATGGAACGACGGTGCTACATCGAAAGACAGAACGGCTCTTGCAGGAGGCACCTATTCGGTGACGGCTACTGATGCCGGTAACTGTACCAAAACACAGACCGGAATGGTGGTTACCCAGCCTTCTGCGGCGCTCAGTTTAAGCGCCACTTCAGTAAATGTTGCCTGTTATGGGACTTCTACAGGATCTATCAACCTGACTGCCACAGGAGGAACATTGCCATATTCATTTAGCTGGGGTGGAGGTATTACTTCCGAAGACCGCAGCAGTCTGGCAGCTGGCAACTATTCAGTAACAGTTACCGATGCGGGCGGATGTACGGCAGTTTTATCGCAAACTATTACACAGCCAACAGCTATTAGTCTGAGTACGGTGCTTACAAACGAAACATGTCCCGGTGCAGCCGATGGTGCGATTGCACTCACCGTATCGGGTGGCACAGGCACTTATAGCTATTCATGGACAGGGCCGGCGACTTTCACACCCACTCCGCAAACTACTAAAGACATTTCAGGACTTCAGGATGGTGTTTATACCGTTGTGGTTACCGATGGCAATAGCTGTACACCCTCCGTAACGGTTACTATCAATACAACAAAAAGTAATCCGGTAGCTCCATCAGGCATTCATTAATAGAACGTAAAACAATTGCATTCAACCTGTCTCAGCATGAAAATAGAAAACTATACGATCGCTCTTTTGAAAAATATCCTGTCAATGAGAAATACCCTGAAACGCGGAGTGAACAGCCTTGTTTTGCGCAAGATTTCACTGGCGATATTGTTGGCAATGATGATGGGAGTGGCGAATGCTGCTTCATACTTTTCAAGAGCTACAGGAAACTGGAATTTAAATACCACCTGGTCACTTACAAGTGGAGGTGCAGCGGTTGGAACAGGTGTTTTCCCCATTGCAGGTGATGCCGTTACTATTGAAGGTGGATTTAATGTAACACTTGTTGCAAATGCAGCCTGTTCGTCTGTAATTTTCACAACTACTACAGCAACATCTTTGACCCTTGGAGCCTATCAACTTGACGTGTCCGGGACTATTACAATTCCAAGATCAGGATCAGGTTTTAATCAGGTCATTGTTGGTGCCGGTGTACTTAATGCTGGTAGCGTTGCTTTTACCAGTGGAGGAGGAACTAACAGACATCAAATTACCATATCAACGGGAACAGTAACGGTTTCCGGAGATATTACTCAATCCGGTAGTTCTGGAAGCGCTACAATTGCATTTACAGGCGCTGGAATCCTAAATGTCAGTGGAGCAGTTCTTACTACCGGTACCGGCACACTCACAACATTTGCAGGATCTACTGTCAACTATAATGGGGGAGTCCAGACAATTTGGAATATCGCCAATTATTTAGGAAATTTAACTCTTTCGGGTTCAGGCACAAAAACCTTTACGGCTGCGACAACTATTAGCGGAGGCCTTTCGATAAGTGGAACAGCAGTAGCAAATTTGGGAACAATTTCATCAACTTCTACAACACTTGCCCTTGCGGGAACAACACAGACTGCCGGAGGAGCAACTTATGGAAGTACTTCATCTGCTGCAATCAACAAAAACGCCACATATTTCGGATCAACTGCAACCGGCATATTAACAGTGGGAACAGGCTGTACAGCAGGCACCTGGCTTGGCACAACAAGCACCGACTGGAATACTACATCGAATTGGTGCAATGGGACACTGCCTACTTCAGCAACGAATGTAACTATCCCTTCGGGTGGCAACCAACCATCGATTACAGGCACCTCCGCATGTAATAATATCACAGTTAACAGTAGTGCGATATTAACTGTTTCATCAACAGGCACCTTATCTGTATTTGGGACAATAACCAAAAATGGAGCAATTACACTTTCAACAGGAAGTATCGTTAATTATGCAGGAGCTTCGCAAACAGTAATAGCATTGCCATACTCTAATCTTCAATTAAACGGATCAGGAACAAAGACACTTTCAACCTCAACAACCTACGGAGGGGATTTTACTTTAGGAGGAACAGTTTCTGTCACAGCAAACGTTGCTTTAACAATTGGAGGAAATGTAACGCTCGGATCAGGAACTACATTTATTGCAGGTTCATTTAATCATAATATCGCAGGTGATTGGACAAACAATGGCGCAACCTTTACATCAACCGGAAGTACCATTAATTTTAACAAAGCTGGAGCACAAACCATAGGAGGAACTGCTACTATTGCTTTTAATAATATTACACTTTCAGGAAGTGGAACAAAATCCTTTAGCAAAGCTGCTACGATCAGTGGTAATTTAACTATCAATGGTGCAATTGCTAACCTTAATACATTTAACCTTACCAGCTCAACATTAACCTATGTTGCAACTGCTCAAAGTGCATTTGGGGATACTTATGGAAGCACCAGTTCTTCGGCCACAAATAAAAATGACACGTATTTCTCCGGCACAGGCATTTTAACAGTCGGTATTTCATGTATAACCGGCACCTGGCTTGGAACAACAAGTACCGACTGGAATACCGCATCAAACTGGTGTGGTGGAACACTGCCTGATGCGAATACAGATGTTTCCATTTCCAGCACAGCGACAAGGCAACCAACAATTGGTGCAGCAGCTGTCTGTAGAAATTTAACGATAAATTCCGGGGCAACATTGACAATATCGGGTTCTAACACCCTGACTGTAAGTGGAAACTGGACAAACAGCGGAACATTCACAAGAAATACAAGTACGGTCATTTTTAACGGGACAACACAGATTATAGGAACCGGGCAATTCTACAATCTTACCATCTCAGGAAGCGGAACCAAGACATTGGGTGTTGCAACAACTACAAACGGAGCATTGACAATTAATAGCGCAGCAACTCTGGCAACTGCCGATCTGGGATTGACTTTAGCTGGCAACTTCGTTAACAGCGGTACTTTTACAGGCGGTTCCAGTGCAATTACAATTACAGGAACAACTACGCAAAGCATAGGCGGATTTACAACCACTGGGGCTATCTCAGTTACAAAAACTGGTGGAACTGCCACAATTATAGGAAATGTAAGTGCCGCATCTTTTGCTTCGACAACTACTGCAACCAATTCTATTGTAGCCATTAATCCAGGTATTTTAGTGTCGTTAACCGGAGGTGTAACACTGGCTCGTCCTCCAAGCGGTTCAACAACAGGATTTACCCTGGATGCAGGTGCCGGATTGTTAAATTGTACTACAATCACTTTATCAGGTTCTACAACAACAGGGAGAATCAGCATCCTCAAGATTTCAACTGGAACAGTAACTGCTTCAGGCAATATCACTTCTGCGGGGACTAATTCCCAAATAATTTTTACAGGTGCAGGAACGCTTAATGCAGGCGGAACTTTCATGAGTGGCACTGCCGGAACGTTTACCTGCGGAACAGGCACGGTCAATTTCAACCTTGCCGGTGTCCAGTCAATTGCACCATTTGCATACACATTTTATTATGTTACACTTTCCGGTTCAGGTGCCAAGACCACAACAAATGCAACGATCAACGGAGTTCTTTCAATGGAAGGAACTGCAACTACCACAGGTACTGTTGCAACATATGGTTCGGCAGCAAGGTTGCAATATAACAGGGCAACTTCCTTAACTGCAGGAACAGAGTGGATAACACCTTTTACAGCAACAGGTGGCGTTGTTATTAAGAATTCGGGTGCAATCTCATCAGGAGCAGCTAAAGTTTTTAATACAGGCGTTCCTCTAACTATTAATTCAGGTGCGACCTTGACTACCGGATCCAACAATCTAACCTTTAACAGTGATTTTATTAACTCAGGTAACTTTACCAGTGGCACGGGTGCAATTGTCATAACAGGAACAGCATCAACTCAAAGTATAGGCAGTTTCACCACGACCGGTTTGGTTTCGATGACTAAGACAAGCGGAATAGCAACCTTTACCGGAAATATAACATCAGGTGGAATAACTGTTAACGGCTCAGGAGGTACGCTCAATCTTGGTTCAAATCTGACACACACATTAACTGGAGTGGTCACACTTACAGCCGGAACACTCAATGGTGGCTCAAGTACGCTGAATGAAAATATGGTAAGCACGACAGCCTGGAATGGCACCGGTTCAAATTTCGTTGCAGGAACAGGAACTGTAAATTTCGGGGCTGCTGGGAACCAAACACTTTCTGCCTCGGCCACCACCTTCAATATTCTGACATTCACAAACTCAGGTACAAAAACAATTTCTTCAGCAACAACTATAAACGGGGATCTCGCTATCAGTTCTGGTGTACTTGCTAATTTAGGCACCGGCTTAACTTCTACTGCAAACACATTAACCTTTATCACCAGCAAACAAGCATCCGGCTCATGGGGAAGCACTGCTGCCACTTCAGCTACCAATAAAAATTCCACCTATTTTGGCACAACTGCAACAGGAATTTTAAATGTAACGGCATCCTGTGTTGCGGGTACATGGAGCGGAGCGACCAGCACCGATTGGAATGTCGGCTCCAACTGGTGTAATTCGATAGTCCCAACTTCATCAACCAATGTTACCATTCCTTCAGGTGGCAATCAACCGGTTATCGGTGCTGCCGGCGGAGTTTGTAATAATATCACCATTAATTCAGGCGCAACACTTACAATCAGTGGTTCAAATACATTAACTGTCAGCGGAGACTGGACCAACAACGGCGGGACTTTTACACCAAATACAGGCTCTGTTATTTTTAATAATACTACTGCCGATCAAAATATCCTTGGCTCAGTTGCCTCACAATCTTTTTACAATCTGACTGTCGCGAAAAGTACATTTAAACTCATTTTAGACAAACCGGTAACCGTCGGTGGAACTCTCACCATGACCTCAGGTCATATTGACGCAAGTTCAAATACACTGCAACTGGGTACATCCACCGCTGCAACAGGAACTTTAAACTATACTTCAGGAAATATTCTCGGCAATTTCAAACGGTGGATCAATGTCCCCGGAGCATTGCTTTTCCCGGTAGGAACAGCTTCCGCCAGTAACAAGGCATTGGTTACCTTTACCGATCTTACCGCTGGTTCATTAACAGCATTTTTTACAGCAACCGATCCGGGCTGGAACAACACTGCGGTTTTGATGGAGAACTCTGTGATTATTGATCATCAGTTTCCTGAAGGCTACTGGACCCTGACGGCGGCCAATAGTCTGGCCAGCACAAATTATTCGCTTGCCCTTACCGGAGACGGATTCGCTACTTATACCGAAGATAATACAGTGCGCATCATGCAACGTACCTCAAGTGGTTTGGTTTGGGCTTTACCCGGAACTCATAACCTGAGCGCTTATGTCACTCCAACCGCTCAGCGCAGCGGATTAGCTGTATTTGGTGAGTTTGCTCACGGTGCCCTCAGGACATGCAGTTTATCTGCAACTGTGGCAAAAACGAACACAACCTGTGGCAGTAACGACGGAACGATTACTGCAAGCAGTCCTTCCGGAGCGACCAATTACGAATATCGTCTTGACGCAGGAACGTGGCAGACTAATAACAACTTTATCGGTCTGCCAGCAGGTACCTATAGTGTACAGATGCGGGATGCTGATGCAACTGGCTGTATTGCAGTTCTGGGAAATCAGGTTGTTAGTCAACCGGCAGTTTTGACTTTAACAGCTTCCGTTACAGATGAGAGTTGTTCATCAAATGGCAGCATAAATATTACAGCAGGCGGAGGTGCTACACCGTATACTTACGATTGGGCCGATTTACCGGGAACTAATAATACAGAGGATCGAATTGGAGTGGTAGCAGGCACTTATACAGTAACTTTTACCGATGCCAATGGGTGTACCTTTACTTCTGATAATATTGTTGTTGCTTCTCCGGTTGGAATTTGTAACGGCGTTGACGTTTGCAAATCGGATGCTGCCAAAGTTTTTTCAGTAACTCCTGATCCTGATGTAATATCTTACACCTGGACTGTGCCAGCTACTGCTGTGATTGTTAGTGGTCAAAATTCTTCATCGATTACAGTGGATTGGACTGCTGTAGCAGCGGGAACCTACCAGGTTTCAGTCAGGTCAGTGAATACCTGCAGCGAAAGTGCAGAAACTCTGCTTACCATTTATGTGAAAAACCCTACCGCTTCGGCTCAGGTAATTGGCGCATTATGTGTTGGAAGCAATGTGCAATTATCAGCCGGTGGAGGTCAAAGTTATGCATGGACTGGTCCAAATGGATTTACTTCATCAAGTGCAAATCCGGTTATTTATAATGCAACTGCCTCGGATAATGGTATATATTCAGTCATTGTTACCGATCAAAAAGGGTGTTCGGCAAATGCTTCTACAACGGTCACCTTAAATACTCCGCCAACAACAACACTCAACTCGATTACCAATGCAACAGCTTGTGGTGCAACTAATGGAGCTATAACAATCAATACTCCAACAGGTGGTGCTACTTTTACATACTTATGGAGCAATGGAGCTACAACCCAAAATATCAGTTCAGTCGGAGCAGGTAACTATAACCTGATTATCACGAATAATTTAGGTTGTTCAACAGTTTACCATTATACTGTTGGTACTGCTGGCGGACCAACCGCCTCGGTTGCTAAAACAAATATATTATGCAACGGAAGCAGTACAGGTGATATTACACTTACAGTTTCAGGAGGTACCGCTCCATATACTTTCTTATGGTCGAACGGATCTACCGACCAGGATCTCACAGGGCTTTCAGCGGGTACTTATAATGTGATTATCACAGATGCATTGGATTGTACCGGTGCGGCCTCGGCAGTTTTAACGCAACCCAATCCACTGCAATTAGATAAGGTACTTACAGTAATCAAATGCTTCGGTGCTTCCACCGGAGCAATAAATATAACGGTTACCGGCGGAACCGGACCTTACAGCTATGACTGGAGCGGAGGCATTACCTCCGAAGATCGTTCGGCAATTCCGGCCGGCAATTATTCTGTTACTGTTACTGATGCCAGTTTATGCACCGTGACAGGCTCCTTTACAATTACCCAGCCAACTGCCGTGCTTAGCGCAGTTACTACTGTTACCAATATAAGCTGCAATGGCAGTGCGAATGGATTGGTGAACCTGACCGTTTCAGGAGGCACAGCACCTTATACTTATTTATGGACCCGAACTGAAGCTGGCTATGCAGGAGCCACTACCGAAGATATCGCAGCACTTTCGCCGGGAACTTATCATGTAACTATTACTGACGCAAACAATTGTTCAACCACAAGTTCAGGAGTTATCACAGAACCTGACTTACTTACTTTGTCAAAAACTCAAACCAATATAACTTGCAAAAGCAGCTCGAATGGAACCGTGAATCTTACCGTCTCCGGCGGTACAACTCCATATACTTTTGCCTGGAGCAATGGAGCAATTACGGAAGATTTATCAGCCTTGGCAGCTGGAACATATTCAGTAATTGTGACTGACGCACATGCTTGTTCGGCCACTACATCTGCCACGATAACTGAACCTGCTGCAGTCTTAAGCGTCACCATTACCGGACAGGCAAATGTACTTTGTCATGCTGGAGCAACGGGAGCCGCCACTGCTACTGTAACCGGTGGAACAAGTCCGTACACTTATGCATGGAATACAAGCCCAGTTCAAACCGATGTAACGGCTACCGGTTTGGTTGCCGGATTGTATTCGGTTGTTATTACCGATGCCAACTTATGCACCACCACAAAAAGTATTACAATCACTCAGCCAACTGCCATTTCAATTTCAGGTTCGGTAACCAATATTCTTTGTTACTCCGGAACAAGCGGTGCGATCAATATTACAGCTTCCGGCGGAACTGGTTCATATACCTATAATTGGGGCGGGGGAATCACTACGGAAGACCGTACTTCATTATCTGCCGGTACTTATACCATCACTGTAACCGATGCCAGCAGTTGTAATTCTGCGGCAACGAGTTTTACAATTACTCAGCCATCAGCAGCCATCACACCAACCATGGTGAATTCGAATATTACCTGTAAAAATGCCCACAATGGAAGCATCAACCTGAGTGTTACCGGGGGCGTTTCGCCATACACCTATTTATGGACGGGCGGAGCAACTACAGAAGACCTTACCAACCTGAATCCGGGAACTTATTCGGTGACGGTTACCGATGCCAATCTATGTACTGCGACTTTAAGTTCCAGTGCGATTACCGAACCTGCTGCTGTTTTA
The DNA here is from genome assembly GCA_903834475.1 of uncultured Prolixibacteraceae bacterium. Classification (GTDB taxonomy): domain Bacteria; phylum Bacteroidota; class Bacteroidia; order Bacteroidales; family Prolixibacteraceae; genus Aquipluma. The sequence continues at coordinate 4,749 of CAILJH010000204.1, read as the reverse complement.
TCCGTTGTTGCCACACCAACTGCAGTCACCTGTAAAGATGGCTCCAACGGAAGTATATCCGCCAGTCCGGGCGGCGGAACGGCACCATATACCTATTCATGGTCAACCGGTGCTACCACTTCTTCTATCGGAAGCCTGAAGGCCGGCGTTTATAATCTGACCGTAACAGACCAAAATGGTTGTACTGCAACCACTTCTGCCGAAGTCACGCAACCATCCACTCAAATTGAATTATTTGCAACCAGTATAGAATCTTCCTCATGCGGATTAGGAACCGGCTCGATCGATCTGTCAGTAGTCAATGGCATTGAACCATTTACCTACGCATGGACACGAACTGCAGCAGGTTACGCGGGTGCTTCAAGTCAAGATATCACCGGACTAAGCTCCGGGATTTACCATGTTACTGTAACTGATGCAACCGGATGTTCTTCAACTTTATCGGAAACCATAGGCACTGCGCCTGCGCTGAGCGTTTCAATTACAAGCTACCCAAGAACCTGTATCAGCATTGATGGTTCTGCTTATGCCATTGTGACCGGAGGTGTTTCTCCCTTTGCTTATTTATGGTCTAATGGAGCTACTACACAGGAAATCAACAATTTGGTTGCTGGCGACTATTCAGTTACAGTGACCGATGCAAATGGGTGCACCGCTACTAATACCGGTTCGGTGAGTTCGATTAGTTGTGTTGCGCCAATTGCACTGACAGACATTTATAACACGAATTACAATACTCTGCTGTCCGGAACAGTTGCAACAAACGATTCAGATCCTGATGGTGTGTCTTCTACGTTACAATTCTTTAACGAAACGCTTCCAACTGAAGCACAAGGCATTTTAAGTTGGGGCACCGATTATGACGGCCACTTTACCTTTACACCAACAATTGGTTTTGCCGGAACTTTTACACTAACATACAAGGTTTTCGACCTCACCGGATTGAGTACTTCAGGAATAATTTCAATTACTGTTGGACCAAATGCTGTGAATGATCCCGTCGGAACTAATCTGAATACACCGGTAAGTAGTAATGTAGCCACCAACGATGTGTTTGAAACGGGTTCTTCGTTCACCCGCTTAACCAGTCCAGCAAAAGGGATCTGCACGTTCAATACTGACGGAACTTTCACCTACACTCCAAATACAGGCCAGGTTGGGGATGACAGTTTTACTTACAGCGTTTGTTTGCCTGAACCCAACACCAGTGTTTGCAGCACCGGAACAGTATTAATATCTATTGACGGACAAGCAGATATTCAACTTTCAAAGACAGTTAACAACGCAACACCAAATGTTGGCAGTCATGTTGTTTTTACCTTAACGGCAACCAACAATGGCCCGAACCTGGCCATGGGTGTCAGTGTTTCGGATGTCCTTCCTTCAGGTTATACCTATGTTTCTGACGATGGCGGCTCTGCTACGAATGAAGCAGCGGGAACAGTCACCTGGACAGTTGGAAGTCTTGCGAATGCTGCGACAGCTACCGTGCATGTAACTGCTCTGGTAAATCCGACCGGTAGCTACAGCAATACAGCAACAATAACCGGTTCGAATACTGATCCTTCACCAGACAATAACTCTGCCTCCCGGTCTACGGTACCGGTTCCTCAGGCTGATCTCAGCATCAGTAAGACAGCAAACAATCCATCGCAAAGCGTTGGACAGCCAATCATATTTACACTGACTGTGACCAATAACGGTCCAAGTGCAGCTTCCGGAGTGAGTGTAACTGATATTTTACCCAGTGGTTACACCTATGTTTCAGACAACGGAGCATCAGCATACAATTCTTTGACAGGGGTTTGGACAATAGGCACATTAAACAATTCTGGCACTGCAACTTTAAACATTACCGCAACCGTATTAGCTTCCGGCACTTATGCCAATACAGCCACCATAACCAGTTCTACTGTCGATCCAACACCCGGGAATAATTCTTCTACTTTGACTCCGGTACCTGGTGCAGTGGCAGATTTAAGTATTGTGAAAACTGTAAATAATTCTTCACCTTATGTCGGAAGTTATATTGAATTCACTTTAACTGTAACAAACAATGGGCCAAGCACATCTACCGGTGTAGTTGTAACTGATGTATTACCAAGCGGATATACCTATACTTCCGATGATGGATCAACTGCTACAACTGAATCGGCAGGAACCGTAAACTGGACCGTTGGGAACCTTGCCAATGCGGCCACAGCGACTTTAAAAATAACTGCAAAAGTTAATGCTTCCGGAATTTATACCAATACTGCAACAGTTGCAACAACAGATCAACCAGACAATAATTCATCCAATAATTCATCCAGCGTTTTACCAACGTCAATTGTGCCACAATCTGACCTGGCCATTACCAAGACAGTAGATAACGAATCACCATTAATGGGCAACAATGTCGTATTTACTTTAACTGTAACCAATAACGGATTGAGCCAGGCAAGCGGTGTAAGTGTTACCGACGTGTTACCATCAGGCTACTCTTATGTTTCGAATACAGCACCATCAGCAGGAAGTTTTGGCTCCGGAACTGGCATATGGACTATTGGAAGCCTTGCAAACGCTGCAACCGCTACTTTAGCAATTACTGCTCATGTGAATTCTTCGGGAGATTATATTAATTCTGCCACTGTAAGTGCAACGACTGCAGATCTTACCGACTGGAACAATTCATCGGCCAAAACAATCAATCCGAATCCAATCGTAATTATTTCGAATCCGGCAACAGTATGTTCTCCATCAACAGTTAATCTTTCCTTAGCTGCTGTTACAGCGGGCTCTACTTCAGGTTTAACTTATACCTACTGGACCGATGCAGCTGCAACAATACCTTATGCAACGCCAACGGCTGCCACTGCCGGAACCTGGTACATAAAAGGTACAACGAGCTCCGGTGGTTATACCATTGAATCAGTTACTGTAACAGTAAACACCTTACCAACTGCCCTTTCATTAGCCGGAAGTATCATTTGTGTAAGTCCCGGAGGAACAGGAACGATTACTTCAACCACTTCAACAAGCGGTGTAAGCTACCAGTTGTTTAATGGAAGTAATGTCAGCGTTCAGGTTGCAAAAGCAGGTACCGGAGCAGGATTAACCTGGTCAGGCTTACCTGCCGCGAATGGATACTACGTAGTTGCAACCAATTCAGCGAGCTGCAATACCATAAGTAATACTGTCAATGTAACGACTTATGCCAATCCAACGATTGCAACCAGTGGAGCAATAGCCTCCATTTGCTACAGTGCCGGTGTCCAATCAACCACAATGGCTTACACCGCAACAACAAACTTACCAACCTCATTCAGTATAAACTGGGATGCAACAGCTAATTCTGCTGGCCTCACGGATCAGGGCAACACTACTTTTGCATTTGCAGCAGGTAGTGGTACTTTAACTGGAATTTCAGTTCCGGCAGGCACATCGGCCGGTGGTCCTTATTCAGGTACTATGACAATCCTAAATGCCAATGGATGCACCAACACACACGAAGTTACCTTATCTATTACTGCCTTGCCGGTAACTTCTGCAATTTCAGGAAATACAAGCCCGATTTGTAGTGCGACAGGAATAAGCTATAGTGTAACATTAAGCTCCGGGTCTTCCTATGCATGGTCGGTTCCCGTTGGTGCAACAATTACGGCTGGTGCAAGCGGTCCAAATAATAACCAGATAACAGTTGATTTTGGTTCTGTAAATGGAGATGTAACTGTTGTCGAAACCAATGCGGCCAACTGTTCAGGCAATGCAAAAACCTTAACGATTTCCATGTCAGGCTGCACTGAAACTGCTGATTTTTCCGGAACACCGTTAACTATTTGTCAGGATGAAACTGTGACATTTACAAATAGCTCCACCAACACAACCGGAAGCACAAGCTACAGTTGGAATTTTGGAGCTGGTTCATCCCCTGCAACTGCTAATACCGTAGGTCCGCACACCGTTACTTATTCCACCGGCGGCTTGAAAACTGTTTCATTAATCATCACTGATGGAGCATCAAGTACCGAAACCAAAACGGATTATGTCACCGTAAATGCTTTGCCGTCCACGCCAACAATCACTGCCGGTGGACCAACAACATTTTGCACCGGAGGTAGCGTAACACTTACCGCAAGTGCCGGAACAAGTTACCTCTGGTCAAACTCGGCAACTACTGCCAGCATTAATGTGACCAATGCCGGAAATTATTCCGTTCAGGTGACCAATGCTGCGGGATGCCAGAGTGATGCTTCGGCAGCCACGGTTGTCACTGTGAATGCACTGCCAACCACTCCAACAATTACTGCTAGCGGACCAACAACATTCTGCACCGAAGGTAGCGTAACGCTTACTGCAAGCACCGGAACAAGTTATTTGTGGTCAAACTCAGCAACAACGGCAAGTATCAATGTAACCACCGCCGGAAGTTATTCCATTCAGGTAACCAATGCTGCGGGATGCCTCAGCGATGCTTCGCTTGTCACGACTGTTACCGTGAATGCACTGCCTGCAACACCAACAATTAATGCCGGTGGACCAACAACATTCTGCGCAGGAGGTAGTGTAACGCTTACCGCAAGTGCCGGAACAAGTTATTTATGGTCAAACTCTGCAACTACTGCCAGTATTAATGTGACCAATGCCGGAAATTATTCCGTTCAGGTAACCAATGCTTCGGGATGCCAGAGTGCTGCTTCGACAGCAACGGTTGTCACCGTGAATGCACTGCCTGCCACTCCAACAATTACCGCCGGTGGACCAACAACT
>CAILJH010000203.1 GCA_903834475.1 uncultured Prolixibacteraceae bacterium | reverse complement strand
TTAGCAAAATCATCGTGTCCCGTCAAAACTGCGTCATTAATAAGAACTGGTGCAGTGCCGACCTGAGAAAGCGAAGGATTCAGAGTTATCTGAAAGGAAACTTCCCGGTCTGCCGTCGTAATACCAGTGCCAGTAGGAATTCCGCCTATATTCCAAGTTATTTGTTTGGCAGTTGAATCATAAGTCAAATCTTCGGTTGAAGGTGAAATTGATCCAGTAAAATCAACCCAAGATGGCAAAGTGGCATGGACTTGTGCATTGGAAATATTGTTGGAAGTGTTGGAAAGCGTCCAAACGATAGTGTAAGTCGTCGGTTCGCCGACCTTAGGTGGAATAGGTCCGGAATTAGTAAATGCTCCGGAATAATATAAAGCCTTGGCAGCCAATCCTGCATCGGAAATTATTTTTATAACTTTCGATTCTGAATTATCAAGTTCTTGAACAGCATTCCCTTCAAGCGCGTTACTACCTTTGATAGACACATCAATATTTATCTGTGGTTCAGACAACATCCCAGCAGAATCTGAAAAAAGCGAGACCGGGGAAAGAGAAAAATCTACCGCACCAGAATCACCCGGATTCACTTCGGCAAAATCACTTTTAGTATTTTTATCCCAAGTTATCGTGCTATTCGAAGAATTAAAAAATCCATCATTAGTAGTAACAGATTTTGGATCAAAAGCATTGCCAGAAATTTTAGCGCTGATTGAAAGATCATTTACTTTGGTATCTAGATTGTTCGCCCAACGAATCTCACCACTGACTGTAGTCTTGGCATCAGTTGCATATTCAGTCTGGTATACTCCATTCACATAAAGGTTCGCTTCAATGAACGCTTTTTTTATCGTGACCAGATAGCCCAACGAATTGAAAACAGTGCCAATTACAGATTTGTCTGAATCGCTTTCCGATCCGCTGAAAATATGGAAATTCTTTTGTTCTCCGTCAGCCACATCAATCATCTTGCCAGTAATTGAAATATCGCTTTCAGCGCCAGGAGGCAAATCTCCCAACGACCAAACATTATTACCAAAAGATGGCGCGGGTTTGGCTGATTCAAATTGGAAACCAACTGGATAATCTGCTCGAAGCAACATGCCGGAAACCGGCTTGGTAGCATTCAAAGTAGCTTTAACATTCAAAGTAATTTCTTGGTTCGGATTTGCTTCAGCTGGAGCATCGATAGAAAGATTTATCGGAGTGGAACTGATGGTAACTTGATACGGCACTTCTTTGACAAAAATAGCATTCGAACCTTCTACTCGATATTCCAAAGAGATTTTCAGAGATTGCACACTACCTTGTTCGCCAAATAAAATAACTTTTACATTTTCATCCTGAATACCACCGGCCGGAATGGTACCAATAGAAGTACGAAGTGTGTCAGTATCTTGAGACACAGGCACAGAAACAGGCGAAGTTGTATCAGTAGAATTTGCCGTCGTTGCCCCTTCAGAATTATCGGGAACAACGGTCGTATTTCCACTCGAAGAACCTTTTGGATATTC
>CAILJH010000202.1 GCA_903834475.1 uncultured Prolixibacteraceae bacterium | reverse complement strand
CAGTTTTGGTGATTACTCCTGCATTCATGGAAAAGAAGGAACTTTATTTGCCCATGGAGGTGAAGGCAGTTCATGCTGGTTTTTTATCCCCGAACATCAGAACCTTCCCGGAGGCTTCGATTTTTACGAAGGCATGAAAGAAATGATTAATAGAGGAAAAGCGGAGGTCGTAAGCACGGTAGAATATGGGATGAAGCCTGGCCCTGTAAATACAAATGACAATATGCCCTATCACCTCAATAATTGGATTGATTGTATGAGGAATCGGGATGTAGTCCCGAATGGGAATATCCATACAGGGTACTGGCATTCGATAGCCAGTATAATGGCTACCCGAGCCTACCGTGAAGGAAAAAAACTTTACTGGGACCGAACAAAAGAAGAGATCGTGGACCATCCGGTAATCAAACAATAGATTCTCAAGTCGTTTGGGTTACGATCACTAATCGTTGCTTCAATTCATTTATAGGAACATACAAAAACCTATGCGTTCATGACAAACAGTAGTTTATAATCAACCAAAATGACAGAAAGAAGAGATTTTATTAAAAAAAGCATATTAGGTACTGCCAGTATAGCAATCGGAGGTATGGGATTCAGTACAAAATCCTATGCTTCCATTATTGGCTCCAACGATCGCATAAACGTTTGTGTTATCGGTCTTCGAAGTCGCGGCGGGGCCCATATTAAAAGTTTTTGCGCCCTGAAAGACAACAAAAATGTAAGGATTACAGCCTTATGTGATGCTGATGAACAGTTTTTTAACGAACGGGCGAAACTGGTAACCGATAGGTATGGTGTTCCACCTAAGTACGAATGGGACATGCGTAAAATTTTCGCTGATAAAGATATCCATGTTGTTTCGTTTGCGACCCCTGATCACTGGCATGCATTGGGATCCATTTGGGCATGTCAGGCAGGTAAACATGTTTACGTTGAAAAACCATGTAGTCATACAATTTTTGAAGGGCGGAAAATGATTGAAGCATCCCGTAAATATAATGTTCGTTTGCAGGTCGGATTTCAAAACCGTTCAGGTAAAAACATAATGGACGCAATGAAGTTTTTGCATGACGGTGGTATTGGTGACGTTTATATGGCCAGGGGGCTTTGTATAAACCCACGCGAATCATTTGGTATTGCAAAGGACAGCACTCCTCCTGCCACACTGCATTACGACCAATGGTTAGGGCCTGCTCACTGGCGGCCTTTTAATGAAAAGCGCGTTCATTACAACTGGCACTGGTTTTGGGATACCGGAGCTGGCGATACTGGAAATCAGGGTCCTCACCAGTTTGATGTTGCACGGTGGGGTCTTAATAAAAACGAACACCCTGTTTCTGTTTATTCTACCGGTGGTATATTCGGGATTGATCCTAAAGATTGTGCACAGGAAACTCCAAATACACAAACTTCCATTTTTAAATACGGCGATGGAAAAATTCTTGAGTTTGAAACAAGAGGCCGGTATTCTAATACTGAATCAAGCGTTGATATAAAAGTCGGGAATATTTTTTATGGTACTGAAGGTTACCTTGAATTAAAAAATGAAGAAGCAAGGCCATGGAAAGCATTTCGTAAATGGGAAGAAATGCCTTTTGCAGGCTCAAAAGATGTCGAAAGCGGTCCGGCCCTTGATCGAACCGGACCAATAGGGACTGATGTTGATTCACATTGGGGCAATTTAATTGATGCTGTGAGGTCGGGCAAGGACGAGGACCTGAATTGCGATATAATAGAAGGCCATTATTCATCTACACTTCCCAATCTGGCAAATATCTCTTATCTCCTTGGACGTGAATTGAAGTTTATGGGTGATTTTGAAAAGTTTGCTAACGATCCGGAAGCAGATACTCTTCTGACAAGGTACTATCGTAAACCATTCGTTGTACCCGAGGAAGTTTAAAAATTAAGCAATACGCATTGTTAATTCTGAAATGCAGAATTTTTAACTACTAATTCAAATTAAAGATGAAGAGTATTCTATCACGACGTCTTTTTTTACAAAAAAGTGTCACTGTCGGAGTTGGATTAGCAACAATTCCCAATTTTACAATAGGTTCAAATTCATTATATACTGGAATGAAACTTGGATTGACAACTTATCAATGGGGTAAAGATTGGGACTTACCGACACTGATTGCCAATTGCGAAAAAGCAGGAATTTCTGGTGTAGAACTTAGAACGCAACATGCCCATGGTGTCGAAATTAATCTTAATGCAACGCAACGTGCCGAGGTTAAAAAACGTTTTGCCGACAGCCGTGTAACTTGTGTCGGATATGGTTCAAATTTCGAATTTCACTCGCCTGACAAGGCTGTCCTTCGTCATAACATTGAACAGACAAAAGAATATATAAAGCTTTGTAAAGACATTGGCACTAACGGAATAAAAGTGAAACCAAACGGGCTTCCGGCCGAAATTCCTAAGGAAATTACGATTGCACAGATTGCTGCTTCGTTAAATGAGGTTGGTAGGTTTGCTCAGGACTATGGCCAGTTAGTGAGGCTTGAAGTGCATGGGAACCTAACACAAAGGCTATCCAATATAAAAGCAATATTCGATCAGGTTACCGAACCGAATGTGAAAGTCTGTTGGAACGGTGATGATACAGATTTGCTTGAACCAGGTCTTGAGGGAAACTTTAATTTGGTTAAAAAATGGATTGGAGATACTGTCCATGTGAGGGGTTTCAGAATAGTCGATTATCCTTACCAGCAACTTTTTGATTTGTTGGCAGGAATAAGTTTTAAAGGGTGCATACTTATTGAATCAGAAACCGACCCAAATGATAAGATTCTTGCACTGAAAGAACAATTTGTGCTGTTTAAACAATTGGTCGCCAACATAAAAAGGGCCTGATTTTATAAAACTTTCCGGGAAGGAATACCTGTAAAAAATGACAAAAACCGGATTATAAATTTTGAAATGATGAATAATTATTCTCCCTTCAATTGACACCAATTGGATGGAAGTCATCTGGAAGTATTTTTTGACGGAACACAATAAATTATTAAAAAGGAAATTTGGTAGGTTTTGTTTGGTTGCAATGGCATTTATACTTAACGGGCAAAGAACATACTAATTTATAAAACACAAAATACTATGGCTAACAATGATTTTACACGAAGAAATTTCATAGGTAAAACAGTGGCAGGTTTGGCTGGTGTAGCTGTATCGACAGGCGCTTCGTCTATGAGCGCAGTCTCGTACAAGAGGATAATCGGTTCAAACGACCGCATCAATATTGGGTTTTTAGGTTGTGGCAGTCGCAGCAGTGGGCATCAAAGCATGGTAAACGCATCGGCAAAAGAAAAAAATCTGGCAGTAGTTGCCGTTTGCGATATTTGGAAAAACAATAAAGAAAAAGCCGCAGCCAACTGCAAAAAGTTGTTTGGAACAGATGTCCAGCAGTTTAAATATTCAGAGGATATGCTCAAAATGCCAGAGCTTGATGCGGTAATGATCGGCACAGGCGACTTTCAGCATGCAAAGTTATTGGCCGAGGTCGTAAAGGCGGGTAAAGACTGTTATTGCGAAAAACCAATGGCTATCGATGTGGAAGATGCTAAACTGGCAAGAAGTGCCGTACTGGCATCTACACAAATTGTACAGCTTGGCTCGCAATGGGTGAGCGACCCTATTCAACTCAAGGTTCGCGATATCATTCGTTCAGGGAGATTGGGTCAGATTACTAAAATAGAACAGGTTTGGAATGATAATCGGCCTCGCTGGCATGTTCCGACTGATCCTGATGTGGCTGCCATCCGGGAAGAAGACACTGATTGGAAAAGATGGCTG
>CAILJH010000201.1 GCA_903834475.1 uncultured Prolixibacteraceae bacterium | reverse complement strand
TCAGCGAACTCCCGGCCAGGACCCGTAATTTGTATTTCGAGAGAAGTTGGATGCGGTGGCGTCAATTTTGCCAGATTGCTTGCTGCTGAACTGGATAAACAAACGGTGTTGAAAAAATGGAAGGTGTTGAGTAAGGAGATTTTGGAAGAAAGTGCCCGTGAACTAAACATGGATCCGAATAAACTGCGGAGTTACCTTAAAGAAGGTGAACGGACTTTATTCGATGATATCCTGAGCGCCTTCAGTGAAAAAAGGTACAAAAGCGACCGGAGAATCAGCAAGACTCTGATAGATTTAATTTCAAGTTTTGCCAACGATGGCTATTGCATTATTGTTGGAAGGGCAAGTCATATTATCGCCAGAAACATTGAAAAATCGCTGCTTGTCCGTTTGACTGCCCCTTTGGGCTGGCGGACAAAACAAATTATGGAGAAAAACCAATTGAATTTAAGGGAAGCTGCCGAATTTATTGAGAAAACTGAAAAAGAAAGACATAATCTGCGCAAACACATTGCAGGAGACCATAACATCGAAGATGAATTTGATGTGATAATCAACTTATCCAGAACAAGTCTGGATGATGCCGTATCCCTGATACGCTCTGCCGCTCAGATCCGGGGATTGCTTGAAACTTCCAAAAGCAAAGTAGAAGTATTTTGATTTCTAAGTTTTAAGCTATTTGAGCCATTTATCCAGCCACTGTTTAAAAACCCGTTGCCAAAGAATTCCATTCTGAGGTTGTAAAACCCAATGATTCTCTTCAGGGAAAATAAGCATTTCAGCAGGAACACCGCGCAATACCGCGGCATTGAATGCGGACATTCCCTGTGAGGCCAGAATACGATAATCCTTTTCGCCGTGTATGACTAAAATTGGAGTATCCCATTTGTCGACAAACAAATGAGGTGAATTGGCATACGAACGTTGTGCAACTGCATTCTTCTTATCCCAGTAAGGACCACCCAAATCCCAATTTACAAACCATACTTCTTCCGTTTCAAGGTATTGTTGTTCCAGATTGAACATCCCATCGTGTGCGATGAATGCCTTGAATCGTTTTTCGTGATGTCCGGCAAGCCAATATACGGAGAAACCACCATAACTGGCTCCAACACAACCCAATTTATCCTTGTCTACAAAAGGTTCCTTTGCTACGGCATCAATTGCCGAAAGGTAGTCTTTCATGTTTTGTCCGCCATAGTCACCACTGATTTGTTCGAGCCATTCTTTACCGAAACCGGGTAAGCCGCGACGGTTCGGAGCAACTACAATGTAGCCGTTGGCAACCATCTGCTGGAAATTCCATCGGTATGACCAGAACTGACTGACTGTACTTTGCGGACCACCTTCACAAAATAGAATTGTTGGATATTTTTTCTTCGGATCAAAATGAGGCGGATAAACAACCCAGGTAAGCATCTGCTTATTGTCGGTGGTTTTTATCCAGCGTTCTTCTACTTTTCCCAGTTCCAATTGATCCAGAATGCCTTTATTCTGAAATGAAAGTTCGGTCTCAGTGCCGGTTTGCGGATCAATCGAATAAATTTCATCTGGCTGGCTCATCGAATGCTTCATACCAACAAGTTTATCATTGGCCAGAGCGACAAAACCATAATCCTGAATTCCTTTGGTGACGGGAGAAATTTTATGATCTGCAATGTCAGCACGATAAATCTGCGTAAGTGCCTGCCAGCAACTTACAAAATAGATTGATTTGCTGTCGGCGCTCCACGATAAGCCTGAAGAGTTTTGATCAAAATTTGCGGACAAATCCGTTTTCTCACCGCTTGCCAGATTCAGGATAAAAAGACGGATTTTATCCGCTTCGTAGCCATCGCGTTCCATACTTTCCCAAGCCAGAAATTTTCCATCGGGTGAAAAAACCGGATTCTGGTCGTAACCCATCATGCCCTGTGTCTTATTTTCTGTCTGTTTAGTTTCCAGATTGTAGAAATAGATATCCGAATTGGTTGAAATTGCGTATTCTTTCCCTGTTTTCTTGCGGCAAGTGTAGGCGATTGTTTTCCCGTCAGGACTCCACGCCAATTGTTCTACACCACCCCAAGGTTTCATCGGGCTTTCAAAAGGTTCTCCATTCAAAATATCCACGCTATTTTCTATTTTCCCGTCCTTAATTTCAGCCACACATGGATGAGGAACAGTTTGCACCCATTCGTCCCAATGTTTGTACATCAGGTCTGTTTTCAGATAGGCATTTGCTTTGGGAAGATCAGGAAACAAGTCATGAACATCTTTGTTGACCTTGACATCAGCGGTGTAAAGCAGATGCGAACAGTCAGGCGAATATTTAAAACCGGAAATTCCGCCGGAAATTTGAGTTATCTGTACCGGATTGCTGCTATCGGTATTCATTTCCCAAAACTGTGTATCACCCGATTTTGATGAGAGAAACCCGATTTTCTTACCATCAGGCCGCCAGGCCGCCGAAGATTCTTTCTCCGGTGTTTCAGTCAGTTTAACACGACTTCCTCCGGCAACAGGCACCGAGTATAAATCGCGGTACGACTTATTTTCCTCTATATTGTAATTGGTGACAGAATACAAAACTGTTTTTCCGTCAGGCGAAACAGCAGGATCGCCAATACGTCCAAAACTCCACAAAACTTCAGGAGTCATGATATCTGAAGTCAGTTTTTGAACTTCAGGAATCGATTCTTTTACCATTTCTTTATTCGTTTTCGGGTTTGAACAGGAGAACAAAATTGCCACGATGGATAAAATACAAACAGGCTTTTTCATGTTGATTTTTTATTCGAATTTGTGACCGTGAAAGTAAAGAATGTCTGGCAATAAAAAAATGAAAAGCATCTGTTCTTATCAAACAGATGCTCTTACAAAATACCGAATTGATTGAAACTGTATCTAATATTTATATTCTCCCGAAAATTCAAAATCGTGACCATCAAATCCTTTGGCAATGATTTTATAAGGCGTACTGGTTTTCCCGGCAACTTTAAGCGAACTCATATCAAAAGTCACCACAGCTGAAAGTGGAAATTGTTCGTTATCGCCGTTCGTTTTATGCCGCAATTCAAGGATAAAAGGCCCATTCTCCAAATTTATTGCACCCGGTTTTTTAACCAGATTAATGTAATGCACCTTGCTTCCACCAAAGTATTGCAACTCAAAATTCAGCATATCATTCTTGAGCCAATGATCTTTAACCGATATCGGGTCATTTCCAATACTATCTTCAATTGCTGGAGTAATGTCGAGAATTCCCTTGTATAAAATCTTCCGCAACGAATAAATTTCAACGTAGTATTGTTCGTCGTGGTTGGGATTTTCCTTATTCCCCAAAATTGCGAACTTGGTAAAAACCCGATCGTGGTTTTTCAAACCCGGCCATATGGTATCCGCAGCTGCAGGATAGAGAACTTCACCATCATCCATTGCAATGGTAAACGAACCGGTGCCGGCATCTTTTTGAACTAAACCCAATCCAACCCATACATCGCCATTTGAGCAATTATTATCGTCGGTTTCACAGCTTGTCAAAAAGCCAGACACAATAATCAACAACAGAAATACTATCTTTTTCATGAATTTTTGAATTGCTTTCTTTAAAGATTGATCAGCATGAATTTTGGTTGCGTTGATTGCAGTTTTATTTTCAAAATCCATTTTGGATGAAAAACAAGTCAGGTATAGCAATTGTTAAAACAGGAACATATATTTACATTTCTTAATGCTAAGTAATCGGCTATGAAAAAATTAATCCTGACTTTGGCAGCGGCAACTTTTATACTTTCGGCATGTGGAAATGGCAATTCCGATAGAAATAAACATCCTGAAATCTCAAGTTCAACTTCGACATCCAATGATTCCAGTGGTTCAGAAAAACTAACCACTGCCCTATTTATTCAGAAGGTTTGGGATTATTCCAAATCGCCAAACGACTGGAAATACCTTGGAAGTAAACCGGCGATTGTGGATTTTTATGCCGACTGGTGTGGACCATGCAAAATTGCAAGTCCGATACTCGACGAAATAGGAATCGAATATGCCGGAAAGATTCTGATATATAAGGTCAATACTGATCAGGAACACGAACTGGCCCAGGTTTTTGGTATTACGGGAATTCCCGCTTTCCTGTATATTCCTGCCCATGGCAAGCCTACCATGATGTCGGGGATTGCCCAATCAAAAGAAGAAACAAAAAAGATGTTTGCGGATAATATCGAGAAGTACCTTTCGGTAAAGAAATAAAGATTCTGAGGAAAGTGGGGGCGCGACTTGTAGTCGCGCTCCCACTTTTAAACAGAAAGCCCCGAAATTACTTCCGGGGCTTTCTGTTTAAACTGATGGATATTATTTTGCCCGTTCCAAAGTAATGGTTTTGGTTGGCTGATCACAAACTTCGGTAGGTCCCCAGTATTGGATTGGTCCCGGATAAACAAAGGAAGTTTCGATGGCCCATTTTTCGCGGTTTGCTGCAAGGAATTTAAACGGAGCATTGTCCAATTCGACCAATGCTTTTTGAATAACAGCTTTCATGTGACCATGTCGGCGTTCCATATTCATCATCATGGTTACCGGAACACCGCCTGCAATCCATTCAGCTGCCGGAGCAGTCAGGTTGCGAACGGATGACATATATCCGGTTTTGCCTTCAGCAATCAGGAATGAAGCGTTGTAACCTAAAGAATAACAATAGTCGGCATCAAAGTTCGATGGCGCAGCACAGCGTCCTTCATAACCAAAGAAGTGATACTGTGTACTGAATTTGCCTTTGAAATCACCTGTTTTTTTCATTTCACCAAGGCGTGTTTTCACCATTTCACCTAAAAGTTTTTCGGTTTCAATTAACGATACCTGAACGTTTCCGTGTGGGTCGCGATCGAGCGTTAACTGATCTGCAATTCCTGATGGAAGCAGAGTGTAAACTTTGGCAGAGTCTGGTGATAAAATGCCTGCAACAAATGCACGACCTTCAGATTTACTTGTAAATGATTTGAATTTTTGTTCAGATACTGAACCTTCAACGAGTAAATCGTTCAGTTCCGAAATCAAGGCTTTCATTTCAGGAACGAATTCGACCAATCCTTCCGGAATTAATGCCACACCAAAGTTTTCACCGTTTGATGCACGTCTGGCAATGATACCAGCCATATAATCAACGATTTCGCTTAAAGTCTGTTTCTTCAATTCCACTTCTTCCGAAATCAAGGTAATATTTGGCTGAGTTTGTAAAGCACATTCCAGGCCAATGTGAGAAGCAGACCGGCCCATCAGCTTGATAAAATGCCAGTATTTTTTGGCGGAATTGGCATCACGTTCGATGTTGCCAATTAGTTCTGAATAAACTTTTGTTGCGGTATCGAAGCCGAATGAGGTTTCAATCATATCATTTTTCAGGTCACCATCGATTGTTTTCGGACAGCCAATCACCTGAATTCCGGAATTATTTGCTGCATAATATTCAGCCAAAACACAAGCATTGGTATTGCTGTCGTCACCACCAATAATGATCAGCGCCTGGATATTCAACTGCTTCATAATCTCAGTACCTTTGTCGTACTGAGCAGTTTCTTCGAGTTTGGTACGTCCTGATCCGATAATGTCAAATCCACCGGTATTGCGGTACTGGTCAATAAATTCAGAAGTAAGTTCAATGTATTGGTGATCAACCAAACCTCCTGGGCCACCCAGGAATCCATACAATTTACTTTCCGGATTGAGATTTTTGATGCCGTCGAAAATCCCTGAAATCACATTGTGACCACCAGGAGCCTGACCTCCGGAAAGAATTACTCCAACATTCACCGCAGAATAAGCTTTTTTCTCATTGCTTGCCTCGAAATTAATCAGTGGCATGCCATATGTGTTGGGAAAAAGTTCCTTAATTTCCTTCTGATCGGCAACTGACTGGGTCTTTTCACCTTCAACCAGTTTTACATACGATTTTAATGAATTTGGAAGTTTTGGCTTATATTTTGCCCTTTCCGATTGCAATGCGCTAATACTCATAAGTATTTAGAGTTAAATTTGATTAGTAAAAAACTGATTCAAAATTAATCTAAACGAATGGTGTTTGCCCTCAGACTGAAAGCATATTCAACGAATTTAAAGTAAATTTAAACCGCCTTGTTCAACCAATCAGAAAATCGGCAATATTGCCCAAACTACTGACTGTGCCTTTGTAAAACTCGCTGTATTGGCATTTCGTGCAGGTTATCACTGTATATTTTCTGTTCTGAACATTGAAAAACCTGGAGAAGCCGTTCCCTGTTGTGCGAATAACATCTGCTTCAGCTTTTGTATTGCCACATTTGGGGCAATGATACTTTGATTGTTCCATGATTAGAAAAGTTAAAAATTCAAAATGTGATTTGTCGTCATTCGCTTTTTGTCATTCTTAAAAACCAGTAATGATTATTAAATGACTACATATGACTGCACATTACTTTCACTTATCTACTCTTTCTCAGTATTCGGTTCCACATTAATACTCTTGATAACTGTTCGCCGCGCATCAGATAATGCCTTGGTTATAATCCACTCAATCTGTCCGTTTGCACTGCGAAATTCCTGAACTGCCCATTTTTCAATGGCATCATAAACATCAGGATCGATGCGCAATACAAATGATTTTTTCTTTGCCATAGCTTCACCCTCTCCTATTACTCATATCAAAATCGTTACGAGCGCATCTTTCTTACAGATTATTTATTCAGGATAAATCCTGAAATCGCAGGAACT
Organism: uncultured Prolixibacteraceae bacterium; assembly: GCA_903834475.1. Lineage (GTDB taxonomy): Bacteria > Bacteroidota > Bacteroidia > Bacteroidales > Prolixibacteraceae > Aquipluma. The sequence continues at coordinate 1,935 of CAILJH010000201.1, read as the reverse complement.
AACTCAACATGCAAAGGTAAATCCGGTTCCCTGTATGTCAGCATATTCTTCATTTTATCAGCTTCGGCATTTTTAAAGATGTGGTTCATCCCTTCGATTAAAGCCATTTTAGCATCTGGCTTTGCTGTCTGAAGACGCTTAGCATCCTCAATGCTGACCTGAATATCTGTCGTCCCCTGAATTATTAAGCATGGTTTTTTTAATTTGGCGATTTCAATCTGCGGATCATATTTAATCCAGGAAATCATGTATGGCTGCACACTTGTCCGGAACAATGAGTTCAGCATTGGTGGTACATTTTCAACCGTATTTCCTTTTACCAGTTCGTTCATAATCGGAGTTACAAGATCCAGTACACTGGCCGGCTGTGTCTTCAGCTGTTCCATGATAATTTTATCGGCTGACTGACCTCCTCCGGCAATTGAAACGAACTTGTCAACATTTGCATTCTGAGCAGCAATCATTCCTATTAGCGAACCTTCACTATGACCGATCACGACCATTTGGTTGAAACTTTTATCATTCTTCAGAAGCTTGATCCATTCAACCGCATCGTTAACATACATTTCAAAACGGAGGTCCGCTTCATTCACTCCGGCTTTTTGGCTTGCACCAATTGCCCGCTTATCATATCTTAGTGAGGCAATTCCATTTTTCGCCAATCCTTCGGCAAGCATTTTCAGCGAATTATTTGTCATCATTGGGTTATTACCGTTCCGGTCTGTCGGACCAGATCCGGCAATGATCAAAGCCACTGAAACGGGCAATTTTCCTGATGGCATCATTAATGTCCCTTCAATATTTCCCGTTTCAGTTTTCAGGGTAATTATTACTTCTGTTTGGCCAAATGCTAACGTTGAAATAAGCAAGCCTATAATAAATGCTATTTGCTGTATTTTCATAATATTTTAATTTAATATGTTACTGAATTATTTTATTTTCATCATCTCGTCCATGGCATAAATGATAGCTTGCGAACGCTGGGTAGTAAACAGTACTTTCTTTCCGTTGGTTAAATAAAGCTGCAAACCTGTATCTCCGCTAATAATATATCCTTTGCCCCATTTTCTGCCAATTCCACGACGTAAACCCCAACCACCGTAATCGAGAATAGCACTGTATTTTCTGATTTCGTACTGCTGAATTTCAGCTTTTGAAATAAGCTTATCTTTAAATACTAAAGGGAAAAACCGGTAATGCACTCCATCCTGATCGATCCAAACCTCGAGTTTCATGACTAATGAACCCCACAAAGTAACCACCATTGTGATTATCAGCAAAATCAAAGCCCAGTTTGGCGCCGGATTGTCGCCAATTTCAACTCCTTTGACCGTTTGCTCATACAAGGCATAACAAAAGAAAATCAGCAACGGAATATGTGTACCCAGAATCATGATCAGATTCCAACCCTGAGTTAATGATTGAATTTCTTTAAACAGAACTTTTTTCATCGTATTACTGATATAAAGTGCCTGTATTCACTACCGGAGTAGCTTCCTTGTCGCCGCACAAAACCACCAAAAGATTGCTGACCATGGTCGCCTTCTTGTCTTCATCGAGGGTAACGATCTCACGCTTACTTAATTCGGCCAAAGCCATTTCAACCATGCTGACGGCACCTTCAACAATTTTAAAACGTGCGGCAACAATTGCTGTAGCTTGCTGGCGTTTCAACATCGCCTGTGCAATTTCCTGTGCGTAAGCGATGTAATTAATACGGGCTTCAATGACATGAATTCCGGCAATTTCCAAACGTTCACGAATTTCGTTTTCGAGCATCTGGTTGACTTCTTCACCGCCATCGCGTAAGGTGATTTTAGCATGATCGTCTTCAATGTTATCATATGGATATAAACCAGCGAGTTTACGCAAAGCGGCCTCGCTCTGAACAACAACAAAGTGTTCATATTCATCAACCCCAAATGCTGCACGGTA
>CAILJH010000200.1 GCA_903834475.1 uncultured Prolixibacteraceae bacterium | reverse complement strand
TCGTGGAATACAAAACCTGAAACATTGATTTAATAGCCTTCAGCATAGAAATAGTTTTGTTTTAACACCATTGCATAAACTATGAAAATGGGCCTCGAAAGATAATCATTCCAATCGGCTACCAAAGTATTCTTCATGTTGATTTCCTGAGTAAAGGCCACCTGAGCGATAAAAACCACTCAGTTATTGCATCTTCTGATTTCACTGCTTCCTACGTTCCCATGCATCTGATCAGTTGCAGAATATGTATTTTCGCTATCGGTGAATCAGCCGGTAACGAATTAATAATCATAAAAATAGAAAGGTTCTTTGACATTAATCTATACCATAGCCAAAGAGTGTGCCACGAGATTAATGTAATGCAGAACTAATTTGCCTCAAATGGCTATTGGTTTGATTATTAACACAAAAAAAATTTTCTAAAAAGATGATTTTTTTTTCAACCCATTTCGGGTACCTGTTTTCTAAGGTGCATAAATAAATAATCGCGTACTTACGTGAAAATGCGTATTCATCCGGATGACGAGGCAGGGTGTATGGTAGAGAAGCACGGCCGTGCGTCTCTACACGAGATTTTGTGGGAACAAGGTAGATTACGGCGAGGCAGGGTGTTTGATAGAGACGCACGGCCGTGCGTCTGTACATGAGATTTATCGGAACACGTTAGATTGTGGAGCGGCAGGGTGTTTGATAGCGACGCACGGCCGTGCGTCTCTACACGAAATTTTGTGGGAACACGGGAGATTGCGGAGAGGCAGGGTGTTTGGCAGAGACGCACAGCCGTGCGTCTCTACACGAGATTTATGAGAGAAAGAAAGATTACGAAGAGGCCGGGAATTCTCTTATCTATTACGCTCCTTCGGAGCTTGATTTTTCTCATCGACTCGATACGCTACAAATAGGACGCCGCTCTGCGGCTATGAAAATCGCGTAGCGACTATCTCTTTGCTACCTGAAATCCTATCTGTTTTATTCCTTTTCCATTAAATTAAAATGCTTTTGAATCAGGGCGATTAAATCTTTTTTCCGGATAGGTTTCGAAATATAATCGGTACAACCGGCTTCCATCGATTTTTCCCGGTCGCCTTCGAGTGCATAGGCTGTCTGGGATATAATGATCACACCGGTGTTGAATTTCCTGATTTGCCTGATGGCTTCATAGCCGTCCATTTCGGGCATGTGAATGTCCATCAGAACTAAATCGATATCCGGATTTTTGCGGCACGATTGAACGGCTTCGATTCCATTTACGGCTTTGAAAGTTTTCTCACTGAATATTTCAACAGCCCTTTCAATGAGCATTTCGGAGAATTTATCGTCTTCGACAATGAGTATTTTCAGCTTTTTAATTGAAGTTGTATCTGCATCAGGCGGAAGGACCTGTTTCAAGGTAATATCCTCCTGAGATAATGGCTCGTATGGAATCGTAAAATAAAATGTGGAACCTTTTTCTGCTATGCTTTCAACCCGGATTTTCCCGCCTATCATTTCGACATATGCTTTCGAAATGGACAAACCCAATCCGGCACCTTCATAACTTTTATTCAAGGTTTCGCTGCCCTGCCTGAACCGGTCAAAAATATATTTCTGCTGATCGGGCGTGATTCCGATTCCGGTATCACGCACAAAGAATTCCAACAGAGGTGTAGAATCGTGTAGAGACGCATGGCCGTGCGTCTCTAAGACACCACAGCCAATTTCGATGGAACCTTTTTTTGTGAATTTGATGGCATTTTTCATCAGGTTAACCAATATGGCAGAAAGTTTTTCCTTATCGGTTTTCACGATGATTTGTTGCCTGGCAAGGGTGTTTTTAACCAAAATCTGAATTCCTTTTTGTTCTGCCTCAGTTCTGAAAAAATTGGAAACAAATTCAATCTGATCGTTGATATTTGTTTCCGAAAGCTTCACTTTCATTTGGCCCGAATCGACTTTTGAAATATCAATAATGTCGCTGATAATATTGAGCATTCGGGCCCCGCTCTTCTCGATAATGGAGAGGTAATCCTCCTGTTGTTGACCCGAAAGACCAGGCTCTCTGAGCAGGTCGGCGAAACCCAGGATTCCGTTCATTGGAGTCCGGATTTCGTGGCTCATATTGGCCAGGAAAGATGATTTCAGGCGGTCGCTTTCTTCGGCTTTTTCTTTGGCTTCGACTAATTCAACGATCATTTTCTTTTGTCCGGTAATTTCTTCTTTCACTGCTATGAAATGTGTAATATCTCCGGAATGATTCACAATGGACGAAATGGTTGAATATTCCCAAAAGAGCTCGCCATCCTTCTTTTTGTTTTGAAACTCGCCCTTCCAGTCATTTCCTGTCAGTATGGTATTCCAGAATTCTTTATAGAACTGCTGGCTTTGCTTGCCTGATTGAAGTATCCGGGCATTTTCACTGATTACTTCATCGAATGTATATCCGGTTGCTTCCGTAAATTTTGGATTAACATATTCAATGTTTGCGTTTTTATCGGTAATTACGATCGAAACCGGGCATTGCTCAATAGCCCTGACCAAAAGTTTGAAATGATTTTCGTCTTGTTTACGCTGGGTAATGTCCTGAAGAAATGCCACCATAAATCCGCCACCAAGATGTTGATACTGCATATTGATCATGACATGAAAACTGCCCCCATCCTTTCGGCGTTGATTGTATTCAAATCGATCTTCACCCTGGGCCATGACTTTTTGGATATGTAAAGCCAACTCTTCGGACGAGGCGTTAAATACCAGATCGGCTATATTCAAACTCAAAAGTTCTTCTGAGCTGTATCCGCTCATCCGGCAATACGATTCATTCACCTCGAGCAGGTTTCCATGCATATCGGTTAACCAGAAGCCGTCCATGGCGGTCTGAATGATAGTCTGCTGCATTAACAAGTTGTCCCTGAGTTTTTTTTCTGCAAGTTTGAGTTCCTCATTCTGCAATTCCAGTTCAATCTGACGGACTTCCAGTTCCTGGATGAGTTTCAGGGTTTCAGCTTCAGATAGTTTAGAAGCCATTTTCAACGATTTATTTTTGACTAATTCTTCTGCTTTTTTGCGCAGAGCAATATCTTCTGCTTTTTTAGTATCATTCATTTCATCAAGCTTTTGTTAAAAACCCTTTACCTCCAATTTTCAATTGTGCTTATCACATGAAATTCAAAATACCAACCGGATATCGATTGATAAAACGTATTTATTCTAAATCAGTCCTTCGGTTTTTACCGCTCAATCATCGTTCATCATTTCTGCTCCGGCCGACTGACATTCAGCACTCAGCAGAGCCATGGCCTGTGTCATCCCGGAATAATCAGCTTCATCATAGGCTACTTTCAGTTCTTCAAGGGCCTGTTCAATGGCTTCTTTCTGATCCGTTGACAAGGTGTGACCTACTGTTTTCAGCAGGTTTTCGGTTTCGAAAATTTGAATATCGGCCCGGTTGCTTTGATCAACATGGTGCTTCAATTCGATATCTTCTGCGGCATGTTGCCGGGCCTCGTCCTTCATGCGGCTGATTTCCTCTTCAGAAAGTCCGGAGGAAACTTCGATCCGAACCTGCTGCGACCGGTCGGTTAACTGATCTTTGGCGGTTACATGCAAAATTCCATTGGCATCAATATCGAAGGTGACTTCGATTTTTGGAATTCCCCTGCGAAAAGCCGGGATTTCGTCAAGATGAAACCGGCCAATGCTTTTGTTCTGGTTTGCCATGAGCCGTTCACCTTGCAATACGTGAATTTCAACAGAAAGTTGGTTGTCGGCAGCGGTTGAAAAAACTTCGGACTGCCGGGTAGGAACCGTTGTGTTGGCTTCGATCAGACGGGTCATCACACCGCCGCGGGTTTCGATTCCCAGTGAGAGCGGTGTCAC
>CAILJH010000199.1 GCA_903834475.1 uncultured Prolixibacteraceae bacterium | reverse complement strand
TGCCATACGGCATATCATGCTTTTCCTGACCTTGCTTTCGCTGACATTTGCTATTGTGATCGGCATCAGCCTGTACTATAAATCGATTCCGATTCTGGATCAGCAATCGATTTGGGAACTTTTATCCGGAAGAAGCTGGAAACCGCTAAAAGGAGAATTCGGGTTTTTCCCATTCATCATGGGAACCTTGTGGGTCACCGGAATTGCAATCTTTATTTCTTTGCCGCTCTGCCTGCTTTCGGCTATTTACCTTTCAGAATATGCTCATCCGTACGTCAAGAAAATAGTTTTCCCGATGATTGATGTACTTGCCGGAATACCGCCGGTAGTTTATGGCGTATGGGGAATTTTGGTTGTGGTGCCGTTTATTTCCGCAGATCTTGCACCGCATTTCGTCGAATTTTCGACTGGCTACAGTGTGCTGGCCGGTGGAATCGTCTTGGCAATCATGATCATTCCACTGATGATTTCAGTTTTTATCGAAATCTTCGATGCTTTGCCTGGTGGATTGCGCGAAGCATCACTTTCGTTGGGTGCTACCCAATGGCAAACCATTAAAAAAGTAGTTGTACGAAAATCATTTTCAGGCATTGCTGCCGCGGTAGTTTTGGCTATTTCGCGTGCTTTTGGCGAAACCATCGCTGTTTTGATGGTTTGCGGAAATGTCTCCGAAGTTCCAAAATCGGTTTTCGACCCGGCCTATCCGCTACCTGCCCTGCTTGCAAACAACTACGGAGAAATGATGTCAATACCGATGTACGACGCGGCACTCATGCTTTCGGCCTTGCTCCTGTTTGTAATTATATTGGCTTTTAATGCCATTTCTCGTTTGGTTTTAATCCGTATTGAAAGAAATTTTGCCTTATGAAACATATCCGAGTTAAACGAATAGAAGAAAAGATATTTAAAACCTTGATGATGGCTGCTACACTGGCTATTGTCGTTTCCCTTTTCATGATCATTGTTGCCGTGGTGAAGCGGGGTCTTCCGGCGATGAGCTGGGACATGGTTTCGAAAATTCCCGGAGGTGGTTTCTATATTGGGAAAGAAGGTGGTTTGCTCAATGCAATCATTGGTTCACTGTATATTGTGATTGGATCGATTACACTGGGACTGTGTTTCAGCCTTCCGATAGTTTTATACATCAACCTGTATCTGCCCGAAAAATCAAGACTGGCGCAGTTTACGCGTTTATCGTTCGATGTTCTTTTTGGTATTCCATCCATTGTTTACGGAGCTTTTGGGTTCACCATCATGGTGTATCTCGGTTTGCGTTCATCCTTGCTGGCCGGAATACTTACCGTGACGATGCTGATTATTCCCATCCTGATCCGTTCGATCGACGAAGTGGTCCGGAGGGTTCCCAAAGAAATGAAAGATGCGGCTCTTTCGCTGGGCGCAACTCGTTCAGAAACCATCCGGGTGATACTTCGGCAGGTAGTTCCCGGAATCATCACTGCCGTTTTGCTTTCGGTAGGCCGGGGTATTGGCGACGCAGCTTCGGTTCTGTTTACCGCCGGATATACCGACAGTATTCCAACATCGCTTTCGCAACCGGTGGCCACTTTGCCGCTGGCCATCTTTTTCCAGTTGAGCAGCCCGATTGCTGAAGTTCAGGACCGGGCTTATGCGGCCGCACTGATCCTGACTTTCATCGTTTTAATCCTGAGTCTTGCCGGAAGGTATTACAGCAGAAAATATTCAAAAAATAAGATATGATACAAAATTTGTTACGGGTCGAAAAATACGTAGATTCACCCTTGAAAAAAATGGAGGTCATGGATGATTCCCTTAATCAGGTCGATGCTGATCAAATCTTTAAGATAAATAAACCACATATCAGTGTTCGGAATCTGAATGTTTATCTGACAAAGAATCATATCCTGAAAAATGTAAGCCTCGATATTCCGGACAAGGCAATTACCTGTATTATTGGTCCTTCAGGATGCGGCAAAACAACCTTATTAAAAACGTTTAACCGCTTGCTTCAAAACTCCATTGATGTCAGGATAGAAGGCGACGTGTTGGTTGATGGTGAAAATATTCATGGAAAAGGAGTTGAGGTCGAAAATATCCGGAAGAAAATGGGATTGCTTTCACAACGGCCATGTCCGCTGCCGATGTCGATCTTCGATAACATTGCCTACGGACCGCGTATTCACGGAATCCGGAGAAAGAAAACACTGACCCTCATGGTTGAAAAATACCTCAGGGAAGCCGGATTGTGGGAAGAAGTGAAAGACCGGCTGAAATCACCGGCAACCAGTTTGTCCATCGGGCAGCAGCAAAGGCTTTGCCTTGCCCGTGGTCTGGCGGTTAAACCTGAGATCATTCTGGGTGATGAGGCAACTTCGGCTTTGGATCCGATTTCAAGTAAAAAAATTGAAGAATTGTTTCTGAAACTCAAAGATCAGTATTCGATCGTTTTGGTGACTCACACACTTCGTCAGGCCAAACGAATAGCCGATTATGTGGTGTTCATGTATTTGGGTGAGGTGATTGAAGCCGGACCTGCTGCCGAATTTTTCAATAATCCGAAAGAAAAGCTAACCAAAGAATATCTGGACGGGTATTTCAGTTGATGCTGACTTCTAATTCTTTCTGTAAATATCCTGAATAACCAGACCCGCCAGCGTAAATCCGTAAATGGCAGTAATGTGAGCCACTGTGCCATTAATCACGGCTTTTTGGGTACACCATTCATGATTGGCTAATTCCGGATCTCCTGCAGCATTTTTCGACTTCGGGCATAAACATTTATCGGTACCGCATGATGATCCTGAACCCTTGTTTTCGAGCAGTTCCTCACTGTAAATGCACATGAACTCTTTTGCAGGCAAGTTGCCTTTGCGCATCTTTTTGCGGATGATGGAGCCAAAAGGGCAACCTTTCACTTTCCAGAATTCAGCCACGCGGATTTTTGTCGGATCGAGTTTAAGCGACGCACCCATCGACGAAAAGAATACCGCATTGGTTCGCGTGGCTTTACGGATCAAATCAATTTTATTGCTCAGACTGTCAATGGCATCAATGATGTAGTCGTACGAATCCAAATCGAACGAGTCGGAGTTCTCAGGTTCATATATTTTTTGAAGGGTCTGGATTTCAGCTGAAGGATTGATTTCGAGAAGGCGGTTCTTCAACGCATCGGTTTTGACTTCACCTACAGTCAGCGTTGTTGCGTGGATCTGGCGATTAATGTTGGTGATGCAAACGCGGTCGGAATCGACCAGTGTCAAATGACGGATACCGGTCCGGACCAGGCTTTCGGCGCACCAGCTACCCACACCGCCTATTCCAAAGATGATCACCTTTTGCCGGGCAACTTCATCCATCTTTTCTGTCCCAAACAACAACTCCGTGCGTTGAAATATTCCTTTTTCAGATGCCATTTTTACATTCGTATGGTGTTTCGACTCATTTATTCAGGCCGCAAATGTATGAAAAAAGTAAAGCCGACAACTTCATTGCCTTTTCATTCCATCTCAGTTGGTCATCGCTGCCCCTCGTTTGAGCGTAGTGGAAACGAGGGGATGTTGGTTTTGCGTCTGGGACGCACTTTTTCTCCTAATTCAGTAGTAGAGAATCTCTAAATTTCGTAAATTCTCATCAAAAAATGACAGCAGAAAATTACTTCATTAAAGACCAGAATGCAGTTCATCATCTCACATTTACTGTCGTTGATTGGGTTGATGTTTTTACCCGCAAAGAACATAAAATGGTGATTGCTGATTCATTAAATTACTGCATAGAGAACAAAGGATTAGAGGTTTTTGCGTGGTGCCTAATGTCCAATCATATCCATTTGGTTTGCAGAGCACACGAAAGTTATAATATCAGTGATATTATACGTGATTTCAAGAAATACACAGCAAAGACCATTTTAGGCAATATTATAAATCAGCCCGAAAGCCGTCGGGACTGGATGTTATATCGGTTTGAATTTGCTGGTAAATTTGATAACCGGATTTCGAAGTACCGGTTTTGGCAGGATACAAATCATGCGATACAACTTGATTCCAATCAAATGATTGAACAGCGAATTAACTACACACATGATAATCCTGTGCGGGCAATGATTGTTTGGAAGCAGGAAGATTATCTTTTTAGTTCGGCTTGTGACTATGCTGGTATAAAAGGATTAGTAAATGTTCAAATAGTATAACAGCCAAGTCGCTGCCCCTCGTTTGAGCGTAGCGGAAACGAGGGGATATTGGTATTGCGTCTGTGACGCATTTCTTTTACCCTTCGTTGCAAACGCTGTCAGTATTGATTAGTAAATGTTCGAACGGTATTGT
>CAILJH010000198.1 GCA_903834475.1 uncultured Prolixibacteraceae bacterium | reverse complement strand
CGACCTCCATTTCCTGCTGAAAAAGGACTTTGGGGTAAACCCACAGTATTGAATAATGTGGAAACTTTTGCCAATGTTCCGGTGATAATGACCAAAGGAGGTGATTGGTTTGCTTCTTTCGGAACAGAAAAAAGCAAGGGTACGAAAGTTTTTGCATTGGCAGGTTCTATCAACCATTCAGGTTTGGTGGAAGTGCCAATTGGAACGAGCCTCGGCGATTTGGTTTACGATATTGGCGGAGGAACAATTGGCGGAAAGCCTTTTAAGGCTGCTCAGATTGGTGGTCCTTCGGGAGGTTGTATTCCCAAGCAGCATTTGAATGTGCCGCTCGACTACGAATCGCTGAATGAACTCGGCGCGATTATGGGTTCCGGTGGATTGATTGTGATGGATGAAGATTCGTGTATGGTGGATGTGGCGAGGTTTTTCCTGGAGTTTGTGCAGGAAGAATCGTGCGGGAAATGTGTTCCGTGCCGGGTTGGAACAAAGCGAATGCTCGAAATACTTGAACGCATTTGTAATGGTCACGGAAAACCTGATGATATTGAAAAACTGGTAGAATTGGGAACTGAAATCAAACGCACTTCGTTGTGCGGACTTGGTCAGTCGGCACCTAATCCGGTTTTGTCCACCATTCGTTATTTCAGAGATGAATATGAAGCACATATAGCATTAAATCACTGCGAGGCAGGTGTCTGCAGCGGATTGGTGCGTGCCCCTTGCCAGAGTGGCTGTCCGGCCAATGTGGATGTGCCCGGTTTTGTATCACTAATCGGCGAGAAACGTTATGCCGAGGCACTTCGCCTTCATCGCGAGCGAAATCCGTTTGCGGCGGTTTGTGCCCGTGTTTGTTTCCATACTTGCGAAAAAAAATGCCGACGTGCAACAATCGATGAATCATTGGCAATCCGTTCGGTGAAACGTTTTATGGTTGAACAGGAAATCACTATTCAGGTGCCTGAAGTCAGAGATAATGCTGAAAATGCTCAGCGCAAAATAGCCATCGTGGGAGCCGGTCCTGCCGGACTTTCCTGCGCTTATTTCCTGGCACGGCTCGGTTATCGGCCTGTTGTTTTCGAAGCTGAACCACGTCCGGGAGGAATGCTGGTGCAAACCATTCCGGCTTACCGTTTACCCCGCGAAATTCTGGCTCGTGAAATCCGTATGATTGAAGGATTGGGCGTGACGATTGAAACCGGCAAAAAACTCGGTCGTGATTTTACGCTTCAAAGCCTGAAAGATCAGGATTTCGAGGCCGTTTTCATTGGCGTGGGTGCACCCAAAGGCGTACAACTGAAACTGAAAGGATCTGATTCCAAAGATGTGGTGGATGCGCTGAATTTCCTGCGAACCTATAATCTGAGAGGCTCTGTTCCTGTTCGGAAACGGATTGTGGTGATTGGTGGTGGTAATGCGGCTATCGATGCGGCCCGTACCGCGTTGCGGCTTGGAGCTGAAAAGGTGGAAATAATTTACCGCCGAACACAGGAAGAAATGCCTGCCTATGCAGAAGAAATAGAACAGGCCATAGAAGAAGGAATTGTGCTGCACACACTCACCAATCCGGTTGAAATTCTTACGAAAGATAATAAAGTCACTGGTGTGGTCTGCAATGCCATGCGACTCGGGATTTTCGATGCAAGCGGTCGTCGCCGACCCGAATCGAATGAAAATACTTTTGTCCTGGATACTGATCAGGTTATTATGGCAGTTGGTCAAACTCTTGACTGCAAAGAAATTATTGGCGATCTAAAACTGACAACGCTGAAAAACGATTCGATGAT
>CAILJH010000197.1 GCA_903834475.1 uncultured Prolixibacteraceae bacterium | reverse complement strand
TAGAGATGGAATCCCCATCTATTACCCGAAGCAATAAAAAAGGATTCCATCTGTCTCATTTGATAGGGAATGCGTAACTAAATTCAGAATTGCACTTTTTGAAATAGAGATGGAATCCCTATCCAATATTATCCAATTGTTGCAACCATCACTGCTTTTATGGTATGCAGCCTGTTTTCTGCCTGATCGAAAACAATGGAGGCTTCGCTCTCAAAAACTTCTTCGGTTACTTCCAGTCCGTCAAGTCCGAATTTCTGAAATATTTCTTCGCCCATTTTGGTTTCACGGTTGTGAAAGGCCGGCAGGCAATGTAAAAATTTCACTTGGGGATTTCCGGTAAGATCCATTGTATTTTGATTGATCTGGTAGGGTAGGAGCAGCTTTATCCGTTCAGCCCAAACCGATTCGGGCTCGCCCATCGAAACCCAAACATCAGTATATAAAAAGTCACAGTCTTTAACCGCTTCAGCCAAATCATCCGTAATTAAAATTTTACCGCCAGATAAGGCCGCAATCTCACGACAGGTCTGTTGCAATTCCTCTGTTGGCTGACAGCTGACAGGCGCGGCAGCACGGAAATCCATTCCCAATTTGGCGGCGCCGACCATCAGCGAATTTCCCATATTGTTGCGGGCATCTCCCAAATAGCAAAATTTGATTTCAGAAAGTTGTTTGGCTGAATGTTCTTTCATGGTTAGAATGTCGGCCAGAATCTGGGTAGGATGGAATTCATTGGTCAGGCCGTTCCAGACTGGTACTCCGGCATATTCGGCCAGTTCTTCCACAATGCTTTGGCCATATCCACGGTATTCGATCCCGTCGTACATGCGGCCCAGTACTCGCGCTGTATCTTTTATTGATTCTTTATTCCCGATTTGCGAACCTGACGGACCAAGATAGGTGGCATGTGCACCCTGATCGAAAGCTGCAACTTCAAAAGCACAGCGGGTCCGGGTGGATGCCTTTTCGAAAATCAAGGCGATGTTTTTGCCAAACAGCATTTGTTCTTCCAAACCTGATTTTTTGGCCTTTTTTAGTTTTGTGGCAAGATCGATCAAATAAAGTATTTCATTCGGACTAAAATCGAGGAGCTTGAGAAAATTTCGGTTTTTTAAATTGATTTCCATAGTGATGATGGTTATGTGTTGTTAAATTTAATGTTTTACAAAGTCATTTGTTGTCAGAGATTGTCGTTCGTAGTCATATATTGTCAATTACTATCAGGCTACAATGACCATCAATGACGTGAAACTTATGACAATGAATGACTTCATTCTGCCAATTGAGGCTGATTGTCGACCACTTTATTCATATTCCATCGTAATCTTCGATCCATATGATTTGTCTTCCAGTTTTTTAGCCTCGGTAATCACACTTTTTACGCCGCCATGCCTGACGAAATACAAACACGCTTTGATTTTTGGAGCCATGGTTCCTTCTCCGAAGGTTCCGTCTTCAAGGTATTTCATGGTATCGGCATAATTCAGGAATTCAAGTTTTTCCTGACTTGGTTTGCCAAAATCCTTGTATATAAACGACACATCGGTCAGGATATAAAAATGACTTGCCTTAATTCTGGAAGCAAGAAATGCCGAAGCAAGGTCTTTATCTATCACAGCATCCACTGTCCGCAGGTCATTATTTTCGTCATAGTAAACCGGGATTCCTCCGCCGCCGGCTGCAATAACGATATTTCCGGCACGTACCAGATTCTCAACGATGTCCTTGTTTATGATATCGATGGGCTGTGGAGAAGATACCATTCTTCGCCAGCCTCCATGAGCTTTTGATGAAGGTTTGAATATCCAGCCTTTTTCTTCCTGAAGCTGGTGTGCTTCTTCTTCCGAATATATTTTACCGATTCCCTTGGTTGGATTCTGGAATGCGGGATCATTGGGATCGATTAAAGTCATGGAGACCAATGTAATCACATTCTTCTGAATGTCGTGTTTTTTCAGCACATTCCGGATCATGCGTTCAATCATATATCCAATACCTCCCTGCGAATCGGCCACACAAACATCCAGCGGCATAGGTTCAATGTTGTACATTTGTTTACCGGCCTCATTTCGCATCAGTATATTTCCAACCTGTGGCCCGTTTCCATGGGTAATGACCAGTTCGAAACCTTCTTTCAGCAGAAAGATTAAGTTTTCAAGGGTTTCGGTTGTGTTTGCCTCTTGTTGTTCAATGGTTCCTGCTTCGTTTTCGCGTAGCAAAGCATTTCCACCCAAGGCTACAACAGCTATCTTTTTCATCGGTTTTACATTTCAATTTTGGACAAACATAAAAAAAGGATCGAAATCTAAACCTGACCAATGATTGGTATGAAGGCTGTAAAGAATGCTATTAAACAGACCGGAAATTATTTCTATAGCACCTGAATCCAATTTTGAAAGGATTTTCAATTCGAAATAAAATGAAGTTTGGCTATAAAGATAAAATATATGATAGCCAAAAATCGTTAACTTTGCGCACGAATTATTTACCCGAATGGCAAAGAAAATTACGAAACCTGTAACAAAACCTGTAAAGGCTCCAAAATCTTCAAGAATAAAGGGCTTTATTAATTTTTTTAAGAGTAATCAATTCCGTTACTCATTTGGCGTTTTCCTGACCATATTTGGCGGTTACCTCGCAGTTGCCTTTGTTTCCTATACATTCTCCGGAAAATTTGATCAAAGTAAGCTCGATTTGCCCTGGCGGGATTTCTTGTTTGATCCTTCTGTTGAGGTTCATAATATTGCCGGAAAAGGTGGTGCATATCTGAGCGAACAGTTTATTAATCTTGGCTTTGGTTTTTCTTCGTTCTTTTTTGTTCTGATATTATTTGTTGCTGCGCTGAATTTATTTGGCTACAAGGGAATCAGATTTTTCAAAACACTGCTTTTTTCGATCCTTTGGATGCTGTGGTTATCCATTGCACTCGCATTGGCATTAACTGCTTCAGTGGGCGATCAGTTCCTGTATGTTGGAGGAATGTACGGTTTCATTCTTTCCAGTTTATTGTCTTCTTTGCTTGGTGTTTTTGGAGCTACATTAATCCTGATATTCACACTATTTGTTTTACTACTGGTTACATTCAAACAGTTTATTCCCTGGCTGACCCGGGTTTTTGCGAAAAAAGAGAAAGTTTCTTCGCTTGGGGAAGTTCCATCTTCTGAATCCTCTGAAGTGGCATCCGTGACTGAAATGGCGACTCCGGCAATATCGAAGATAATTACTGAAGACAATAAGATAGAAGCCATTTTTGACCCGGATTCGAAAGATGATGAGATTGATGTTGTGGATGACGACGACTTTGAAATTGAAAATACAGTTTCGAAAAAGGATGTTGAATTGAGTATTGAGGATATGATTTTTGGTCAGGATGCAAAACCTGAAAAACCAGTCAGTCGCGAACCTGTACTTCAGATTCATCATCCGGTAAACGATGATGAAACCGAAGTGAATGTTTCGGGAATGGCCGATTATGATCCAACGCTTGATTTATCAGGCTACAAATATCCGACGCTCGATCTGCTCGACGATCATGCTTCCGGAAATGCTGAAGTGAGTAACGAGGAATTAATCTCCAACAAGAACAAAATCGTGGAGACTCTTCGCCATTATAAAATTGAAATCACCAAAATCAGGGCAACCATCGGACCAACCATTACGTTGTATGAGATTGTTCCGGCACCGGGAATACGAATAGCCAAAATTAAAAATCTGGAAGACGATATTGCCTTGAGCCTTTCTGCTTTGGGAATCCGCATCATTGCTCCAATTCCCGGCAGGGGAACCATCGGTATTGAGGTTCCAAATCAGAAACCTGAAATTGTTTCGATGCGTTCGATCATTGGCTCCAAGAAATTTCAGGAATCCACTGCAGAGCTTCCTATTGCTGTAGGAAAGACGATTTCGAACGAAACTTTCATGATGGATTTGGCAAAAATGCCACATATCTTGGTCGCCGGTGCTACCGGTCAGGGAAAATCGGTTGGTCTGAATGCAATAATTACATCATTGCTTTATAAGAAACATCCTTCACAGCTGAAATTTGTTTTGGTCGATCCCAAAAAGGTAGAACTAAACTTGTATTCTTCGCTCGAAAAGCATTTTCTGGCCAAAATGCCCGATGAGGAAGATGCAATCATTACTGATATTCAGAAAGTTAAGAATACGCTGAATTCGGTAAATGTTGAAATGGACAGCCGTTATGATTTGCTAAAAAAAGCACACGTCCGAAATATAATTGAATACAATACCAAGTTTATTGGCCGCCGCCTGAATCCGGAAAAAGGACACCGGTATCTGCCATACATCGTGGTAATTGTCGATGAATTTGCCGATTTGATTATGACGGCAGGAAAAGAGATTGAACTTCCAATTGCACGTATTGCCCAGTTGGCCCGTGCTGTAGGCATTCACATGATTATCGCTACCCAACGGCCTTCAATCAACATCATTACCGGAACGATCAAAGCCAACTTCCCGACCCGAATTGCCTTTAAAGTGGCATCTATGATCGATTCCAGGACCATTCTGGATACTCCGGGAGCCAATCAGCTGATTGGTAAAGGCGATATGCTTGTCTCAACCGGAAGTTCGATGACCCGAGTGCAGTGCGCTTTTGTAGATACTCCTGAAGTGGAACGGATTTGTGAATTCATTGCTGACCAAAGAGGTTATCCGACTGCTTTTCTGTTGCCAGATTATGTCGGAGAAAATGACAATGTTGGAAATGGTGCTGACCTGAGTAACCGTGATGAAATGTTTGACGATGCTGCCCGCTTGATTGTAAGCAATCAGATTGGGTCAACTTCGATGATACAGCGTAAATTTTCGATTGGGTATAACCGCGCCGGTCGCATCATGGATCAATTAGAGGCTTCCGGAATCGTGGGACCAAGCGAAGGAAGTAAATCCCGTCAGGTATTGCTTCAGGATGAATATTCTTTGGAACAATTATTGAATAGATTAAAATAGAACAAAAACATAAATATAAAATGAAACGATTAGTATTAATTGCAATTCTTTCAGTTTTCACGGCGATAGGATTTGCCCAGCAGGATGCCAAAGCGAAAGAAATATTGGAGAAAGTTACCAAAACAACTCAATCGCTGGCGTCGCTTGAGGCGAAATTTTCATTCGAAATGAATAATACCGCCGAGAAAATTCAGGAAAAAAGTATTGGTTCAATTATTTTGAAGAATAAGAAATACAAGTTGAGCATTCCTCAGATGGGATTGCAGGTAACCTGTGATGGAAAAACAATTTGGACTTATATGGTAAATTCTAATGAGGTAAGTATTGCCAATCTCGATGAATCGACCGAGGACCTTATGGATCCGGCAAAGATTTTTACCATTTATGAAAGAGGTTTTAATTATTCTTATGCCGGAGAGTCGGTTGAGGGTGGCGTTCCGGTTTATAATATCGATCTGACTCCCCAAAAGAAGACAGGCGAAATGCAGAAAATCCGGATCATGATTGATAAGCAAAAGATGCTTATTCGAGGGGCAAACATGTCCGGAAAAGATGGAAATAAATACAATGTATTAGTCAGTGAATTTAAAACTGACGGCGTATATAAAGATCTCGATTTTGTTTTTGATCCCAAACAAATTAAGGGAATTGAAGTAGTAGATATGAGATAATAAAAAAGGGTACCCGATGGACACCCTTTTTATGGATTTTTCAGTTCATTTATTTTCCGCTTTTTACGTGCGCCAATCGCTCAACAGAAGCGATTTCAATAAAGGAAGTACCTCCACCAACGCCGAAATTACCGCCAACGTATACCACGGTATCCTTCTCAGTAATCATCTTTCTTTCCACCAAATCCAAAAGTGAAGTTTCTATCAGTTTATGTTTATTTTTCTTCGTTACAATTTCGCTGGGAAAAACGCCATACGACAAGGCTAATTCACGCTTTACCCTTCCATCATGACATTTGGCGAATACAGGTAAAGCTCCTCTGAAAGCTGCAATATACCGGGCGATTTTTCCGGTAAGTGTATCTGTAACAATCGCATTTACTTTCAGTTCTTTTGAAGCCAAAACTGCAGCTTCAGCAAGGAAGGCAGAAGTTTCATTGTCAAGTCGCGGAACCGGCAGATCATTTCGCCGGTCTTTGCTGGCTTCAACTTCAAGAGCAATTTTACACATAACTTTTACTGATTCAATCGGATAATTACCATAAGCAGTTTCTCCTGAAAGCATAATCGCATCAGTCCTGTCGTAGATTGCAGTGGCAACATCGCTAACTTCAGCCCTTGTTGGGCGAGGATTATCTATCATTGAATGCAGCATCTGAGTTGCAACAATCACTGGTTTTTTCTGCTGAACTGCCTTTCTAATCAGTCTGCGCTGAATGCCGGGAATTTTTTCAGCCGGAATTTCAATTCCGAGGTCTCCGCGTGCAACCATGATGCCGTATGCATGCTGGAGAATCTCGTCAACATTGTTGACGCCATCCAGATTTTCGATTTTGGCAATAATTTTAATACGACTGTCAAATTTGTCCAGAATTTTCTGTACGGCTAAAACATCGTTTTTATTTCGGACAAAAGAATGGGCGATAAAGTCAATGTCGTTTTGAGTCGCAAATTCGATAAATTCGATGTCTTTTTCGCTTATTGAGGGAAGGTTTGGACTGACCCC
>CAILJH010000196.1 GCA_903834475.1 uncultured Prolixibacteraceae bacterium | reverse complement strand
GGAATGGTAAAGCTAAACACCGAACCTTTTCCAAGCTCGCTTTCTACCCAGATTCTACCTTCGTGTTTTTCAACAAATTCTTTGCAGAGTATCAGTCCCAGGCCGGTTCCCTTTTCATTGTTGGTGCCTTTTGTTGAAGTACTATGTTCGATATGAAAAAGCCCGTCAATTTTCTCTTTTTTCATTCCAACACCCGAATCACTGATCGAGACGATTAATTCTTCTGGTTTATCCTGAACTGAGATGGTTATTTTGCCGCCAAAATAGGTGAATTTGATTGCATTCGAAACCAGGTTTCTCAGAATCGTACTGATCATTTCTTTATCGGCATAGACCGGAGTTGATTCGGTTATTTCCCTGACGATCTGAATAGACTTTTGTTTGGCAACTTCAGTAAATAAAAGTTCAATTTCTTCGATAAAATTCGCCATTTCAAAAGATTCAGGATTGAAATTTATTCTGCCGGTTTGCGACCGCGACCATTCCATCAGATTCGACAGCAAATCCATTGCCCGCCTGGCTGAATTCAGTATAATCTGCGTATATTCTTCATAGACATCGTAATTCCTGACTTGTGCATTTTCCAGCAGTATTTCACTAAAACCAATGATGGAATTAAACGGGCTTCTCAGGTCGTGGGCGATTATTGAAAAAAACTTGTCTTTGGATGCATTGAGTTCACGAAGTTCTATACTTTGCTGCCGAAGTTGAAGATGTATATTTACACGGGCCAGTACTTCTTCAGCCTGAAAGGGCTTATTGATATAATCAACGCCGCCGAACGACAAAGCTTTTACAATGTTATTGGTGTCGTTTAGCGCACTGATGAAAATAATCGGTATATCTTTCAGAGCTGAATCGTGTTTAAACTTGCGGCAAACATCATATCCATCCATGTCGGGCATCAAAATATCCAGCAGAATCAGGTCGGGTTTTTCTTTTTCGGCTACTTTTAAGGCCTGCTCTCCACTGGAAACCTGGCGAACTTTATACCCTTTCATCATGAGTATCTCGCCCAATATGTTCAGATTATCAGGCTCATCATCAACAAGTAGAATATTAGGAATATTCAGGACCGGAATGGAGTTGTTTTTCATTTTTTATCCAATTTAATATTGAGTAATTGCTGAAAGTAATCATAGTTGTATTTTTTTGCCTGTACCATCAGATGTCGGGCGAACTCCATATTGGTGGGATCAAAATTATTCAGGAGTTTCATCAGCAGGTTGAAATCTCCCACTTCAACCGCATCCTGCATTTGTGATACCAGTTTCTTCGGTAGACTGGCCAAATCTTTTTTTAAGGCTTGCTTATTGAGATACCCTGATTCTGAAGTTGTTTTTCCATTTCTATAGAGGTATTGAATACCAAGAACTTTACCTATGATATCGAACAACTCGTTTTCCTGAAATGGTTTACGAATGTAGCCTTGAATGTCCAGTTCTTCCATCTTTGTTTTTTCATGTTCAAACAGACTGGCAGTCAGTACAACTATTGGGGTCAGTTTTCCTTTCTCAGACGATTTAATCCAACGGATCACCTCATAGCCATCCATTACCGGCATACGCAGATCCATCAAGATCATATCAGGTTTGCACTGCTCAAATTTGGCAATGGCATCTTCGCCATTGACTGCTCCGATTGTTTCGAACCCAATTGTGTTCAGAAGAACTTCAACCATTTTAAGGTTTTCTTCCACATCATCAACAATCAGAATACGAAACGTCTCCCGCAGGTTATCGATTCCAAGAACACGTTTGGTGCTCTTCGCTTCACCGACTTCGGTTTTTCCTTCTTTTATTTCCACACGAATAGTGAAAACCGATCCTTTCCCTTCTATACTTGCAACTGTAATACCACCTCCCATCAGAATGGCCAGTTCGCGACTGAGCGCAAGTCCCAGACCGCTGCCATTGCTTTGTTTGATCCCATTGCTTGTTTGTTCGAATTGCTTGAAAAGTTTACCAAATTCTTTTTCGGAGATCCCGATGCCCGAATCCTGAACATCAATTACCAGCCAGTTTTTTTGCCCATCCATGCTTTCGGTACGGGCCCGCACGGCAATACCGCCTTCAGTGGTAAATTTCAGGGAATTCCCTATCAGATTGATCAATATCTGGCGTAATTTATTTTCATCAATCAGGACGTATTGCGGAAGATCAGCTTCTGTTTCGAAAATCATTTGAAGCTGTTTGGAAAAGGCCTGTTCTCTGAATATCATTTTTATGTCAGAAAAAAGGGCAGGCAAATTCACATTTTGTGGATTTAAAATGGCATAACCTGCTTCTATTTTCGACAATTCCAGAATATCGGACAGAAGCTTCAGCAAATGTTCGCCCGAACGATGAATGGAATCAGCGTACTCTTTTTGTGTGCCGCTTAATTGTTCACGGTTCAATAGCTGAGAAAAGCCAAAAATGGCATTGAGCGGGGTTCGGATTTCGTGCGACATGTTGGCAAGAAATAAACTTTTCGACCGGTTGGCCGCATCGGCTTCGTTTTTCGCTTGTATAAGTTCAATTTCCGCTTTTTTGCGGCCGGTAATATCGTGTATAGCAGTTTGAATGGATAACACGCCACCATAACTGATTGGATTACTCTGAATTTCAACATCTATTATGGTTCCATCGAGTTTCAAATATTTCATTTCACTCTTTGGCGCTATCGTGTCAT
>CAILJH010000195.1 GCA_903834475.1 uncultured Prolixibacteraceae bacterium | reverse complement strand
TTCCGGGAAAGAACTTCTCTGTCTTTGAATTTTTTTTTCATAGATTTGTTTGATTTTAATAATTAATTTTTGCTTGCCTGTTTTTCAGGCATTTTGAAAATTTGAACAGGGGAGTGCTTCCAACACTTTCCTGTTTTTTAAAATTTTACTCCATAGGCGCGTTGATTTTTTTGTTTAATTAACCCTTGGTTTTGATTTCAAAATAATTTTTCGTTTAGAAAACGAGTTGTCTCCCAGTCTCTTAGCTGGAATAACCTTGTACTGCATTTGTGATGTGAGGTTGAGAATACTTAAGACCTGTTCGAGCGGTTCGTCGAGAAAGGTTCCGGTAAAACGGTAATTTTCCATTTTCTTGTCTGAAAGTTCGATGTCAACATTGTACCAGTTCTCCAGTTTCTGAATAACCGTATTGACCGGGTCATCAGAGAAAACAATCTTCCCATCAATCCATGCAGTATATTTGTTTAAATCACTCACTTCTTTCCACTGTATTTTGTTTTCCGATTTTTTATAACTCGCGACCTGATTGGGTTTCATCTCCAATAGGTCGAAAACTTTATTGCTGTTTGTTTGTTGCAACAATAGCTTTCCTTCAACCAAAGCAACCGTAATTGCGGCATTTCCCGGATAAGCATCCACATTAAAAGTGGTACCAAGAACCATAACCTGAACCTTGTTAATATCCACTACAAAGGGCTTTTGAGCATTCTTGGCCACCTTAAAATTCCCTTCACCCGACAGATAAACCAGACGGGTCTTGCTGTTGTCGAAAGTGGTCGGAAACTTCAGGGTACTTCCTGAATTCAGTCTAACCATGGTACCGTCCGGTAGTTCCAGTCGTGTCTGTGTCCCAAATGCTGCCCTTACTTCCTGGAATACTACAGTTTCCTTCTTGACAGAACTCACCGGCTTTACCACCATTTGGTAAGTCGAAGCAAAAATTACAGACAGAACCAGCACCGCCGCAATCTGGCGCATCAGGCTCATCCACTTGATCTCGCTATTCTTAATTCCTGCTTTATGACGTGTGATTCCGAGAGATGCGGGTACATCGATCTGAGAGGGAAGTGCCATACGATTGGAGTGTTTCCAAATCTCTGCAAAATCCTGGTAAGCTATGAGGTTTGATTTTTCGGCTGCCTTCCAGGTATTTAATTGAATTGTCTCTTCTGCCGTTAATTCGTCTGAGAATGACCTGGCAATCAAATCATATATTTCGCTGTGTTGGGGATCCATTTATCTATTCGTTTTATGAATGACAAATGAAGAGGGGGGATACCCTACATGTGGAAAATGGAAAAATGAGAGATGAGAGGTTAGACGACTAATAACCCAATTTCAAAATTTAATAAAAAGAAGTCAAAATACTTTGGGCCCAGACATTTACATCCATATAGATTTTCTCCAGCTTTCCATTGGTTGCTCTGAACAATAATTTAGGTTCAGCATAATCGACAGAGTTGTCATAAACGTATAATCTGTCGACAAGTAAGGCGATCATGCTACAATTAAATATTGATTTGGCGAAACGACTTACTATTTTTGAAATTGGAACATCGTGTCCACCTTCCATTACCCGGCGTGCAATACGGGAAGCATTAATGGAAGGATGATCAGTACCAACAAAAAATAGTCTAATAAAATAACCTGCTTCTTTAGCCCTTCTGATATAATCGAGTTTATCAGCTGCGGACAAAACAGTTTCGAATAAAATACCTTCTCTTTTTATTAGATATTCTTCCCTGAGTTCGGCAGCCCTGTTTGCTGCTTTAATAACAGCCTCGGGCGAATTCCAATCCCCAAAATCATCTCGAGCAATATTGTCTGGATTAATATAAACGCAATTCTCAATCCATTTATGCTCCAATATCTTTCCAGTAACCGATGTTTTGCCCGAACCGTTTGGTCCAGCAATAATTATCAGCTTTGGTTGCTCTATATTCATTTAGCCTCAGGATTGTTTATCAATTGCTGTTTTTTTGCTCTATGTAGTAATTGTTGAAGTTGTTCAAAAAATTGTTTATCCGATTTTCGTGCTTTTTCCTTCACTTCAGCAGCTACATCCTGCATTAATAAATGTAATTGTTCGTCAGTTGGTTCTATGTCTGAAGAAAATTTATAATCGATTATCATATCCTCCTAATTTATTACAAAAGTAAACATTTATAAAAGAACCACGAAACTTAGCAAATCCTGTTAAGCTTTGGCAAGCCGTAGTTACCAATCCCAGGAAAATTGCTGCTGATTGCAAATCAGCAGCAGCGAGGGTAAAAGCAGCGGGGTCAACGGTTACCGCTAATACCCGCCAAAGCCACTTTGCCAACTTTAATTATCGCAAAAAGTATCGGATGCTTTGATTTGCCCATCTTCGCCGAAGGTAAATATTCGGCAAGCGAAATACGCAACGACTTTAACGCTCTACCCATCAACGCCTCCACACCTTTCACGGAAATATCCATTTTAAGCGCTATTTCCTTGTTGGTGAGATTTTCGAAACGGCTGTATTCAAAAGCAGTCTTGCATCTGTCAGACAACAAGGAGAGCGCAATAATAAGATGCTCTTCAAAGGAATCTGCATCAACCTGATTTTCGGTATTATTGCCTGTTTGGGCATCAGCAGGAATCTCCGAAAGTTGGATGTTACGTTTTTCCCTTTTGAGATAATTAAGGGAATGATTCCGAGTCATGGCAGTCAGGTAAGGAATCAAACGTTCAACATACACCAGAGCGGCCCGATTTTCCCATAATTTCACAAAAACATCCTGAACAAGGCTGTGAGCCGCATCCTCATCATGGACGATAGAATAGGCAAACCGACACAGATTGGGATAATGATCCTTGAAGATCTGATCAAATGCCCTTGTATTTCCAGATTTTAACTCTTCACAGAGAAAACTGTCCAAGCAGAGCTGCTTGTTCATTTCTTTTTCAAATTAGTTTGGACTACTAAACAAATATAACATTATGTTTTTAATTGCAAAGAAGAATCGTCAGATTTAAAAAAAGTGCCTAAAACATTGGAAAACATTCACTCAAACCAATTCTATTCTTATCTTTGGAACCGTTTAAAAAATCTACAAAAATCACGTCTGTGGTGTCAGATTGACGGGTACTTGACATAATTGTGTACTTATCTGACATTTCAGGGAGTTAACCCGTTTAATATGAACAAGAATCGAATAATGATCGTATCCGGTGTTACCTTAACACTTATACTGATCATTTTTTTTAATCTGATCCGCAAAACCGGCGAAGAAGAAATTACCTGCGCAGTAAAAAAAGGCGCCATCGAAGTGAAGGTCCATACTTCCGGGCAGCTGGAAGCTGAAAAATCGGAAAATATAGTCCTGCCCAATGTACTCTCAACCCAGAATGTACGCGTCTATGAGATAAAAATCACAGACCTGATCGAAGAGGGCTCCGTCGTCGATTCCGGTCAATACATTGCCACACTGGATCATAAAGTCGTAGAGGAAATCCTTACCCAGGCCAGACTCGAACTGGAGGCCGCCATGACCATCATCGAAGACGCCAAGCTCGACTCCAATCTGAGTCTGAGTAACTACCGTGATCTTATTACCAATTCAAAATCGGATGTAGAAGAACGTAAAATCGTTCTGGCCGAATCGGTTTTCGAATCCCCTTCCGTGATTAAGCGCGCCGAAATGGATGTAGCAAAGGCTGAGCGGAAACTGGAGCAGGATATCAGAGGACTGGCCATGCGCCACCGCCAGCTGAACTCCCAGATGGACAGACGCAACATCGACTTCCAACTTAAGGAGAAACGGGTGAATGATCTGATGAAAGTGCTGGATGCCCTTGTGATAAAGGCCCCAAAACCCGGTATGGTGATTTATGCCCGCGATCGTTTTGGTATAAAAATCCAGATAGGTTCGAACCTGACACCCTGGAGTCCGATCATAGCCACCCTGCCGGATATGACCAAAATGATATCGGAGACTTACATCAACGAGATCGATATTGCCAAGATCAAAGTCGATCAGAAAGTGACCCTCACCATCGATGCTTTTCCTGAGAAGGAGTTGAAAGGTGAGGTCATTTCAGTGGCAAATATTGGTCAGCCAATGCCAAAAAGCGATTCAAAGGTATTCCTGGTGAACATCAGAATTTTCGGCAATGATCGGGATCTTAAACCCGCAATGACAACTGGAAACCTTATCCAGACGGGGGTTTACACCGACAAACTGTACGTACCATCGGAAGCCGTCTTTGAAACGGATTCAACCAAATTCGTCTACCTGAAAAAGAATAAACTTGTAAGGCAGATTGTGGATACAGGAGAAGAAAAT
>CAILJH010000194.1 GCA_903834475.1 uncultured Prolixibacteraceae bacterium | reverse complement strand
TGCTTTGCAATATTCTGTTGCAGGTAAAGAATTATATGACAATTTAAAACATGGATTGAATCAGGAATCGACGATAAATAGCAAAATAATACAGACCCGCACCCAGATTGACACGATTCATAGTAAAGAAGGATTATTCAAAAATGATCTGGAAAGTTTTGTAAAAGACATGGAGATTAGCATTTGCCTCCCGAAGATACTCGAAGCTATTAAATCTGAAATTGGTTTAATACTGAAAATTAAGAACGAAAAGCAACAGCAAAATAACTCAAACGTAACTCCTGAGCAGATTGAAGCCATCAGCAGATCAGTTGTACAATATCTTTTGCAACATAAATTATTGCTGAAAGAAATTGCTTTGACTGAAATAGTTGATTACGTGGTTACAACAACAAGTGACCCTAATTTGAATGATAGTTATGACTTTTTAGACTTTTCAGAAGTTAAAGCTCTAGAGGATTTATTAAATTCAAAAACAGTTAATACATTCCCATCTCTAAATCAGCAGCAAGTTGAACTTAATATCGCGATGAATCAGATACCAGGGCTAGAGGTACAGATTGATCAAATGAAAGCCCAAATAACCGGAAGGGATTATGCATTATTGAAAGCTTATGAAGATAACGAAGCCAACATTAAAATTTACGAAATAGAAATAGCAGAAATTACAGGAGGAATTTCAAAGATTTCCAAAAAATTACACCAGTACGACATTCAAATTGGTCAGGAACCCGATCCTAAATATGATACCTTGGGTAAGCTAAAAGGCTTCTTCGAAGATGTGGCCAATAAGCTTTTGAAGGTTAAAAAGCAGCAGATTGAGTTACGAATGAAGAACGATCTAAATATCAACTTAACAGCCTATCAGGACGTGATTGACCGGGTTGAGTTGTCGGAAAATTTGTCAAATCTTACCTTCAAAATCTTTCACAAATCGGGGAACGAGGTCTATTTAAACCAACTGAATACTGCTTCGAAGCAGATAGTCATACAGGTCTTGTTGAAATCGTTGCACGAGTTCGGAGATTACGATCCTCCGGTGATGATTGATACTGTAATGGGCGTTTTAGATGAAAAAAGCCGGGCAACAGTTTTGGAAAATTATTTTCCTGAATTGTCGCATCAGACAATCTTGTTAAGTTCTGACAGTGAAATACGTCCAGCCAGTGATTTTGAGAAGATAGAATCATTTATCTCAAAAGCTTACACATTACAACGTGATAGAGAAAAGCAATCGACTGAAGTTATAACGGGTTATTTTGGAAAAACTTTAAACAACTAAGAAATGAGTACAATTAATCTTCAAAACATACGACAGGCTGAAGGCTTAATGGAAGATTTACAGGAACTTCGCACTAAAATTGAACTGCGAATTAATCTGGAGAAGTATTCCAGCAATCAAAAATCTGTTGCACTCACAGGAAATAAAATTATGCGGATTTGTTTACTTGCTGGATTGTCAAGCAAAGAACACCGTGATATGGAAGCTATTGAAAAAATTCAAATGTCGAAAACGAGTAATCGCATTTTTGAAACCCTCTTTACGCTTCACAATTTAGGAGCAATCTATTCCGCTTTGCTAAAATTACGCTATCATGGAATTGAAATTGATTGGGAGAATGCCAGTATTAAAAGTAAAATCATTAATGCTGAAATTATACATGGGAGTAAAATCCTATCCAATGAAAAGGTTCTCGATGAATGGTTGCTCAATACCACCAATTTTGGAAATACAACTAAGGCTGGTAGAATCCCTGAGTTAAACTTAAATATTGGCTCTTATGAGGATAATATACCAGCCTCGCTTAATCTTAATGGGAAAGAAGTGTCCAATACTCAGATACTGGTGGCTGGTACAACAGGTTCCGGAAAATCGAACTTATTGGCGGTACTATTGAATGAAATCAGGACTTTATCGATTGAAAGTCAATATCCTGTTAATTTTCTGCTTTTTGATTACAAAGGTGAATTTTCCGATCCTGCCAATAACAACTGGCTTAACCTCTTCGAAGTTGATCGAAGTGCAATTCTTGATCCAATTGCAGCACCTCTTCCATTCAACCCATTTAAAGAGTTTATAGGCAGCCCTCAGAACCATATCAATTTATATTCTACCGAGTTGGCAAATGCTTTATGCGCCATTGATAATGCAAAGATCAGCGCCAATATGAGCAATCGCTTGTCAGAGGCCATTATTAATTCCTACAAACGTACGCAGAACAAAGCCATCACATTTGAGCTGATATTAAAGGAATACATTGCCATTCAGGTGGATAGGGATAAAGAAAAAGACGATAGTATAAAATCAGTTTTGAAACAGTTGATCAGAACTAATTTATTTGCCAGTGACGATCATATTGACTTAATAAAGGATAGTTATATAGTGAAGATGGATGGTTTTCCAAAAGATGGTCCTATAGCTAAGGCGATCGTATATTTTATTGTTTCAAAGTTGAATACTATTTATGAGAAACTTCCCAAACAGGCGATTGATGAGAATTGTGTTGAACTTCGACATTTCACCATTATCGACGAAGCCCATTACATGCTGGGATTTGACAACAAACCACTTCGCGATCTGATTGCAATTGGTCGAAACAAAGGATTGAGCATCATTCTTGCAACACAAAATATGGAAAGTTACAAAAGCGAATATTTCGATTTCTATGCCAATGCACAATATCCGCTTATTATGAAGCAACAATCCATCAATGATGGAGTAATTAAAGATCTTTTTGGGGTCTCTGGAAACGAATTTCTGGAAATCAAACAAGCAATTTCAAGTCTTCAAAAGGGTGAGTTAATCATTAAAAACCCAACTGCCATCGCCTTAGGAATGGGTAAAAGGTACAAGAAAATTAAGGTGAGCCATTTGATTTAATAAAACTCGCCGCAAATAAAAAAGTAAACTCTTATTAACTTATGAACGACCAAATTAGTTT
This sequence comes from uncultured Prolixibacteraceae bacterium, assembly GCA_903834475.1. Lineage (GTDB taxonomy): Bacteria > Bacteroidota > Bacteroidia > Bacteroidales > Prolixibacteraceae > Aquipluma. The sequence goes on along the minus strand of CAILJH010000194.1, from coordinate 2,812 downwards.
TACCATCAAAAAAAAAAATTCTCAGTATTTTGTGTGTCACTCCGGTTTAAATGGGTCAATTATAAAAACACATCTGGACACTCCATATCCCGGATTATCAGAAGATGTTGCAACGCTTTTATGCGAGGATCTGAATTCTTTACCATTATCATCTATAGAGAAAGGGAATCTGAATACAAGCCTGGTCTATTGTGTTTTAAGTACATTAATCGCAGGCGGAGCAGATTACCGATTTGAAATTGATCTTCCTTTTTGTATTCAATGGGACAGAGCGTACAGGTTAAATCCAGGACATCCAAATCATCAGGTTGAGTATAAAGCCATATCAAAAATAGTAGACTTCCATCAAGGCAAGTGGGTTGACTTGCCGTTGAATTATTGTCAATCGCTGGAAGAAATGCGGGAGCGAAATGCACTGGAAGTGCCATTGGAAATAACAGATGATTTGCAGACACTTTTAATCAGGAATAACAGCGTTGAAAATTTTACTGTTGATTTGTTATTTAACTTATTTCACAGAATCAGTATTTCTGCCCCAATACTTTGGGTTGCCGGAATAATAGATCACATGGAATTACTGAAAATATGTTTGATTCTGTTTGACGAGAAGGATTCGGATAACTTTTCGGAAGATGAAATGAATTACATGAAAAAGATGAATTTGAGATTAGAAAACCTAAGAAAGTTAATTCAAATCTCAAAAGAGAAAGATCAAATTATTTGAGTTATAAAGTATTAAGCGATTTGGAATTAGAGACAATTTGGTGATTTAAGGACTAAGACCTTGGGGCTTTATTTGAAGATTTACAAGCTTGAAAATATACATATTTTGACTTCTATTTTCAGACCTTTGATGCGATTTTAAAGATGACCAGTCAGATTTTTCAACTAACCTGTTTTACAAATGAACGAATCAATTGATGTACACAAGGTTTTTGCTGGGTATTTGCAGGCAAGCGAAAGCCTGGCTTATGCCCTTTCGGCAAAACAGGTGCGATGTGAGATATAATGACAAAAATTTGACTTTGGCTTAAAAAAGAGAAGCACGAAGGAATGAAATGTCCTTCAATAGTTGAAAATAGGATTCCAAACAGAATGGACGATAAAGAATTCGCCTTCAACGGATGTAGTTTTACAAAAGTAAATATCGTAAATCAAATATTATGGCATTACCCGTAAACATATCAGAGCTTATCCATGGTAAAGTGGTTGAATGGGAAAGGCTTGAATTCAAAGAAGGCTGGAATCCTGAAGACGTTTTACATTCGGTATGCGCATTTGCCAACGATATGAATAATTGGGGTGGTGGTTACATCATCATTGGCATCAAAGCTGTCGAAGGTATTCCTCAATTTCCACCGAAAGGTTTATTTTTGGATAGTTTAGACCGGATACAAGGCGAATTAATTGGCTTATGTTACAAAATTCAGCCCAATTATCTACCCGTCACACAACCATACCAAATTGATGGAAAGCACATTCTGGTCATATGGTGTCCTGCTGGTGATATGCGTCCATATTCGTGCCCATCGACCCTTGGGAATGATGCAAGGAGGCAATATTACATCCGGTCGGGAAGCCGTAGTATTGTGGCACAAGGGGTTAATCAAACACACTTGATTGAATTGACTGCAAAAATACCTTTCGACGACCGAATCAATCAGGAAGCAAAGCTTAACAACCTGGAGCTGGGCTTGATTCGTGAGTTTTTGCAGGAAGTCGGGAGCGATTTATTCGAAGAAAGTACCTCGATGCCGTTTGCCGATTTGTGCAAAGCGATGCAAATTGCCCGCGGTCCGGTTGAAGCACAAAGGCCTGTAAACGCAGGACTCTTGTTTTTTAATGGCAACCCGCACCATTTTTTTAATCGGGCATGGATTGAGTTGGCAATTCATAAAGACGAAGCAGGCCGGAAGTATATTTCGGAGACCTTTAAAGGTCCGTTACACAAGCAAATTCGTAATTGTCTGGACTACCTAAAGGCCGAAGTTCTAAAAACAGAAATCCGGAAAATTACCGGTCAGGCCGAAAGTATCACCATCAGCAACTACCCCTATAATGCCATCGAAGAAGCCATTTGTAATGCGGTTTATCACAAAAGCTACTCTGACGAAAAACCCATTGAGATACAGGTGCTTTCCGACCGGATTGAGATTTTAAGTTATCCGGGGCCTTTGCCTCCAATCAAAAATGCCGATTTACAACATCGAAGGATCATTGCCAGGGATTATCGCAACCGGAGAATCGGAGATTTTCTGAAGGAATTACAGCTCACTGAGGGCAAAGCCACAGGTATTCCGTTAATTCGCGACGAAATGGCAAAAAATGGTAATCCCGTACCAGTGTTTTATACCGATGAAGAAAACATACTGTTTTTGGTTACTTTACCCTGTCATAAAGATTGGTTGGTAACTAAGTTGACCCGTGATGATTTAGATTTGATGTTTTCAGAGAGTTTTGATTTACAGGCATTAAGCAGTATTTTAGATAACGATATCTCTGATACGATTGGCTATGTCAGAGAGATAATAGTAACTAAGTCAACCGAAAAAGTAACTAAGTCAGCAAAGAAAGTAACTAAGTCACTAACAAAGTTAATAGAGCTGGTTGACTTTCTGAAAGATGAAAAGTTTAGACATGAAATATTGAGTTTCCTGGGATTAGACAATCAAACCAAGAATTTTACCACCAATATAAAACCTTTAATTGAGCATGGTATCATTGAAATGGGAATACCAGATAAGCCCAATAGTCGACTGCAAAAATACCAATTAACCGAAAAAGGGAAAAAACTATTAAAGTAAAATAGGGA
>CAILJH010000193.1 GCA_903834475.1 uncultured Prolixibacteraceae bacterium | reverse complement strand
TGACTACTTTACCGACACAAGGATTTCACAATACCATTGTTCAATGTTCAGATTGTCACAAGGGAAATACTTCTTCGGCAACAACCGATTGCTATTCATGCCATTCAGCTAAGTTCACCGCAACCAAAGGGCATGTGGAATCCGGTTTTGATCACAATTGCACCTTGTGTCATAAATGGCCTTCGAACGACTGGCTCAGTCCAGCGTTTAACCATGCGACCACCACATTTGGTTTACTGATCGGGAAACATGCAACAACCACCTGTGCTCAATGCCATACTTCCGCTTCTTCATACAAAGGGCTTCCAAGCGATTGTTATACCTGCCACCAGGTAGATTATACCGGCGCGACCAGTCCGAATCATGTTGCAAATAAGTTTGCAACTGATTGTACGGTTTGTCACACAACTGCAATTACTGATTGGCTTCATGCAAATGTTACCCTTTTACACTCATCGCACGGTTTTACTTTGGTAGGTGTGCATGCAACAACTGATTGTGCGCTGTGCCATACTACCGGTTACACTGGAGGAACCCCAACCGACTGCAACGGTTGCCACAACGACAAATATAAATCGTCGGTGAATCCTGGCCATGTGACTGCAGGAATTTCAACTGATTGTAAAACCTGCCATAGCAATTCATTACCGGCCTGGAAACCTTCAACGTTTGTACATCTGACTACTTTACCGACACAAGGATTTCACAATACCATTGTTCAATGTTCAGATTGTCACAAGGGAAATACTTCTTCGGCAACAACCGATTGCTATTCATGCCATTCAGCTAAGTTCACCACAACCAAGGGTCATGTGGAATCTGGTTTTGATCACAATTGCACCTTGTGTCATAAATGGCCTTCGAGCGACTGGCTCAGTCCAGCGTTTAACCATGCGACGACCATATTTGGCACACTAACAGGGAAACATGCAACAATCACCTGTGCTCAATGCCATACCTCTGCTACTTCATATAAAGGGCTTCCAACTGATTGCTATACCTGCCACACAGTAGATTACAACAGTGCGAAGAGTCCGGATCATGTTGCCGCTAAGTTCCCGCACGATTGTACGGTTTGTCACAAGGCGCCGTTTAACAACTGGCTGAATGCAACATTTGATCATTCAACCACTGTCTTCCCACTAACTGGTGTGCATTTAACAACTGACTGCGCGCTATGTCATACCAACGGTTATTCGGGAGGAACACCAACAGCCTGTAACTCTTGTCATACAAACGATTACAACGGTGCCACCAATCCGAATCACAAAACATTGGCCTTGGCTGTTACTTGTGGTGATTGTCATACAACTGTTGCGGGTTGGGCACCAGCGAAGTTCCCGAACCACAGCACTTATTATGCACTGACCGGTTATCATATCTCTGTTGATTGCGCTTCGTGCCATAAAGGAGTTTATCCAAATACACCAAAAACATGTTATGGCTGTCATGCAGCCAAGTATACAAGTACGAAGAATCCTCCGCACTTGTCGGCTGCCGCGACATTTACCACCGATTGTGCTTCATGCCATAATACTACGCTTTGGGCACCTGCTCCAGGATTTAATCATACTTCGTTCTTCCCAATTACCAGTGGTAAGCATACGGGGATAAGTTGTGTTACTTGTCACACAACGCCTACGAATTATGTAATATTCACCTGTCTTACTGCATCCTGTCATACGAAAACAGTAACAGATGGCCATCATTCCGGCGTAAAGGGGTATTCTTATACAAGTACCGCTTGCTATTCATGTCATGCAAACGGTAGAGTTCCCTAGAAGATTTGTAGCTGCTTTTTATTCCTGATGCACAAAAAAATCCGGCACTTTACGAGTACCGGATTTTTGAAATTATAACGAAGAAATCTATAAATCAACAGATTGATTCACTATGTTCTAAATGACAGACTATAACAAAGGCGGTTTTTAACCGCCTCACCCAATCTCTCACATTGATAATCGGGTGCCGCGATTTGCAATCGCGTTTCATTTTCCTGTCATATTCACATCGTGCCAATAAATGGGTGAAAACTCGTAATGACGGTCAAATTTGCTTTACAATTCTGCAAACAGTTTTTTCATGGTGACTTCACCTGAAATCCTGGCTTTTAATTCACTGATTGCAATCCTATCCTGAAGCATGGAATCGCGGTAACGGATTGTCACGGTATGATCTTCGAGCGTAATATGGTCGACAGTTACGCAGAAAGGTGTTCCAATGGCATCCTGACGACGATAGCGTTTCCCGATCGAATCTTTTTCGTCGTACTGACAGTTAAAATCAAATTTCAGCTCATCTATAATTTCCCGTGCTTTTTCGGCCAGTCCATCTTTTTTCATCAAAGGCAAAACAGCCAGTTTTACCGGAGCCAAAGGAGCCGGAATACGGAGTACCACACGAATATCTTTTTTGCCGTCTTCGCTGACGATTTCTTCTTCAGCATAAGAAGCCGCCATGATTTGCAGGAACATCCGGTCGACACCGATCGAAGTTTCCACCACAAAAGGAACGTATGACTCATTCAGTTCAGGATCGAAATACTGAATTTTCTTTCCGGAGAACTGTTGGTGTTGCGTAAGGTCGAAATCGGTGCGCGAGTGAATTCCTTCCACTTCCTTGAATCCAAATGGGAAGCGGTATTCCACGTCAACCGCTGCATTGGCGTAATGTGCCAGTTTATCGTGTTCGTGAAAGCGGTAGTTTTCTTTTCCAAATCCAAGAGCCTGATGCCAGTTCATGCGGGTTTGTTTCCATTTCTGAAACCAATCCAACTCGCTTCCGGGGCGAACAAAGAACTGCAATTCCATCTGTTCAAATTCGCGCATACGGAAAATGAACTGACGGGCAACAATCTCATTCCTGAAAGCTTTACCAATCTGAGCAATTCCGAACGGAATTTTCATGCGTCCGGTTTTCTGAACATTCAGGTAGTTCACAAAAATACCCTGAGCGGTTTCGGGGCGAAGATAAATTTTCAGAGCACCATCGGCTGTCGAACCCATATCGGTTGAAAACATCAGGTTAAACTGACGGACATCGGTCCAGTTGCGGGTTCCTGAAACCGGGCAAACAATTTCCTGATCGATGATAATCTGTTTCACTTCGTCCAGATCACTGTCGTTCAGAGCTTTTACAAACCGGGCTTTGAGTTCATCCCATTTTTGCTGATTTTCCAGTACACGGGCATTGGTTTCGCGGAACTGTTTTTCGTCGAAAGAGTCTCCAAAGCGTTTACTCGCTTTTTCAATTTCCTTCTCGATTTTATCTTCAAATTTGGCGAGTTGTTCTTCGATCAGTACATCGGCACGGTATCTTTTTTTCGAATCTTTGTTGTCAATCAGCGGGTCGTTGAACGCATCGACATGTCCGGAAGCTTTCCAGATAGTAGGATGCATGAAAATAGCAGAATCAATTCCTACAACATTTTCGTGAAGTAGAACCATGGAATCCCACCAGTATTTTTTGATGTTATTTTTTAATTCCACTCCGTTTTGGCCATAGTCATAAACGGCTCCCAACCCATCGTAAATCTCACTCGACTGAAATACAAATCCGTACTCTTTACAATGCGCAACGAGTTTCTTAAAAACATCTTCCTGAGCCATAACTATCTAATTGATTGATTATTATTGATGATTCTGCTTTCCACTCTTAACTAACGGAAAAAGTCATTTGTCATGAGGAAATACTTAATTGCACATTTTCAAATGACGGATGACTTTTTTCTATTTCTAATCGACCTCTTCGAAGTCAACATATTCACCTTCGGTATGACGTCTGCTATTTTGTTGCTGACGATCCTTTTCGATGGTAACTTCACCTTCGCGTTTCTGATCGCGTTGATACTGAGTCTGACGGGCCTGCATGTTGTTGACTGCTTTTTTTACCACAATGGGGAAAAGCAAGCGCCCGACAAATTTCAATCCGTAATAAATTATTACGATGATACCAACAGTTCTTAAAAAACTTGTAATCGTGAGTATGACAAACAAAAGGTTCATAGTCATTCAGAAATTAGAGCGGCTAAAATTAGTAATTTATTGGGAAATGTTCGCAATTTCAAATCTGACTGATAATGTTATAATAACTCTCTGAATACCTGATTCCTCTGACATTCATTTTCAGGAAATTACAAAAGGGAGTTCCCTCCCTTTTGTAATTTATTAATTCGTTAGAAATCAATTAATTGCTGTTTAATTTCTTCTCCCGAAAAGAAAATTCATTCCTACATGTGCATTTACAAACTTTGCCTTTGCCGGATCTGACAATGCCATTAAATTATCACTTACAAAATACAACTGCATAATTCCTAAACGAAGAGCCATGCCGAGACCAAGGTTATTATATGCATCTCCCACGATTGAATAGCTGCCTGTCAGACTGAAAAATTTTCCAAGCAAGGCATTTGCAGATAACGTAAGTGTATTCCTGCTAATGGCTCCATTTTTATATATGCGATCGAGAAGACCTACGTTAAAGTTGTTGTTTATCTGGTAAGTTCCGCCCAGATAATATTTCGTAGGAATCTTTACTTCAAGTGGATCTGAACCGATATTACTTTTCTGTGGTTTAAACGAATTTCCCAATTTGGTCGTTTCATTTTCCACAAGTTTCGCTGGAGCAATGTAATTCGCGTTGGTACTATCGATAGAATTAGAGAAATCAATACCTACCCAATTGTAGTTTGATACCTTGCCCATGCTTACCAAATCTTTTTTGAAGGAGATTTTTCCGATGTCAACTATACTTCCTGAAATTGTAATTTTTGGAGTAAGCTTGTAAACAGCGCCTAAATCGAAAGTCATCCCCATATTTCCTGTTTGCATCAGAAAATCTTTCGGCTTAAAATTATCGGTATTCATACCTGTTAAAAAATTATCCTGATCATAATCAGGAGTGGCAGGTATTGCCATATTTATTTTCATATCCGAACTTAAATTCAGGGATGAACCATCAGCTGCAGTTTCAACTTTCAGGTTCATTCGTTCGGTTTGAACAGCGAATTTCCCCATTAAAGCTTTTAATTTTAAGCCAACGGTTAATTTGTTTTTAATTATCTCATTCGAATAACCAAACGCAATTTCAGTATAATCAAACGCATTCATTTTCAGATTTCCAAGATCAAAATTCTGTCCCATGTAGGGGGCATTTCCATCTTTCAGGAAAGTGATGAGACTTTTATCGAAGGTGAACTGAGCATTTTCCTTCTCGGTAATTCCAATACTGAAAAATGATTTTTTACTTCGAAAGCCCAAATAAAAAAGAGGCATACTAATATGTTCCTCGATGGAATTTGTTGCCTTCAAAGAGTTATGAAATCCATTAACATCCAAAACCAGTGAATCCGCAAGGCTTCCGGTACCTTTGTGGATCAGATCGTTAATTGCGAAATTGCTGTTGAAGTCGAAATACATTCCGGATAAACCAGGCAATCCAAAAACTACTTTACTCGAATCGTTGTGCAGAGCCGGATTTTGCAGGTCCGACTGGGGAACTCCTTTCATAAACTGTAAGGTTGTACTTTCCTGAGCCCAAATAGTTGAATGTATGGCCATCATGATCAGGCTGAATACACATATTTTTGTGAAAATATTTTTCATTTTTGAATAGGGTTACAGGTTAACTTTTGTCTTGATGACCACATTCAGGTCAATTTTACTATCCGATAAGATCGATGCAACTCCAGTCCCACCTGATGGTGAATTAACTGTTCCGGAAAAAACAATACCATTGGCTTTGCGGAGGCTTCCCATATCGCTTTGATCCAAACTGAATGTTTGTGATGATTTTACCGGAATAATCGCCCCTTTAGCATCAAGCTCTGCTGCCTTCAGGATTTTGACTTTTTTTGATAAGCCAAGTTGTGTTTTTGAAATGGTGTCGATAAAGAAAAGTTGCATTTCAACATCCAGCGGAATACCGTTTGTCGCATTGAGAATCAAATCCACCGATTCAATTTTATCGTAATCCTTGCCTGAGATAGCTGATGTGTCTTTAAATGACAGGTTGCTGATTTGGAGTTCCATCGGAAGATTCAAAGCCAGATCGACCGCCAGGTTTGAATCTGATACTATGAAATTTGGATTGGCCAAAGAAACCTCGTTTCCTTTATTAAAATCGATCTTACCACCATACGAAATCTGTCCGGTTGGCGGCAATGCAATAAAATTAACCACATTGGAATTTTGCTTGTCGCAAATGATACTTTTCGTTATAGTGCCTGAATCTGTGCTTCCAGGAACCGGGACATCAAAAGCCGGCGGATTTAATGCCTCAGTTTTTCCTGCTTTATTCGAGCCATTGAAATTCATATTAACCGATGCTGGCATGCCGATTGAATTGTGAATGATCATTTCGAGCATAGGATTAACCAGTTTAAAATTGCCAGTGATTTTATTGAGCATATCCAAATTCAGGTTAAAACTACCCGGATCAATCTGTACCTGCCGTTTTCCGAAATCACCATGAATGGATTGGTATGCCAGTTTATCCAGCGTAATATCCATTTTTAAAACATCGGTTGAAAAATAATCAACATAACCATTTGAATTGGCAAGTTGCAATGAATAACTGTATGGAATCCGGTTATAAAGCTGGGTCGGATCAGTTGCAAAATTGACAACTGCGCCCGTAAGGTCGATGGAGGTTGAACTTCCATCGAATGGAATGTTGGCCGAAACAGGAACTCCATTCATTTTGATTTCTTTCAGTGTAAAGTTCATTGCTCCGGAAAGTTTTGATTTATTGGTTGTTTTAATAATCAATTTTCCGCTTTTCAGCACCATAGCGTAAGCTTTCATATCTGGTTCTGGGAAAACAAAACTTAATATACCTGAGAAACCTTGGAGTACCTGCGATTTAACCATTAGGTTTCCGCTTGAAATTTTCAGGTCCTTCAGGCCAAAAGTAAGCTTAATATAATCTTTCAAATTAATGTTGACCGGTAATGTTGAACCGCTTGTCTCGAAAGTAAGTATGCGGAATTCAACTATATTCGAAAGCTTGAGACCTGACAGACTAACCGTTTTGACTGATGTTCCGTTTGCTAATACATTTGAAAATGTAAAATCAGTAATTTTCTGATTGTTTCCACTGTCAAATAAGCTTCCGGTAAGGGTGACCGGTACCTTCAATTTATTTTCAAAAGTAACTTCAAGGTTGCCACCACTTAATGTGATTGATGTGTACTCATTTGACTGTTCAACATTGAACACTGCGGCAGGGCCGGGATACGAATTTGCAGGAAAAGGAACAGTCATACCGTCGTAGGCAGTGATGGTTTCCAATCCTCCTGCTAAAGTTCCTGCCAATTCAGAAAGTGTTATGTTCCGGCTAACCGAAATATTTCCCGGCGAAATAACGCCCAGCTCTTTATCTCCGGAAGTAAAACTCTGAAGCGGTGGAAAACTCAGGAAATCGCTGACTTTGTATTTAAACAAATCGTTTTGCTTATACACAATCCTGACCAGGCCAGTGCCCGGATCTTTTGTTATATCAGTCGGTCCCTGATTGACTGACTTTAAAAGATCCCAGACTGTAATATTGGCTTTCGCTAAAGGTGCGACAATTTCAGGACTCAGGTTCACTTCCTTGGATAATTTATTAAAATCCAGACTATCCATATTGCAGCCATTCAGTATGACCAGAAGCAATAGGGACCAAATTACTAATGATAATTGTTTCATATGGAAATTCTTATGAATACTATTTTTAATTGTTAATCCATCGAAAATGGAAGAAACAAACATTCCAAAGTGTGTGCCGAAATACTTACCAAGTCAAAGTATTTTCAATAAATTTTGGAAAAAACTGATATCCAATATTTTAGGTGTTGAAAAAAATAAAGTTTTATAATTAAGAGGAATTTCGCCGAAATAAGTGAGGAAATGGAAGCTCTTTTACATAGAAAAATCGCGTAGTTGCGCGGAAACGCGCGTAAAGAAATACTTTTAATTCAGTTCAGTATTTCTTTTAATCAGGTAATTGGTGATATGTAAGTACCATCATTTAATAGGTAATAATCCAGATTGCAAAACTATCGGGAACCAAAGGTTCTGTTTCTTAATATTATCCGCTTAACGCTTCGGACCCGTTGGTTACTTCCAGAATGGCATTTGTAATTGCAGCCTGACGTGCCTTGTTAAAGGTCAGAGTCAATTCATTGATTAAATCCGTTGCATTATCGGTGGCTTTGTGCATGGCTGTCATGCGGGCTCCATGTTCTGCTGCATTCGAATCAAGCAATGCCTTGTAGAATTGTATTTTCAGAGAACGTGGAATCAGAACCTCCACAATATATTCCAACGAGGGTTCGTAAATATAATTGAGGTTGCCTGATTTGGTTTTACTTTTATCAGCGGGTAATACCGGTAAAAATTGTTCGCTTATCAATTCCTGTGATGCCGCATTAATAAACTTGTTATAGACCAACTCAATGCGATCGTACTTCCCGCTTGAAAAATCGTTTAAAAGTGATTGGACAACTTCGCTAACGGGCTCAAAAGTAAGGTTATCGTACAAATGATTTTTATCGCCAACTGATTGAATATGAAAAGACCGAAGGACTTTTTCTCCTTGTTTCCCAACCACTAAAAAATCAAGAGTTCCGGCTTTTAACTGTTTTCCATAGGTCGTTTTTGCCAATGAAATGGCTTTCTTGGCTATATACGAATTAAATCCACCACACAATCCACGATTGGAACTTACCAAAACAATCAGCACTTTTTCAGGAATTCGCTGAACAGTGTAGGTCGAATTTTCGGAATTTTCCAAAGCAGAGCTTAACGAAGAAAGCAGTTGCGACAGCTTTCCGGCGTATGGACGAATCTGCATAATCGCATCCTGAGCTTTCTTCAGTTTGGCCGCGGATACCATTTTCATGGCGCTGGTTACCTGTCTGGTAGTTTTTACGGAGGTTATCCGGGTACGTATTTCTTTTAAATTGGCCATTTAAATTCTATGAATGAGTTATCAGTTCGTCGCGGTTTATTCTGAATACCTTTCAGCGACTTCCGCAGCTACTTTTTCAATTACCTTAGTTTCACTGTCATTTAATAAACCAGCCCTCAGGTTATCGAGTACATCGCGATACTGCATTTCCATTAATTCCAGAAAATCGCGCTCAAATGCTCTGACTTTCACTACCGGAATATTGCGCAATAACTCCTTCACACCACAGTAAATGATGGCAATCTGGTGTTCAATTTTAAATGGAGCATATTGTGGCTGCTTCAATATTTCAACATTTTTCCGTCCTTTATCAAGCACACGCATGGTTGCAGCATCCAGATCTGAACCGAATTTTGAGAATGCTTCCAGTTCGCGGAACTGAGCCTGATCTAATTTCAGGGTTCCGGCAATCTTCTTCATTCCTTTGATCTGTGCGTTTCCACCCACACGCGAAACCGAAATACCCACATTGATTGCAGGACGTATTCCTGAATTAAAGAGGTTGGTTTCGAGAAAGATCTGACCATCAGTAATCGAAATCACATTGGTTGGAATGTAGGCCGAAACGTCGCCTGCCTGAGTTTCTACAATTGGAAGGGCCGTCAAAGAGCCTCCACCTTTTACAATTCCCTTCAGGCATTCGGGTAAATCGTTCATTTTGGCAGCCATCTCGTCAGAAGTAATGATCCTTGCGGCACGTTCAAGTAAGCGTGAATGCAAATAGAAAACATCACCCGGATATGCTTCGCGGCCCGGCGGACGGCGCAACAACAGGGATACTTCGCGGTAAGAAACAGCTTGTTTCGAAAGGTCATCAAAAATAATCAGCGCATCGCGGCCGGTATCACGGAAAAATTCTCCAATGGCGGCTCCTGCGTAAGGTGCATAAAATTGAAGTGCGGCAGGGTCGGAAGCTGTTGCAGAAACGATAACGGTATATTCCATTGCCCCATGTTTCTCGAGGGTATAGGCCAGGTTGGCCACGGTAGAACCTTTCTGCCCGATAGCTACATAAATGCAGTAAACTGGTTCTCCCTTTTCAAAATTTTCGCGTTGATTAATAATGGTATCAATGGCCACAGCTGTTTTTCCGGTCTGACGGTCACCGATGATCAACTCACGCTGTCCGCGCCCAATCGGGATCATGGCATCAATCGCTTTCAGACCGGTCTGCAACGGTTTCGATACAGGCTGCCTGAAAATTACACCGGGAGCCCTTCGTTCCAATGGCATGACATATTTTTTTCCGGTAATAACACCTTTTCCGTCAATCGCTTCTCCAAGCGTGTTGATAACCCGTCCCAGAAGTCCTTCGCCAACCTCGATTGAAGCCATACGGCGCAGTCGTTTTACCGTATCGCCTTCCCGTATTTCTTTGGTAAGACCCAGAATTACTGCTCCAACATTATCTTCTTCAAGATTTAGTACAATCCCTTTTACGCCTGAGTCGAATTCGATCATCTCGTTCGATTCGACATTCGAAAGGCCGTAAATACGGGCAATACCATCGCCAACCTGAAGTACAGTTCCTACTTCTTCCAATTCGGATTGACTTTTAAAGCCTTCCAGTTGTTGCTTTAGTATTTCTGAAACTTCAGCAGGTTTTATATTTGCCATATTTTGAATTTTTCTATCGTTATTCTATTTCAATTCTGTTTCGAGCAATTGCTCTTTTATTTTTTTCAATTGTGTGATGATACTTGCATCGTATTGCTGATCGCCAACCCTAAGAACAAACCCACCAATCAATTCAGGATTAACTTTTTGGCTCAGTTCGACTTTCGATTTGAATTCCTTTTCCAGAATTTGCCTGATCTGCAGCACAATGGAATCGTTAAGCGGCTGAGAACTTGTGAGCAGAGCCTTCTGAATTCCTTCTTCCTGCCGGTATAAATCTTCCAGATTCCTGAATATTCCGGGCATATATTTTTCGCGCTTATTTTCGATAATCAGGATCAGAAAATTGAGGGAAAGCACATTGATTTTGTCCTGAAAAATACTTTTGATTGCCTTTATTTTGTTTGATCCTTTTACTACCGGACTATTGAGAAGCAGATTGAAATCGATGCTTGTGGCACAAACATCGGTTATTAATCCGGCATCACGGCGGAGTTCAGTGGTCAGGCTTTTTTCTTTTGCCAGGGTAAATAATGCTTTGGCGTATCGAACGTTGATTTTACTTTGATCCATACAATTATTTCAGCTTCAGATCTTTTAACAGACTTTCGACCAGTACTTCCTGGTCTTTTGATTTTTCAAGCTCCTTTTTAATGACTTTTTCAGCAATGAGTACCGACAGTTCGGCAACTTGCTTTTTGATGTCATTGATCGCTGCAGTTTTTTCAGCAGCGATTTGCTGCCTCGCGAATTCTATGCTTTTCTGAGCTTCAGCATTGGCCTGATTTTTTGCCTCTGCCACAATCTTGTCTTTGATGTCGCGGGCTTCTTTTAATATCAGGTCTTTTTCCTTTCGGGCCTCAGCGATAATCTGATCGTTGGCGGCTTTCAATCCGGCCACATCTTTTCGGGCTTTCTCGGCTGAATTCAAGGCATCAGAAATCGATTGTTCCCGATCTTTCAATGCTTTCAGAATGGGTGCCCAGGCAAATTTTTTCAGGATAAAAAGGACGATCCCGAAAATGATGAGCATCCAAAATATTGTACCGTAATCCGGAGTTACAAATCCCATAGTCGTGTGATTGTAGGTTAAATAGCAGCTCAAACTCCCGGCAACCCCGGGAGCGAGCTACAAAACAGAAATTTTTTAAGCGATGAAAATTACCAATGCACAGATGATTACGGCGAAAAATGCAACGCCTTCAATCAATGCAGCAGCAACAATCATGTTTGAACGGATGTCACCAACAGCTTCGGGTTGACGGGCAATGGCTTCCATTGCACTTGCTCCGATACGGCCAATGCCGATACCTGCACCAATTGCAGCCAAACCTGCACCAATTGCAGCTCCCATTTTTCCGATAGCTAACTCAGCTAAAATGATAAATAATGCAGTCATAAAATTGATTTTAATAGATATTGAAAACTAATGATGTTCTGGTGAAGCCATACCGAAATACAGCGCTGATAATAAAGTAAATACATAGGCCTGAATAAACGAGACAAGCACATCGAGCAACAACATAAATACCGAAAACGCAACTGAAATAACAGATACGCCCAATCCGGCTTCGATGCCCATTATCTGGGCAAAAATGAAGATTAAGCTGACAAACACAGTTACAATCAGGTGGCCGGCAAGTATATTGGCAAAGAGTCGAACCATCAATACAAAAGGCTTTGTGATTACTCCCGTCAGTTCAACAATTGGCATCAATGGTATTGGATATTTGAGCCACCAAGGAACTTCAGGATTATAAATTTCTTTCCAGTAATGTTTATTGGTATTGAACGTGGTTACAAAGAAGGTGAATAATGCCAAAACCATGGTTACGCCAATATTACCGGTGACATTTGCACCAAAAGGAAATACCGGAATCAATCCAAGCAGATTATTAATCAGGATAAAAAAGAAGACGGTCAACAGAAAGGGCATGAACCGTTCGTACCTCTTTTCACCGATGGCAGGTTTTGCCACGTCATCACGAACGAAAAGTATGATTGGTTCAAAAAGGTTCTGCATTCCGGAGGGAGCCTGATTCACACGTTGTTTGGCAGATTTGGCAATACTCAGGAAAATAAACAAGAGTACGATTACACTGACAAAGATACCGGCCACAGTTTTGGAGATCGACAAATCAACCGGTAAACTAAGAACTTCGCCTTGATCATTGAGTTCAACAATTTTACCTTCGTTTTTTCCTTCTGCTTCAATCCTGAAATTATTATAAGTCTCGTGTCCGTGATGGAATTGTGATGACATGAAAACATTCCATCTTTTGGTTGAACTGTACAAAATAATTGGAAGGGGAACGCTGATTTCTGTTTCGCCAAAAGTAGCGATATGCCATTCATATGAATCCGAAACGTGTTCAATGACAAATTTTCCCGCATTAAATTTTTTAGAAATTCCTCCTTCGGTGGCGGTAGAATCAGCCTCGTTGGCCCGGCTGACTCCGGTACAAAAAAGAACTGCAAAAAGGATGACTAAAAAGGATTGTATAATTCGTGTCATTTTATTTCTCTATGATTTCTGGCGGCAGCAAAATTAATTTATTTTAACTGATTACCGATAATTTTCAGCTACAAAGTGAACAAGTTATTTCTTTTGGTTAACAAATTTTAAAAACTCAGATACCTCGAAAGTGGTATAAATGATATAAAGGAGTAAAAAATTAGCAAAAAACGGCTTCACATTTTCCCGGTCGAAAATCACATACACAATGGCCACAGCCAGGTAAAAAAACATTTTCAGAAAACTTACTGCCATATAGTAGGATGTAAACCGTGATCCTGATTTAACTGCGACTTTCAGTAAATATTGGTGAACCAGGATTGTTACCAAATAAAAAAAGAGAACAGTCCAAGGCAAAGCAGTTATGTAATAGGGTTGCAGCACCGTGAAGTACAGAATTCCTCCCAGAACAAGAACAATGATTGTAAGTAGGGTAGATTTGATCAGAAATTGTTTCATAGAAGTTAAGCAGGATTTATTTTCACTTTTGGTTTTACAGGAATTTCCGGATCGCGTGATAAATTGCTCCAACAACCGACAGAATCATCAGTACTAAAGTAAATGCAGGGAAACTCAGACTAAGCCAACGGTCAATTTTGATGCCGGCAAAAACCCCAACGGCCATAATCACAATCATTTCAAAACCTAAACCGGAATACCGCATAAAATCATCAACCTTTTTCTTTGGCTTTTGAAATTTATTTTGATCCATTGTTATCTGATTCGTTGCTCATTGTGCAAGTTCCGGCAAAATATGCACCGGGTTCGATCGATAACTTGCCGGTGATAATATCGCCTGTAACATTTGAAGAAGCCTTTAAAGACAGAAGCTCGCCAATGAATAATTTTCCTTTGTGGTTACCGGCAATTTCGCAGCTTTTACATCTGATTTCGCCTACCAGCTTCCCCGACTCGCCAATAACCAGTCGGCCTTTGGTATCCAGATTTCCGGTAACTTCACCATCAATTCGAATGTCGCCATCAGAAAGTATATCTCCTGTAATCTGTGTTCCTTTGGCAATGAGGTTAATTACCTGCAGACTAATTTCACGGTTTTCTTTTGCCATTGTTTCTGTTTTTTTTTTTACTATTCCAAAGATACTAAAGCAGAATTAAGATTACACCTGAACTTTGAAAAATGTGTGGATATAAAACAAGAATTGAGTATTCGGTGGGAAATACTCAATTAAAAAGACTGGTTTATCAGGAATGGTGCTAAATAAAATGGTAAAGAAAAGTAGTTATCCCTTCAAATGCTGGTTTTTTATTCCCTTCAATTTCCATATACACATTCAGTTGAATTTTGGTAATACCCCTTAAATTGGAGACCGAACGAAGCACTACCCGAGTTCTGATCCGGCTGTTTACCAATACCGGCTGGTTGAATCTGAATTCATCAATTCCGTAGTTTACCAGCATTTTAATATTTTCAACCTGAATAATCTCATCCCACATATAGGGCAACAAAGAAAGAGTAAGGTAACCATGTGCGATGGTGCTTCCAAATGCGCCTTCTGTTTTGGCTCTTTCCGCATCAACATGAATCCATTGATAATCGAAAGTGGCGTCAGCAAATTTATTGATTTGCTCCTGGGTAACTGTCATGTAGGAAGAGACTCCAAGTTGGAGGCCTACATGTTCTTCAAATTCAGCGTGACTTCTGATAATCAATTTTTCCATTACCGCGTTGAATCAGGTGTATACTAATTTAGTTAACTATTTCGGATCGTATGCCCACTTTAGATAGACACTTCCCCAGGTAAAACCAGCGCCAAAAGCAGCCAGAATGATTCGGTCACCTTTCTTTAGCTGATTTTCGTAATCGTATAAACAAAGTGGGATTGTGGCAGCAGTGGTATTTCCATATTTCTGAATATTAACCATTACCTGCTCTTTGTCGAGTCCCATTCTGCGGCCAACCGCATCAATGATTCTCATATTTGCCTGATGTGGGACAAACCAGGTGATATCCTTGTTGGTAAGCTGATTTTTTGCCATTAATTCGAGCGCAACATCAGCCATATTCGAAACTGCAGATTTAAAAACAGTCTGGCCCTCCTGAAGTACAAAATGTTCGTCATTATCGATGGTTTCGTGTGTCGCCGGCCTTAATGAACCACCACTCTTTATCTGAAGGAATTGACTTCCGCCTCCGTCTGTACGGTTGATATGATCCATCACCCCTAAATCTTCGGTAGTAGGTTCGAGCAATACTGCTGCGGCACCATCGCCAAACAGCGGACATGTTGCCCTGTCTTTATAATTGGTAACAGATGACATCATATCGGCACCCAAAACAATCACTTTTTTGTACTGACCGCTTTCAATGAATTTTGCTCCTGTGGTCAATGCAAAAACAAATCCTGAACAGGCTGCAGTGAGATCAAAACTCCATGCGTTTACCAGTCCTGCTTTGAAATTGATAATATTGGCAGTTGCGGGCAGCGGACTGTCCGGAGTCATTGTAGCACAAATCAGTAATTCAATTTCTTCGGGTTTGGTTCCCGTTTTCTCGAGTAACTGCTTAATTGCTGCAGTTCCCATATCAGAGGTTGCCATTCCTTCTTCTTTCAAAATCCG
>CAILJH010000192.1 GCA_903834475.1 uncultured Prolixibacteraceae bacterium | reverse complement strand
TGTATGACAGTGAATATATCAAATTAATACAGAATAAGATAAATCGAAGACCAAGAGAAAAGTTAAAGTTTCAAACGCCCTCTAAGATATTTTTTGCAGCTTTGAATTGATTTGTCGCATTTGTGACTTGAATCTACGATCGTGCCTTTACCTATTTGTAATCATGTCATATTTTCTTATAATTGTATCCCTGACACTTAACAAATTTCCATGAACCGATTCAAATTCTTTGCACTCACTATTTTGCTGGTTTTCAGCATTCAATCTTTGATTGCCCAACAAAAGCCTTTCCTCGAAAACATTTACGACTATATCGAAAACCCGCAGATGATCGGGCTCAATCAGGAAGAGGGACATGTTCCACTCCTACCCTATTCGAATCTGAAATCAGCAATTGAAAGTATTCCGGCACAGTCATCGGGTTATGTTTCGCTCGATGGAAAGTGGAAATTCCTTTATACCGTCAACCCTGACGGCATCAACAAGGAATTTTTTAAAACGGGATTCAATGAAAAAGGAATGTCCGAAATTACGGTTCCAGGAATGTGGCAGATGCAGGGATTTGGCGAGAAAATCTTCCGGAATGTGTCTCAGCCTTTTAAGGCCGATCCACCTCATATTCCGCGCGATTATAATCCGGTCGGTTCCTACCGAAGAACTTTTACGGTTCCCTCCGGATTCAAAGAAAAACAACTTTTTCTGCACTTCGAAGGCGTTGCTTCAGCATACTTTGTTTGGGTGAATGGACAGGAAGTGGGTTACAATCAGGGCGCCAACGAACCTGCAGAATTTGACGTGACCAAGCTGATTAAATCCGGCAAGAATACCGTTTCCGTAATGGTCTTCATGTATTCCGACGGAACCTACAACGAAGATCAGGACATGTGGCGGCTGTCGGGCATTTTCCGGAGTGTTTACCTGATGGCCACTCCAAAAGTGCACATCCGCGATTATTACGTCAGCACCGATCTAGACGAAAAATACGAAGATGCAACCCTGAAATTGGAAGCCGAAGTTCAGAACTATTCTCCGACGTCCATCAAAGATTTTCAGATCAAAGTGACTTTGCTGGATCAAAATAATCAGCCGGTTTTGGAGAACCTGAGTTCAGAAAAAATCTCACTCGGGGCAGGCGAGAAAACAAAAATTCGTCTGAATGCGCTGGTGAAATCGCCACAGAAATGGTCGGACGAAAAACCAAATTTATACCACATCGGCTTCGAACTGGTCGATCCTTCAGGGAAAACCACCGAAGCACTGGCCGACCGGATTGGTTTCAAAAAAGTGGAAGTCAAACATCAGGCTTACTACGTGAATGGCGTGCCGGTGAAGCTGAACGGTGTGAACAGCCACATGCAGCACCCCGACCTGGGGCATACGATGGATGTGGAAACTATCCGGAAAGATTTTTACCTGATGAAACAGTTCAACATCAACTGTGTACGCACCTGCCATTATCCGCCGGTGAAAGAATACCTGAAACTCGCCGACGAAATCGGGATTTATATTGTGGATGAAGCCGGAGTTGAGGCACATGCCACCGAATTTATATCGAACATGTCCGAATGGACCAAATCGTATGTGGAACGTGCCGAAAAAATGGTGCTGCGCGACCGGAATCACCCCAGCATCATTTTCTGGAGTGCGGGAAACGAAAGCGGTTCAGGATTTAATATTTGTGAAGTGATTGCTGCCGGAAAACGCCTCGATCCAAGTCGCCCGGCCTGGATGTACGGCGGAAACGACAACGATCGTCCGGGGCAAAACAATCCGGTGAAATGTGAAGATATTATCGGACCACGTTACGGAACACCTTTCGAACTGAAAGTTTTTTATGGCGAATCACCCGAATCAGTTGATCCGCGACCTTCATTTATGGACGAATATTTATCGGCAGCTGGAAACAGTCTGGGCGGACTGGACGAATACTGGGATGTAATTTACCAGTATCCACGCTGCATCGGTGGTGCCATCTGGGATTTCGTCAGCCCGGGACTGCGCGAACATTATATCAGTACTCCGGATGCTTCGGGAAACAACATTTCAGCAGCATTGATGGGCAAAACGCAACTGGTTGCCGGCAAATCCGGACAAGCCGTCCAACTCACCGGAACCGACACCTGGGTTGAGTTGTATCGTGATCCTAAACTCGATATCTCGGGAAAAGCTTTGACCATTTCATTTTGGCTAAAACCCCGCGAGTGGAACGGAAACGGCACTTTGCTTTCCAAGGGATTTTACCAGTTTGGGGTGGAACAAACCAGCGAAAAGGAACTTGAATTTTATGTGGGCAACCAGAAGAAAACGAGCGTAAAAACTTCACTTCCTGAAAACTGGATCAACAACTGGCATCTGATTACAGGAATTTACGACGGAACTCAGCTTCAGATTTTCATCGATGGTGAAAAGAAAGCCCAGACCGCCTGCACAATCTCGATTGAAAATAAACCGTTCGCCATAAACCTCGGACGAAATCCGGAAATTGAACAGCAGGAAAATCCGAATCACTACAGCAACGCAACTTTCGATCAGGTTGCTATTTTCGATAAAGTGGTGAACATTCAGGATTTGCTGAATCCGACCGATGCAACAAAAAAATCGGCTGTTTGCTGGCTCGATTTTGACGAACAGAAAACCGGACAGGAATTCTACAGCATGGGTGTTGGCGGAAGAACCTATGGAACCATCTGGCCCGACCGCACACCTCAGCCTGAAATGTGGCAGATCAAGAAATCGGCCCAACCGGTTTCAGTTAAAATGCTCGACGAATCGAAAGGGGAAGTGGAAATCTGGAACCGCCTGCATTTCACCAATACCAGCGAACTGGATGCCATCTGGCAGTTACAGTGCGAGGGAAATGTTGTGAAGGAAGGAACGCTGCAAACTTCGGTTCCTGCGCTTTCCCGGGCCAAATACACCATTCCGTTCCTGCCTTTTGAGCAGAAAGCCGGGAAGGAATATTTTCTGATGCTAAGTTTCAGGCAAAAGGCCGACAAGCCATGGGCTGCAAAAGGTTTTGAACTGGCCTGGGACCAGATGCCATTGAAAATAATATCAGCAACTCCGGAAGTAGCCAGTTCAAATCTGCCAGCTCCTGAGATTACTGAGAATGAAGCATACATTCAGGTAAAAGGATCCAATTTTGTTTACAGTTTCAGTAAAAAAACGGGTACCCTCAACTCCATGTTTTTTGATGGCGCGGAATTACTGAAAGAAGGAATGAATCTCAATGTGTGGCGCGCACCGCTGGCCAACGACATTGATCAATGGACAAACTGGCAATCGGGCCTGACCCGAACTCCCGGAATGGGCTCAGGTCAAAGTAATTCGTGGTTTGCACACGGACTGGATCAGATGACTACTACTTCCGACCGAATCAACTGGACCAAAAATTCAGGAGAAATCAGAATGGTAATTGAAAGCCACACCTCAAACACTGATCTTTCCACTTCATTTGAAAACCGAATGGTTTATTCGATTGATAGTTCAGGCAAAATGACACTCAAACACACGGTAACTCCTTGCGGGAAAATGCCGGAATGGCTTCCACGCGTGGGAATTCAACTGGTGTTGAATCAATCGTTCGATCAGGTGAAATGGTATGGTCGCGGACCGTTCGAAACCTATCCCGACCGCAAAACCGGGGCAAAAGTGGGTGTCTGGTCAGCTTCGGTGTCCAGTCAATATGAACCTTACCTGATTCCGCAGGAAAACAGCAACAAGTCCGACGTTCGCTGGGCCACACTGCAAAATGCAAAAGGTGTTGGAATCAGGATTTCTTCTTCGGAACAGTTTAATTTCAGTGCTTTGAATGTGCAGTCGGATAATCTTTCCCGTGCACTTTACCCGTTTCAGTTAAAACCCTTTGACGGGATCACGCTGAATCTGGATTATGCACTTAGCGGCGTTGGCTGCACGGCCATTTCGGTACTGAATAAATATCGGGTGATGCCTTCAGAAAAGCAATTTGAATTGGTTTTTGAACCATTTGCAAAATAACAATTTCAGAATTTTCGGAGTAAGCCCTGTTGAATATATTTCAGCAGGGTTTATTTTTTTTTCGCAGACAAATCTGGTTTGGTTAATTCGACCCAGTTTCATAACTTAGTTCGATGTAAATGAACTCCCATGTACAAAAAGCTAAGCATCAAGGAATGGGCTGTCGAAGACCGTCCGCGCGAAAAGATGATGACAAAGGGAATCCGCACCTTGTCGGAAGCCGAGTTGCTTGCCATTTTAATCGGGTCAGGCAATCTCGACGAATCGGCGGTAGAAGTTTCACGGCGGATTTTAGCATCGGTAAACAACAACCTCAATGAACTGGGGAAGAAAACGATCAACGATCTGCGGAAATTCAAAGGAATAGGCGAAGTAAAAGCCATTACCATCATGGCGGCTCTCGAATTGGGGCGGCGGCGAAAGGAATCGGAGCCAGACGAAAAGCCCAAATTAGTGACCAGCAGCGATGCTGCGGCCATTATGAAACCTATGTTGAGCGACCTTCCACACGAAGAATTCTGGGTTTTGCTGCTCAACCGGAACAATTTGCTGCTTGACAAGCTCCAGGTGAGTCAGGGCGGATTGTCGGGAACCATTATTGATGTCCGGATTATACTGAAAATAGCACTCGAAAAGCTGGCTTCCTCGATCATTCTTTGCCACAACCATCCTTCTGGCAACCTGATTCCAAGCGAAGCAGACAAGGATATCACGAAAAAAATCAAAGAAGCCGGAAAACACATGGATATTCCGGTACTCGATCACCTGATTATCGGGAATGATGCGTACTTTAGCTTCGCCGATGAAGGCCTGATCTGATTGTCCTATGACGCACCTCAAAAACCTATTGATCTTCGTTCCCGAAATTACTCCGAGGATTAAATACACCTTTGAATTCATTTTTCATACTATTCTTGGCGTCGAAGTTGGATATACCGCCAATCAAAATGACTTCATTCAGTCACAGCTTCCTAAAATCAATTATTCGTCAGCCAATTTTTCTTCAGGATTATTCATGAAAGCACATTCGCTTTTATTCGAAAAATCCATTTCAAAACAGGAAATTACCGAAATTGAATCGATGCAACTCCGGATGTTTTTTCCTTCATCAAATGACTCTTTTCTGCCTTTCGATCCTTTTGCCTGTGTCTTTTATCTGCTAACGCGATACGAAGAATACCTTTCGGAAACCACCGACGATCACGAACGTTTTTCTGATTCAGAAAACATTCTGGTTAAGCTCGGTTTGCACCAGAAGCCGGTTGTGGATGAATTGGCTTACCTGATCGCAGAAAAAATTTCAACTCAATTTCCTGAATTTAAAAATGGCAACCGCACTTTTCAGTTTTTAACGACAATCGACATTGACAATGCCTGGGCTTTCAAAAACAAGAGTCTGGCGGTTTCCTTGGGGGCTGTGTTAAAAGCTGCTATTCACGGGCAATTCGGCGAACTAAGGCAACGTTTTGCAGTATCACTTGGGCTTCAGAAAGATCCTTACGATACCTATAAATTTATTTTTGAAACTTATGATGGACTGGCAGATCATCTTCAGTTTTTTTTCCTGATCGGAAACCGGAGTTCCTACGACAAGAATATTTCGCACAAAAATAAAGCTTTCAGACAATTAATATCTCATATTTCAATCCAGTGCGAAGTGGGAATTCATCCATCGTATGCATCCAATCATAAACCCTGGAAGTTTGAAAAAGAAAAAGAAAGATTGGAAGATATTACTCAGAAAACAGTGACCCAAAGCCGGCAACATTTCCTGAAACTCAGGTTCCCGCATACCTACCAAAACCTTTTAAAATCAGGCATCACAGACGATTATACCATGGGTTTTGCAAGCCTTGCCGGATTTAGGGCCGGAACCTGCACGGCTTTTCCATTTTTCGATCTGAGCCGCAACCGGAATACTGAATTGATGATTCATCCGTTTCAGTTTATGGATGTAACATTGAAAAACTATCTGCAGCTGAATCCGGAAAAAGCATGGCAACTGATTTCAGAAATCATGCAGGAAGTAAAAAAAGTAAATGGCACATTCATCAGCCTGTGGCACAACGAATCGCTTGGTGATTCAGGGCAATGGGCCGATTGGCAAAAGGTTTTTAAACAAATGACGGAGACCGCTTTAACCCTGGAGAATGAGCAATCCTGAAATCAGATTCATAAGAAATGTGGAAATTGACCGGTCAAAATGGGATCAATGCATTTCCGGTTCTCCATTCGGGATTGTATATGCCTGGAGCTGGTATCTCGATCGCATCTGCACGCATTGGGATGCGCTGATCTGGGGCGATTACCTGTACGTTATGCCTTTGGTCAATAACCGCAAATTTGGAATCAGGTATATCTACCAGCCATTTTTCACGCAGCAGTTGGGTGTATTTTCGAAGCTCAACATCGAACCTGAAATCACTGACCAGTTTTTAGATGCCATTCCGGATCAATTCAGATTAACCGACATGAATCTGAATCTCGGAAACTCCTTTCAAACTTTTCAATTCAGTTACCATCACAATACAACATATCACCTCAAGCTCCAATCAGATATCACTGAAATACGGACTGCCTACAATTCCAACACACGCCGGAACATTCAAAAAGCCATTCAGCAAAAAATCCGCATCAGCCCTGTGAATGATATCAACCAGTTTATCCGTTTTACCTCAGAAAACCTGAAGTCCAAGTCGCCGGAAATAAAAACCGGACATTATTCTGCTTTGGAAAAGGTCATCAGACATGCATTAGCCAATCATTCCGGCGAACTATTGGGTGCCTGGGATTTCGAAAACAATCTGGTTGCGTCCGTATTTTTTGTAAAGAGCAATCAAACCGTAATTTATCTCGCCGCTTCATCCAGTCAGTCCGGAACTGAAAAAAGTGCCATGTTTCTGCTAATCGATTCGTTCATTAGTCAAAATACTGGTAAAAGCCTGACACTCGACTTTGAAGGTTCAAACATTCCCGGCATTGCACGCTTTTATAAAGGTTTTGGAGCACTGCCACAAACCTATTATTCCCTTCATCAAAACCGCTTGCCAAAACTTCTGCGGATATTCAAAAAGTAATACGGAAATTTCTTTATGATCATCATATTCTATACTGTAAAGCATTATTTTGCTTAGGTAATTTTCATTACTTTCGCCCAAACTAATTTAATCATGAAGGTAAATATCATAGGGAATGCGAATTCCGTTTTTAATCAGTTCATTGCAGAAATCAGAGATGAAGCCGTTCAGAAAGACCCGATGCGCTTCCGGACAAATCTGAATCGTTTGGGTGAGATTTTTGCCTACGAGATCAGCAAAGTCATGGATTACGAGACCATCGACGTGAAAACTCCGCTTGGAGTGGCCCAGGTTTCCAACCTGGTTCAGCAACCTGTTTTAGCCACCATTTTAAGAGCAGGATTACCCTTACAGCAAGGATTACTGAACATTTTCGATCATGCAGAGAATGCATTTATTTCAGCCTACCGGAAATATGACGAAGCCAGTGAATTCCACATCGAGTTCGAATACCTCGCTTCACCTTCGCTGACTGGCAAAGATCTGATTCTTTCTGATCCGATGCTGGCTTCCGGGGCATCAATTGAAATCGGTTACCGGGCTTTATTGAAAAAAGGGGCGCCAAAACATGTTCACATTGTGGTGGTTATTGCAAGTACCCAAGGAGTGGAATATATTACCCAGCACATTACTGAAGAAAATGTAACCTTGTGGATTGGAGCTGTCGATCCGGAAATGACACCTTTGTCGTACATTGTTCCGGGACTGGGCGACGCCGGCGATCTGGCTTTTGGAGCAAAGATTGATTCGCACTAAATAATTAACGATTGAAGATTAACGATCAACGATTTTAGATTTAGAATATAGCTGTAGGCCATTCGTTAATCGTTAATCTCTGATCGTTAATCTCAAATCAAAAGGATTCCCAGTCCAAACAACACCGTAAACAGCAAGGTTGCCAGTGACAATTTTTTCAGAAAAGGATCGAATTGTTTGGGTTTAGTGATTTTGTTGATCTGAATCAGATCGTTGATGAAAAACGGAAAGGCCAGCAAAAAGAGCCATTGTAAAGTTGACTTTCCCTGAACAAAAGTAAATAAAACGGTGCTCAGCATTCCAATCAAAATGAGCAGGCTGTGGTAAATCTTACCTTTGTAACTGCCCATTCTTACAATCACGGTATTTTTTCCTGAATTCCGGTCGTTCGCAATATCGCGCATATTGTTCAGATTGAGAACACCGGTACTGAATAAACCGATACTGACTGCCGGCAGAAATAATTCAGGATTTATCTGATGAGTATTTAAAAAATAGGTTCCCGCAACAGGTAAAATTCCGAAGAAAAGGAAAACAGCTAAGTCTCCAAACCCGGCATATCCATATGGATTCCGGCCTGCAGTGTATTTAAATGCTGCAATCAAGGCTATAATTCCGAATGACAGAAAGAGTAAAAAAGTAGTGAGTTCAAGTCCTTTCGTTCCTTCGGCAACCAGCCAGATTCCAGTGGCCAGACTCAGCAAAATCAGGACAATCATCCCAAGTTTCATTTGCTTCGGACTAATTTCACCGCTTTGTACAGTCCGCTTTGGCCCGACCCGTTGCTGATTGTCGGTTCCTTTCTGCGAATCGCCATAGTCGTTTGCAAAATTTGAGAAGATCTGAATAAACAGAGCGGTCACAATGGCCAGAACGGTCACTGTCACACTGAAACCTTTATCCAGATATGAAAGTGCCGCACCCATCAAAATGCCTGACACTGCCAGTGGCAATGTTCTTAAACGTGCTGCTTTGATCCAACTTTTTAATGATTCCATTTTTTTATCGGTCTGTTTTTCTATGAGTTCTCTGTGGTAAAAATACCTGAATAAAACTGATGTTACAAAAATGTAAGTTACATATTTGTAACACGACTAATGCATTGATATTAAGGGAATTTAGGATATTTTTTGAAGTCCGGCTTGCGTTTTTCGAGGAATGCGTGTTTGCCTTCCTGGGCTTCTTCGGTGAGGTAATACAGCAAAGTAGCATTTCCGGCGAATTCCTGAATTCCTATTTGTCCATCCAATTCGGCATTCAATCCAAGTTTCAGCATTCGCAAGGCCAGCGGACTGTGTTCCTGCATTTGCTGAGCCCAGGCCACCACCTCATCTTCCAACTGATCGAACGGAACAACCTTGTTTACCAATCCCATTTCCAATGCTTCGGCTGCCGAATACTGGCGGCACATGAACCAGATTTCGCGTGCTTTTTTCTGACCAACGATACTGGCCAGATAGGACGAACCCAGTCCGGCATCGAAACTTCC
>CAILJH010000191.1 GCA_903834475.1 uncultured Prolixibacteraceae bacterium | reverse complement strand
ATTGAATCTTCAGACACTGTAAGCAGTCAGGACTGGAAGACTTTTTACCAGCAGTCATTGGTTGATAAGGAATTACCTGGTATCCGGAGTTTTGGTTATGCCGCTGTTATTTCGAACGGTCAGCAAAAAGAAAATATTCAGCCAAATCTAAAGGATGTATGTCCTGCAAATACGGTTCAATCGCCGGAAGAGAGCGGTTTTCATACCTCCTGCATTTTCGTTGAACCATTTATTGACACTAATTTGCGTTTTCTGGGGTATGATATGTTTGCTAAGCCCATTCGCAGAAAAGCCATGGAAATAGCCCGCGATTCGGATATGGTTGCCCTTTCAGGCAAAGTCATATTAGAACATGAAGATTCTTCGGTAAAAGAGGCCAGTACCTTGATGTATGTTCCTGTTTTTCGAAACGGCAGCCCGACCAATACCGTTGAGCAGCGGCGGAAAGCCATCAAAGGCTGGGTCTTCAGCGCCTATCACATGGATGATTTAATGCTTGGAATTATAGGACGTGTAGATTCAGTAGCTCATAATAAAATTCAGCTCCAAATATTCGATGACAGTATTTCGAACCAATCATTATTATACGACAGCCAAATTATAGAAAAAAGTGCCTTTACGAATGATTCAATCTGGTTCGTTTCGATTCCAGTTCTGATTGGCGGCAGGAAATGGATTTTGAATTTTAACCAATACAAGGAGTCGGTTTTTCATTTTCAACGCATGGAACTCATTCGGATTATTGGCCTACTTATGATTCACTTTCTTTTATTCTTCTTGCTGTTATCCTTGCAGAATACCGGTTTGCGGGCACAGAAAATAGCAGAGAAGCTAACAAAAGAGTTGAGTCTTGCCAATAAGGAACTTGCCGGCCAGAGTGAAGTAGTCAGGGAAACGGCCAACTTGCTTGCCTTAAAAAATGAAGAGCTGTTAAAGAGCGAGGAACATTACCGGTCCATGATCGAATCATCGCTTTATCCGATTGTTATTGTTGGAGACGGCAAAATATTTTATGCCAATCCATCAGCCAATTTGTTATTCGGAGCCACATCTGAAAAAGGTTTGATTGGCACCAACATGGCCGATCGGGTACATCCTGATTTTCAACAACTTGTGACTTCCCGGATTAAAAAGTGTATCGAAGATCAGTCTATAGCGCCTAAGACCGAGATGAAATACTTGAAGCTCGACGGAAGCGTGCTGGATGTCGAAGTTCAGAGTTCCCCAATCAACTATGGCGGAGTCCAGTCCATTCAGACTGCCATACACGATATCACCGAACGCAAGCAGAACCAGAATTTATTACAGGAGAGCCACTCCAGATTTAGTTCCATGATAACCAATATTTCGGACGTGATTAGTATAATAGGTGCCGATGGCCTGGTAAAATACAGAAGTCCGAACAGTGAGAAATTTTTCGGTTGGTTACCCGAAGATAACATTGGCACCAGCTGCTTCTCAAACGTCCATCCTGATGACCAGGAGATGGCGCAAAAAGTGTTCCAACGGCTGATGGAAAAAGAAAACTCGGACTTGACTTTTGAGTTCAGATACCTTTGTAAAGATGGTAGTTACAAACCCGTTGAGATGACTGCCTGCAACCTGATCAACGATCCGGTAATCGAAGGCATTTTATTGAATTTCCACGATATTTCCGAGCGTAAAAAATCAGATGAGGAAAAAACCCGGCAAGCAGTACTGATCAACTTGTTGCTTGACTCCATCCCCGATATCATCTTTTTTAAAGACCTGAAAGGCGTTTATGTGGGATGTAATCCTGCTTTTACCGAATTAATCGGGTTATCAAAAAATGAAATTATCGGAAAAACCGACTACGACTTTTTTGATCAGGAGAATGCAGATTGGTTCACCCAGCATGACCAGGAAATGTTGAAAACCAAACATACCCGGAATAATGAAGAATGGGTTACCTATCCCGATGGAAGAAAGGCGCTTTTGGATACACTGAAAACACCTTATTGCGACACCGACGGAACGGTGATCGGAATACTTGGAATCAGCCGGGACATTACTGCACGCAAACAGGCAGAAGAAACAATTGTAAAGTTATCAAAAGGAGTAGAGCAAAGCTCTGCCTCTATCATCATTACGGATGAGCATGGAATTATTGAATTTGCAAATCCCAAATATTGCCAATTGACAGGCTATTCCATGGAAGAAGTGATTGGAAGAAATCCCAAAATAACTCAATCCAGCACAACTCCAATTGAAACTTACGAGAAACTTTGGGAAACCATTCTGGCGGGTAAGGAATGGCGCGGAGAGTTGTTAAACAAGAAGAAAAACGGGGACTTATACTGGGAATTCATGACCATCTCTCAAATAAAAAACGCCAAAGGAGAAATCACCAATTTCATTGCAGTTAAAGAAGACATCACCGAACGTAAAAATGCGGAAGAAGAGTTGAGGAGTATTTCTGCCCGTTTGGCATTGGCTACCCGAGCCGGAGGAGTGGGCGTATGGGAATACGATTTGGCAAACAACAGTCTTTTATGGGACGATCAGATGTTTGCACTCTACGGAACCCGGGAAGGCGATTTCAGTGGTATCTATCAGGCCTGGCGTGCTGGTCTTCATCCCGAAGATATCGACCGCTGCGATCGGGAAACTCAAATGGCAATTCGCGGTGAAAAAGAATTTGATACCGAATTCCGCGTGGTATGGCCCGATGGATCGATCCATACCCTCAAGGCACTGGCAAGCGTTCAACTGGACGAGTCCGGAAAATCAGTTCGCATGATTGGAACCAATTGGGATATTTCGGAACAGAAGCGTACGGAACTGGAAATCAAACTTCAGAACGAAGAACTTCAAAAAATCAATTCAGAAAAAGATAAATTTTTCTCCATTATTGCCCACGATTTACGAGGTCCGCTCGGAAACTTTATGGGAATGACCGAAATGCTGACTGATGAAACCTACGATTTTCCGGAAAAAGACAGAAAGGAAATGATTGAAGGCCTGAGCCGTTCTGCACGGAATACGTTCACCTTGCTCGTGAATCTGCTCGAATGGTCGCAAATAGACCGGGGATTGACCGACTTCAAGCCTCAAAAACTTGATTTAACGCAAACAATTGCTGAATGCACAGGTATTTTGGAAGACTCAGCCAAACTGAAACGAATTGAACTTATTGTACAAATCACCAATGAACCTGTGGTGTTTGCCGACAAAAACATGCTTCAGACGGTCATCCGAAACCTGATTTCGAATGCCATAAAATTTACGCCCAAAGGAGGAAAAGTAAGTGTTTCTGCTGAACTTTCAGCGAATAATATGGCGCTGATATCGGTGAGAGATACCGGTATCGGTATGACCAGCGAAATGCTGAATAATCTTTTCCGAATTGATGCGAGTACCAAACGCCCGGGCACCAGCGGAGAACTCAGTACTGGCCTGGGATTGCTGCTTTGTAAGGAGTTTGTCGAAAAGTTAAATGGAACAATTACGGTTGAATCGGAACCAAATATCGGAACTGTTTTTAGTTTTAACATTCCTGCTATGATTCAGGAGAAAAAGGAAGTTGCTAAGCAAATGTCTGTTTCTGAAGAAATACATGAAGGTAAAATAGAAAACCTCAACATTCTGATCGCCGAAGACGATGAAATATCGATGAAGCTGATTTCGGTGATTGTGGCAGGATTCAGCAACCAGGTTTACAAAGTAAAAACAGGTGATGAAGCGGTGAAGGTGAGCCGCGAAAATCAGGATATCGATGTGATACTGATGGATATTGCGATGCCAAATATGAACGGATATGAAGCAACCCGCCAGATACGGGAGTATAATAAAGACGTAGTTATTATTGCACAAACCACCTATGCTTTGGCAAACGATAAGGAAAACGCACTGCTGGCCGGATGCAATGATAATATTACAAAACCGTTCAGTAAGGATGACATCATCACCATACTCAAAAAGCATATCAAGCCCTCGATATAGAGAAGTCCCTTATCTATTTTAGTGGTTGTTGTGCGGGGGTATCCCGACAGGAATTGCCCAAAAGGTATATTCCGCTCCTCCGGAGCTTGGGTTCATTGCGTAACGATTTTCGCTACAAACAGAACGCAGAGCTGCTGCTTAAAGTCGCTGTGATTGTTTATGCTACAAAGGATCACCTCATATTCTTGTAGGGATGGGATGTGTTTTCCCTAATTGCAAACTTTGAGTCTTTGTGTCTTAGTGGCTATTTTTTCTTGCCACAAAGTCACTAAGACTCAAAGTTGGCACAAAGAAATTCGCTAACTTAACAGCATTGCCCATCGGGGCGAAATGTGTTGCGCTTCAACCCCTGAAGATTTGATTTGAATTCACCGAGATGATGACAAATTCATAAACGAACAGCCGTAATTCGAAATTAAATTCTTAACCACATAAACCAGCGAATTACTTCACCCCGGGTTTCATCAATATTTTTTACATTTGCTGCATCAAAATTCAATGATCATGATTCAGGAAATCCAAATCTACAACACGCTTACCCGGAAGAAGGAAGTTTTTGAACCGCTGGCTACCGGCAAGGTGGGATTGTATGTTTGCGGACCAACGGTTTACGGACCGCCACATTTGGGTCATGCCCGTTCAGCCATTACCTTCGATTTACTTTTCCGATACCTGAAGCAAATTGGCTACAAAGTCCGGTATGTCCGTAACATCACCGATGTAGGTCATTTGGTTGCCGATGCCGATGAAGGCGAGGATAAAATCGCCAAACAAGCCAAACTGGATGAATTGGAACCGATGGAAGTGGTGCAGAAATACACCAATATGTACCATGATGCAATGGCTTTGCTCAACCTGGGTTTACCCAGCATCGAACCACGCGCTTCGGGCCACATTATTGAACAGATTGAGGAAGTGAAGAAAATCCTGGCTTCAGGATATGCTTACGAAAGCAATGGATCGGTGTATTTTGACGTGGAGAAATTTGCTTCTGAAAATGAATACGGGAAACTTTCAGGCCGAAAAATTGAGGACCTGATCAGCAATACCCGGACACTCGATGGTCAGAGCGAAAAACGCTCCGGACTTGATTTCGCCATCTGGAAAAAGGCACAACCTGAACACCTCATGCACTGGCCTTCACCCTGGAGCGAAGGTTTTCCCGGATGGCATATTGAATGTACAGCCATGAGTTGCAAATACCTTGGCGAAACCTTTGATATTCATGGCGGAGGAATGGATTTGACTTTCCCGCACCACGAAGCCGAAATGGCTCAGTCGCTGGCTGCACACGGAAAACCTGCCGTCCGATACTGGATGCACAACAACATGATTACCCTGAACGGTCAGAAAATGGGTAAATCGCTCGGAAATGCTATTTCGCTGGAAGAATTTTTCAGTGGAAACCATCCGCTGCTCGAAAAAGCATATTCACCCATGACCATCCGTTTTTTCATGCTTCAGGCTCACTACCGAAGTACACTCGATTTCTCGAACGAAGCGCTTCAGGCTTCAGAAAAAGGACTGGAACGCCTGATGAAAGCGGTTGCTAAAATTGATTCACTGCCAATATCTGATACTTCTTCTGTAAATATTGCTGAACTATCGGCAAGTTGTTTTGCAGCCATGAGCGACGACTTAAACAGCCCGATTGCCATTGCCGGTTTATTCGAAGGAGTGAAACTGATCAATTCGGTAGCCGATGGAAAATCAACCATCTCAGCAGATGACCGCGATGCCTTGAACGGACTGTTTCACGCATTTGTTTTTGATATTTTTGGATTCAAAGCTGAAAATCAGTTGGAATCCGGAACCAGCGAAGTATTAT
>CAILJH010000190.1 GCA_903834475.1 uncultured Prolixibacteraceae bacterium | reverse complement strand
CTGCAAATAAGTCTATAATTGGGATGGTCATTTGAAAGTTATAATTGAGTGAAATCAGAAAAGAATTCACTGAATGGAATGTTGATGGCTTTTAAAAACTTATGGATAGTTTGGATGGAAACATTGCGTTTCCCATTCTCTACACTTGCAATATATGTGCGGTCAATATCTGCCTTGAGTGCCAATTGTTCTTGAGACAAACCTTGTTGGGTTCGGTAAGTCCTGAGTTTTTCTCCGAATTTTTCCTGTGCTTTCATATTGCACAAGTTATATCAATGTGACTTGTTAGTCAACCGAATCCGAGTCACATTTGAAAATATATCATAATTTTTTTAGTAGTTGCTAAATAACATGGCAATCAAGGTAAGAATAGTTTCGAGCTTTTTACTTTTCAATTTGCATTCCCAAATTACAATCACTTTCCAACCCAGATTTTCCAATTCCTGTTTAGCCAATTTGTCCCGGTTTTGGGTGTCGGAAATCTTTTGCAACCACCATTCTGTGCGGGTTTTGGGGAGTACAAAATAACGGCAGCCTTGGTGGCCGTGCCAAAAACAACCGTTCACAAAAATCACGGTTTTGTATTTGGGTAATACAATATCAGGTTTTCCGGGAAGACTTTTAACGTGTAATCGATAACGGAATCCATTGGCAAAAAGGAATTTCCGCACCAAGATTTCGGGTTTGGTGTTTTTCCCTTTGATACGGGACATGTTATAACTCCTTATTTCGCTGCTGTGCACGTCGGTCATAGAGTAAAGATAATTTGTTTTTATTAATGATTTTTAACGGAAATGGTTGATTTCTCTGGCTTAAAAATATTTTCCTTTACCATCGGACTAATCACTAAACGATTTTGAAGAACAGGCATCGAAGCGATGGATTATTCCGGTTCAGAAACAACATAAAATCAATACCCATGAAAACATTCAGTTTAGCTTTCCTTATCCTGCTTACGTTTGCCTTTCAGCTATCCGCACAAAGCGATGTGTCCAAATGCAAATTCAAAACCGGAGAAATCCATATCGATGGCAACGATAAGGACTGGACTTCGCCATTAAGTTTCTACGACGACAACACCGGATTTCGTTATTCAATCAGCAACGACAAGCAGAATATGTACCTGATTTTTACGGTTGACGATCAGCGAAAAATGATGAAGCTGATGAAGGCCGGTTGGACGATCGAATTGAGTTCGAAAGAAAAGAAGCGGAAATTCAATTCCAGTCTGAATTTTCAGGGGGTACCGCACCTGGGTCAGGGGTATCAGAGAGGAAGCAGCGAACAGGAAAACCGCGCTGAAGTGAACCTGATTATAAAAGATTACACCTCGCAATTGCCCGATGTTTTGCTTCATGGATTTCAGAGCGGCGTAAGCGAACTGAAACTGAATAGTCGTAAAGACATCCAGCTTGGCATTGGGGCAAATTTCACACAGAATCTGGTTTACGAAATCGCCATCCCCTTAAAGGAACTGATGGTTGAGCAGTCCATACAGCTGGATGAACTGATTTCACTGGAGGTTTCGGTCAACGGAATGGAGCGGCCATCTTCCGGAGAAGGCGAACACCGGGGTCGTTCCGGAGAAGGAGGCGGAATGTCGGGTGGTGGCGGTGGAGGAATGGGCGGTGGTTATTCCGGTGGAGGTCACTCAGGTGGCGGACATTCAGGCGGAGGACGCCCGGGTGGTTATTCCGGGGGCGGAGGCGGTGGTTATGATTCCGGCAATCACAGCAGTATGGCCGAAAAAGCATCTTTCAAACAAAAAATTGAATTGGTCGGGCAGTAAAATATTTAAGAGCCCCTCTCCCACCTCTCCCCGAAAGGGAGAGGCTTGGGACAACTTCAATTAAAAATATTCGCTTTTAATTCGCGGTATCAAAAAGCCCCCTCTTTCGGAGGGGGTTTGGGGGAGGCTTTCCTTACTTCAGCATTGCCCTTAATTCTTCACCCAACTTGTATTTATCGGTTAAACCGCTGCCGGGCAGAATTTCCCAGATTTCGGTGGCCTCGATGCTTGCTCCCGGGGCAATCGTATGATAGGCAAACTGCATTTCGAGTTCCTGCAAATCGCCGGCTGCCTGGTACGAGTTTTCGATGTACAACTGAACGCGGGTCTCTTCCGGATGAATCCGGGTATTGTCGATCGCTTCGCTGCGGATAATCAGCCACTGATTCTGGTGATGGCCTGCAATGACCGGATTTTTCACATCGAAAAATGCCTTGGCTTTGTGGACGACCTTGGCACTTTTAGGCACCGAAGCGTCGTAGGTGTAAAAACCATTCCGGTAATTCAAGTCAGGTTTCCGGATGTTTCCCTGATTGTAATAATCGTTCTTCCGGAGTGCAGCAGAGTCGGCCTGTACAAAAACGAAATCCCAGCCATTCATGCGCGTGTTGTGCCAGAGTCCCCAACTCACCGTTTCGTTGCTGGTGTTTTTAGCCGAAGTGCTCAGAAACACCTTATTTCCTTCGATGCGGTAGGTTTTGGTGAACTGCACCTTCGAGAACGGACTTTCAGGACTCAGTAGCTTGATTTCATGTTCAGTCTGACTGATGATCTGATAAGGTGCGACTGTCAGCACCGGGTCGGGCGGCCATTTTGAATGCGCCTTTTTCAATTCGGGAAACGAATCCTGGTTGATCCACCATTCCGATTGCGGGCTCAGCCAGGTAATGTGTCCGTTGTAGGTTTTAAACGGTGCTTTCGGATCGAGTGAAGGTCGTTGATCCGGAGATTCGTTCCAAAGCGTTGAATCGGAATTCAGGATATTGGCATGAACCACCAGCGAAGCATGAACCAAAACACCACCCACAGCGGGGATAATTCCAATTTCAATTTGTCCGTTGGAAAGGGTAACCAATGGAGAAACCGGTTTTTCTTTTGAGGTACAGTTCATAAGCAGGGTGATTAGTGCAAAGATGAAGATGTATTTTTTCATGGCGATTGACGTGTTAATGTCGAGTTAAATATAACAAAACCGTTTTAACCAAAGAGATTAAAGAGACATTAATGAGAATTGTTGTAAATTAGATATTTCAAAGATAGCTTGTCCTGAAAGGACAACTCAGTTCAGCCCAAGGCAACGCCTTGGGTTATTATACACAATTCCGATTAACGCCCTGAAAGGGCAGATTAAAAATCATAATATGTCACAATCTTTATCAAAACTCTACATCCATCTCATTTTTCACATTAAGAATCCACAAGTTCCAATCCGGCAGGAGGAGAAAAAGGTTCTTTATGCCTATATCGGAACTATATTAAAAGACAATGGTTCTATTCCAATTTTGATTAATGGAACAAATGATCATGTGCACATCTTGTGTGTAATGTCGAAAAACAGTTCGCTGGCAAGCTTGGTTGAAGAAATTAAGCGACATAGTAGCCGATGGATTAAAACTATAGACCCGCATTACAAACAATTTGCCTGGCAAGGAGGATATGCAGGATTTTCGGTTAGCCAGTCGATTCATGATAAAACGAAACGATACATAGCCAACCAGGAAGAGCATCATAAAAAGATGTCATTCAGGGAAGAACTGCTGGTATTTTTGAAAGAATATGAGATTGAATTTGATGAACGGTATTTATGGTCGGATTAATCTGCCCTTACAGGGCGATGTGTTTGATTATATAGATTACCCAAGGCGTTGCCTTGGGCTGAATTAAGTCAGGCTTTCAGCCTGAATAAAAACTGGATTAACATCAAGTTTTTATTGCAATGAATTCAAGGGATGAAAGAAAATGTCAAACAAAATAGAATCCCAAAATTGTATTATCGTCCTGAAAGGACAACTCAGTTCAGCCCAAGGCAACGCCTTGGGTTAATTACACGCAATTCGGGTTATCGCCCTGTAAGGGCAGATTAATTTGCCCTTACAGGGCGATGTGTCTGGTTGTTCAGATTACCCAAGGCGTTGCCTTGGGCTGAATTTAACCGGGCCTTCAGCCTGAATAAAAACTGGATTAGCATCAAGTTTTTATTGCAATGAATTCAAGGGATGAAAGAAAATATCAAATAAAATAGAATCCCGGAAATGTATTATCGTCCTGAAAGGACAACTCAATTCAGCCCAAGGCAACGCCTTGGATAAGACATTGCCAATTTCGGTTATCGCCCTGTAAGGGCAGATTAATTTGCCCTTACAGGGCGATGTGTCTGGTTGTTCAGATTACCCAAGGCGTTGCCTTGGGCTGAATTAAGTCAGGCTTTCAGCCTGAAAACCCCTTCCTATTTCATTTTCCCAATCGCCACATCGGCCGCCTTTAAAATGGCTTCGTTCGAGAGCGGTTCGCCAACAGCCTGATGCATCCATTCGTTGGGCGTAAGTTGACCGAGAGAGAAAATCCGTTGCACTTCCGGAGCAAATTCGTGCGTTTTGAAATGCTCTTCGAGCTGGAAATGAATGAGGTGACCAAAAGCATAATTGGGCAGATACATCGGCGAATTCACCATGTGCGAATAAATCCCCAGAATGGTCTGGTCTTTCATCCCGAAAACCGGTGCATAATAGGTATTCCACACATCCTTGCTGATTTGCAGCACAGCGTCACGCAGCTCGGCAGCCGAACTGTTCGGATTGTCGTACAGCCATTGCCACATTTTCATGTCGACCACCGAAACGCCCATGATTTCGTAGAGCGACCAGAAAATATCGAGTGTTTTCAGGTATTCTTTCTCCGGGTTCGGGTCTTTCATGTTCAGCAAAAACAGGTCGCGCTCCTGAAACACAAAAGCCAACGCTTCGGTAAATGCGGTATTCGGCACGCCGTTGATCATGTAATTCGGTACTTCGTTCAGCGAAATGGTTTGTTCCACATTGTGTCCGAATTCGTGAACCGCAATGTTGTAGCCTTTGTAATTCATACCGGTGGCTGGAATGCGGGTGCGGAGGTGCGCTTTTTCGCTTTTCATCGATGCGCCCCAGGCATGTCCCGAACCACGGGCCGGATCGACCGAAACGCGCGAGGCGATGAAGGCCGCCTTTTCTTTGGTGAAACCCAGCTTCAGCAAAATATTCCCCAGATCGGCTTCCAGCGCCTGGGCATTCGGGTATTTCTTTTCGGTAATCGCATTCAGGCTTTCTTCGTTAATCGAGCTGCGCGCCTTGAAACCATCGTACCAGATATCCCATGGCTGAAGTTCGCGACCCAAACGTTTCTGGATGATCGAGGCCACTTCCTGAACCTGCGACGAACTTAAAAATTCGTTGAACAGCTTCTGAACTTCAGGCTGAGGAATTTGCATTCCGGCCGAAAATGCACGCTGGATGGCGGTGTTCATTGTTGGATAATAGGGATCGAGTGCCTGATATACATGAAAAGTATTCAGAATTTGTTGATATCGGCCATCGGTTTCAGAAGGACTTTCCGTTTTCGTTCCTGAAACCAGTACCTCATTGGAAACCGGTTTCCAGTCCTGTTTTCCGGAGTTAATCACAGCTTTCGGAATCGATTGGTCGACAATCCGCTCCATCACTTTATAAATCATTCCCTGCTTGTCGAGGCCGTTTACTTTGTTCGAATAGTTGGCCTTGATTTCGTCGCGCAGGTTCCAGTGGCTCAGCAAAACCATGTTTTCAGGAAAGAGTTTGTCACCATTTTCGTTCAGCAAATGGCCCATGTAAATGTTGTAATCGGCAATGTATGCATCGGTTTCAGCCGAAACTTTGGAAGAAAGCTGAACCAGTGCGGAAGGTACACGGGAGCTGAACACATCGCCCAAGCGTGCATAACCCCATTGCAGCGGCGTCCAGTTTGGGCCTGAACTGTTTTTATCTTCGGTGATGAAATACGGAAAGTTGAGTGCCACAATGAAAGCGATTTTATTTTCGTACAGGTCGTTCATCAGGTGTGCACCCGGATTGTATCCGGAAAACAGCGGATCGATGGACAACAAATCACCTTTCTGAAGCTGCACATTTTCCTGCATGTCGAGCGAAAGTTTGTTGAAATGCCCGTAAAGCGATTCCAGATATTCTGAAAACCGCTTGAAAGAAGCTTCCTTTTTAGCCGGATCAGAGATGAAGTTCTCAGAACAGAATTTAATGAAATCTTCCGGAGTTCCATCGGCGGCGCACCAAAGAGAAGCCGCATGACGGACACCTTTTTCGACCAGCACAGCACTTTCGCCCTTAACCGGAGTTCCAATCGCCTGGATGGCATCGGTCATGGTGGCTTCGGTAATTCCTGACGGTGCAGGCGCGGGACTTGATTCACCTTGTTTCTTAATGGTTGAATGGCAGGCTGAAATCATAACGACACAGGCTAAAATGAAGATGGATTTTTTGATCATATCTGTTTTATTGGTTTGGTTTACAAATTGAATGCTACGAAAGTATCAAAAATCCGGGTTCCGGAAAATGACAATTAACAGAAGCCGGAAGGAGAATATCAAACTTCTTAAGAAGGATAAAAATCCGTCACCAAATCACAATTCACTCACGCTCCCAAACATTTACTTCTTCCGGATTGTTCAAATGAAGGGCAGGGCAAACGCATCTAATTTTTTTACCCACCCCCAGTATGCAGGGCTACTCTTTATACCTACCATTTTGAAACTTAAATCATGATATTTAGACAAACCAACGGCCTGAAAGGCCAGTTTATTCTAACCCAGGGCTTCGACGTGAGCTCAGTCGAACGGCAAACGGAGTGTCGCCCTGGGTTGGAAAATGGACGTTAAAATCGTCCGCGCTATAACATTTTTTGAAAGGTTGTCGTTATTGAGGACGAAGAGGTATGTATCCCAATTCCCTACCAGCGGCCGGCAGGCGTCCGAAAGAAGATTTTTGCCTTGATTATTGTTACCGCGCGGACGTGTTTTCCATTATTCCTTTTACCCCAGACGTTGTCTGGGGTTAGAATAAGCTGGCCTTTCAGGCCGAAGAAAGTGAG
>CAILJH010000189.1 GCA_903834475.1 uncultured Prolixibacteraceae bacterium | reverse complement strand
GAACATAATTGGTCTCCCGTTTTAGAATATCAGATACTTTTTCGGTAGCCAAAACCTGGTTCGCTGCCTCCGCACTAAACTGATAATTAGCCAATTTGAACTGACAGCGCATGATTCCAGTCTGGACATCCTGCAATTTATTTCCGGAGTCAGAAGTTTTGGCCAGACGCTCGAAATACGCCAACGACTGCTTGTAATTTTCAGTATTGTAATGAAGTCCGGCTGCCTTGAGCAGCGAAGACGGTGTGAAATAGTTGTCAGGCTTGGCAATCACAAGCTCGTATTCAGCCAATGCTTTGGTATTATCGCCTTCCGCGTAAAGAATCTCAGCCAGGTAAAAATGTGCATTCAGCACAAAACTCCCGTTTGGAAACTGGCTCAGATAGCGCTCGAACTGCGACCGCGCCTTTTTATCTTTTGCCATATACAACTTTTCGGCAGACTGATATGAAAGAGAATCCTGCTCGGTTGCCGAAACCTGAGCTCCTGAACCCAGACTTCCGGTATAGGCAAAATAGGCATCCACATCGTTCATCTCCACATAGCTGTTTTTCATTCCGGCCAGTGCAGCCTGAGTTTCCGGACTGTTTGGCGAACGATCGACTACCTGTTTATAGTAGTTTACCGAAGATTGGAAATCGTTTGAATTGTAATATACCAGCCCAAGCTGTACCAAAGTTTTATTCACCAGATTACTCTGCGGATATTTGCTGATCAGGTCTTTGTAAAAGCCGATTGCCAGTTGTGGCTGATTCATTCGTTCGTAAGTCCGGCCCAATTCAAAAAGGGCATCATCCTGATAAGTGGATTTCGGATAGTTTTGAATCAGCGACTGCAATGCTCCGATTTTTGCCTGATTATCACGCTGAATTCCCAAACAGAACGCTTTCTGGAAAAGTGAATAGTCAGCATCATACAGGTTCATGATCAAAGCACGGTCGTAATTCGAAATAGCCGAGGCATAATCGCGGTTCAGAAAATTGCAGTCGCCCAGGCGGTTGTTGGCATCTGCCACTTTTTCTGTCCGGATATCAGCCTCAAGATTCAGGAATTTCCTGAAATAATCGGCTGCACTCGAATAATCTTTCAGCTGAAAATATGCATAGGCCAGGTTGTAATTTGCCATATGATATTCTTGCAAGGCAATTGCTCCGTAGGATTTCAGAAAACTGTTGTAAGCTGAAATAGCCTGATTAAAATCGTTCAAGCGGTAACAGGCCTCAGCTTTCCAGAAAAGTGACAAGGCACGGTAATTCTTGTTGAAATCACCTGCATCAATTGATTTTTCAAAATTTTCGATGGCATCTTTGTATTCCAGGTTATTGAAACATTCAAGTGCCCTGAAATAGGCAACCCGCTGATAGGCAGTTTTTACCGAAGGACTTTTCACCTTGATCTTTTCAATCGAAGCCATTGCGTCGCGGTAATTGCTTGTGCTCATGTAAACTTTCACCAGGTAATCGTAAGCTGCGTCGTTCCGCTCCGAATTTGGGTATGATGCCACATATTTATCGAATGCCTTGATGGTTTCGTTGAACGGCGAATAAGACAATTCATAAGTGATTTTGGCATAATTAAACAAGGCATCCTCCTTAATTTTGGCATCAAAATCGAATTCTGCTGCTGCCTCAAAAGCTTGCCGCGCCTTGTTCTTATCATTGGTTTCCACATAGCAATCGGCCAAATGATAACAGGCATTTTGCGCCAATTCATCTTTCCCTTTCGAAGCGATTTCGAGATGCGGTATGGCTTTCGCTTCGTCACTGTTCAGGTAG
The DNA here is from genome assembly GCA_903834475.1 of uncultured Prolixibacteraceae bacterium. Classification (GTDB taxonomy): domain Bacteria; phylum Bacteroidota; class Bacteroidia; order Bacteroidales; family Prolixibacteraceae; genus Aquipluma. The sequence goes on along the minus strand of CAILJH010000189.1, from coordinate 726 downwards.
TAGCAATAACCAAGCATGTAATTTTCGGTGCGTCCTTTGTTGTTTTTGTCTGAAAGAAAAAACTCCAGAAATTGGATGGCTTCTTTGAATTCGCGCAAATGAAAATATGAATCACCCAGGATGCGCGCCAATTCCGGCTGCTGATCAGCGGCGACTGTATTGATGATTGGAGCGGTGTAATCAACCACTTCGCGGTATTTGGCCTGCTTGTAATAAATCTGGCTGATGTAAAATGGGATCACCTTTTCAAAAACCGGATTTTTCTTCAGCTTGACAAATTCCTGAAGCGCCTGATCGTAATTGCCTTTCAGGTAATGAATGTGCCCGAAATAGTATTGAGCCGGAGCTGCATACATGGAGTTTCCTTCTTTAATTTCCGCAAAATCAGTCGCTGCTGCATCCATCTTCTCCAGCTCGAAATTTGAATATCCCTTCAGATAATAAAAATATGTTTTCTCATCAGCAGATAAATCAGCCTTGTTTAATCCACCAAGTGTTTTCAGAACTGCAGAATATTTCTTTTTATCAAACTGGTAAACAGCCTGTTCAAATAATGCCCTGTTCCGGAATGAACTCTCAGGAAACTGGTTCATGAAATCGGCAATTTGTTCTTCGGCATTTCCATTGTCGAGTTTCAGTCCGCACAAAGCTTTGTAGAATAGGACTTCAGCACGAATATCCGAATTCTCGGCCGATTTTCCGGCAATCCGGTCAAACTCAGTGAGG
>CAILJH010000188.1 GCA_903834475.1 uncultured Prolixibacteraceae bacterium | reverse complement strand
TGGTTGACTTTCTCCCATGCCATCGGTTACTAAACGGTCGGCATTTACTCCAAAGTTCTTGGCTAGTTCGGCTTTAACCGAGGCGGCGCGGCGTTTCGATAAATCAAGGTTGGCTGCATCCTGACCATCCGAATCGGTATGGCCAACAATCTTTACTTTTACATCAGGAACTTCATTCAAAATGTCTGCAATTCCTTTCAATGTGCCATATGATTCGGGTTTAACCACATCTTTATTTACATCGAAATAAATTCCGTAGGTAACTAGCTTTCCTTCAGTCATCAGCTTATTACGCATATCGGGAGCACCCACTGCAATGCGGATATTCGAAATCATAGCGGCGCCATCTTCAAATCGAATCCGGTCGAATTTTAATGCTGGATCAGGAATGGCACGCGGTGCGTCAAACAACTTGGTTTCGTTCTGGTAAACCCTTACTCTGGTTTTTTGCACCCAAACAGAGAAATGATATTTTTTGTCCTTAGTCTCATAGGTGCTTTTGTCTTCATTAGAACCGGTCTGATCCCAGAATTTTCCATCCAAACTGTTATTATAGGCGCGGTAGTATACCCTTCCAAAATATTCGACGCCAAACGCAAAACCAGCTTTCCCGGGAACAGCACCACCATCCCACGACTTTTCGTTGCTGCATTTATACAACCTGAAAGCCCATCCACCCATTCCGCCTTCTGTACCCTGAATGGGAACAACATCGAATTCCAGAGTATAGTTATCAGGTAGCGTTAACAACTTGTCTGTCCAGATATCATCACGCGACACATATTTTAGCCAATTGCCCGGATACAGGTTTGTGGTTACAACTTCGCCTGACCCATTCGTGTTGTACAAGGCCGGGAAATCGCCTACGGCATCCTGGCTAAAATCATCGTAAAAAATAACCTTCTCTCCCGGTACAAAATCGAATTTGGAATAGGCCGCTAATGAAGGACTTGCATCTTTAGAGGACTTTTTAGCCTGCTCTGCATCCTGACTTTGGTCACTTGCAACGCTGTCCTGAGCCTGCTCACCATCTTTATTCTTTTTCTTGAACAGGTCTTTAACCCCACCTTCAACGGCATCCAGTCCTTTGTTGATGCCTTGGTTGGTTCGTTGGTTCGCCCGGTTATTCGTGGCATTCTTCAGTTTGTCCTTTAAATTGATTTGGGCATCCACATTGAAAAATCCAAGACAGAAAATAACTACGATTACAAATTTTAAAGTTTTCATACTATTGATTTTATGGTTTTTATGATGTCAATTCTTTTCCCGGAATTCAACACACAATCACCCGCATCAAAACCTCACTATCGCCGTCTATTTAAATTATCCTATTAAAGTTAGTGAACTTTAACTTTCTAACCATTTCTTCCGGAACATATTTTCAAGTAAATTTAGGAAGTCGAAAAAGTTTGAATATCCCCTAAAAAGGTGATTTTACTGATTTGATTTAAAATCCCCTTTTTCCGTGATGACCAGAATAGACTTAGCTCATAGCTTTGTTAACATGTAATAACCGAACCATGTCGAAATCTCAACTTGTCAAGTGGTGTTTGATTGTTTTCTACTTCTTTTTTTTAGGCGTATTTCAAGGATTTACACAATCTTCGGAAGAAATCAATTCATTGATTGAAAAT
>CAILJH010000187.1 GCA_903834475.1 uncultured Prolixibacteraceae bacterium | reverse complement strand
CAGACAGGGGATAGAAATTGCAAAAAAACAACTTCCTGATATTATCCTGTGCGATATTATGATGCCTGAAACCGATGGGTTTGAGGTTTACAGCGAACTCAGGCAATATGCGCCCACCTCACTAACTCCTTTCATTTTTTTAACCGCACTTGCAGAAAAAGAAAATTTGCGCAAAGGAATGGAGATTGGCGCTGACGACTATGTAACCAAACCATTTACACTGGCCGAACTCTTAACAACCATCTATTCAAGGCTAATTAAGTCAGAAGTGATCGAAACCCGGATCGAGGTCAGGCAGAAAGAACTCCGGGAAAGGATTATTAATCATTTACCCCACGAACTGTTGACTCCATTGAATGGAATTCTCGGATTTGCAAGTCTCATTAAAGATGACTACAAGAACTTTACTTCGGCTGAGATACGGGAAATGGCCGGAGAAATAGAAACCAGCGGTACAAGGCTTCATGATTTAATAAAGAACTTTATTAACTATATCCGCATTGCATCGGCCGACGACAACGAGTTTAAACCAGTCAGACTGGATAATATTCAACTGATCCTGGCCGAAATTTCGAAAAATATTGCCAAAAAGCACCATCGTAAATCTGATCTGGTCCTCAAGTTAGAGTACGCGGAAATCAACATGGAGAAGGATGATTTTGAATATATTATCAATGAGCTGGTCGATAATGCATTTAAATTTTCGGAGCACGAATCGAATGTGATTGTGACTAATACGGTTTCAAACAATTCGGTTGAAATCAGGATTACCGATCATGGTATCGGATTTCCGATAGAAAACATCCAGGATATCGGGGCATTTAATCAGTTTAACCGGAAAAAGCTGGAACAACAGGGAGCAGGGCTGGGATTAATTACTTCGATGCTCACCGTACAACGTTACCACGGTTCATTATCTATAACGAATGATAAATTTGGAGCATCGATTATTCTGAGATTACCGACGCAGTTAACTGATTCGCCTTCGAAATTTTCCAATTGAGAAATTGAACTGAATTGGTATCGCCTGCATAAAAAAAGACAAAAGCAGGTAAACTTTGTAGCAAATTTGAAATTTGATACAAAGTTGGTACTCAGATTGTTTTTTTCTGTCCGTTTTTCGCACAACTTTGATGCAGAATTTACGGATCGCCCGGATATCAGGAAGGCTGAATGAATGTATAAATCAGGGCGTTTGGAGTCAAAAATAGATAGCTATTAATAAATTATAAATAGAAAATTAGTTGTCGTTATGATGAAAGTTAAGATTGTTGATGGGTTTGCGGTGGGAGTTTATCAGTTGGAGGCGAAAAATAGAGTTACTGCATTCTGGAACCGGTTATTCCGGAATAAATTTCAGATTATTAACTTTGAAGACGAAGAAATTCCTGTTGTTGAGGGAAACATCTATTGGGGATGGCCTTTGGGAAACGGCAGAATTTCACTGGTTGAAGAAATTCAACCGTAATGCAAAATCGTAAGGTATAATTTTTAATTTTATGCCGAAGTTTAACCAATTTCGGAAAGAATTTTAACCTGTTTTATCAAACAGGCTAACTTTTTCTTTCTACACCAAACATGAAAAAACAAACTCCTGATCAGGAATACGACAACCCTATAGTAAGTTACCCTAAAACCATTGGAGAATATCTGGGACTGGTTAATCAGCTTAAATTTGATCAGTACAAACTGGAAGAAAAAATTGATGAATTATCGGCTGAAAAAGAGCTGGCACAAAATCAGCTGAAAAGACATATCCAATTTTATAACCAGGCACCATCCGGTTATTTTACCCTGTCCAACGATGGAACTATTCTCGAATTAAACCAAACCGCATCAAAATTTCTGGGAGAACCGGCTGAACAATTGAAAGGGAAGTCACTTCTGGATTTTCTCGATGTGAATTCCGCCGCTGTTTTTAAGCTCTTTTTATCCAGGGTATTCGGGTCTCAGGAAAGAGTCAGCTCTAAAGTATCATTAAAATCACTATACAATATCCCGGCAAATGTCCAGATTGACGGCATTTCGTTACCAAACAGCATGCAATGCCTGGTTGATATGGTCGATATTTCGGGCCGGATAAAAATTTTAGATCAACTGGCCGAAAGTGAAACAAAGTATCAGATACTTCTCGAATCCCTCACTGATGGAATCGGTATTGTTGATCTGGAAGAAAACTTCACTTATTCCAATCCCGCCGGAGAAGAAATTTTTGGGGTTTCCCGGGGCGAATTAAGAAACCGGAATCTGAGAGAATTTTTAAATCCGGATCAGGTTAGCATTATTCAGGTGGAAACGGAAAAAAGGGGCTTAAGCGAAAAATCGTGCTACGAGTTGGAAATTATCACTCCCGCAGGGATACATAAAACCATTTTAGTGACCGGAACTCCCCAGTATAACCGAAATGGCTCAGTCATTGGAACTTTCGGGCAGTTCGCCGATATCACCCTGAAAAATAAAATTGACAGGGAAATGCAACGAAGACTGCGGTTAGAGCTCATTATTTCTGAAATATCAAACGACTTTGTTCATCTGAAAAAACAATATCTTGACCATTCGGTGAAACGTGCCCTGGAAAAAATCGGTCGTTTTGCAGGGGTTGACCGAAGCTATGTTTTCATGTTTACCAACGATGGCTTATTCTGCAACAATACCTACGAATGGTGCGAGGAAGGAATTGAACCGCAAATTGAAAACCTTCAGGATGTACCTGCTGAAATGCTTCCCTGGTGGATGGATAAACTCAGGAAATTCGAAACGATCCATATCCCGTTCGTAGCTGATTTGCCGCCTGAAGCACAGGCCGAAAAAGAAATTCTGGAAGCACAAAATATTCAATCGGTTCTGGTCATTCCATTGCTGACCTCCGATTCACTCATTGGGTTCCTTGGATTCGATTCGGTAGCTAAAGCCCAGAATTGGCAAAATGAAGATATACTGCTTTTGACCATGTTGGGCGAAATTCTGGGAAACGGATTTGGCCGGATGAACTATGAAGAAGAATTAGAGCAAATTAATACTCAGCTGGAACAAAAAGTAGAAGAACGAACCATTGAATTAAAGGACCAGCTCGAACTGAACCGCGCCATTGTCAGTGCTATGCCTGATATGCTTTTCAAACTCCGGAAAGATGGTACTTTTCTCGAGTTTCATAACCAGAGAAGTACTGCACCCCTAATACCAAAAGAGGTATTTTTAGGAAATAAAATAGAGGATGTTTTGCCTGCCGAACTGGCCAGTAAATCAATGGATATGCTTAGAAATGCCATTTCTACCGGGGACGTTTCGAAATATGAATATCAACTTTCAAGCAACGGCGAAACCAGCTTTTATGAAAACCGGATGGTAGCAATTTCGGATAATGAGGTTCTTTCGATTATCCGGGATATTACTGAAGGAAAAAAAAATGAGACGGAACTTCGATGGAATGAATCGTTGCTGAAACTGATGGCCTCCTCCTCTCCTCTGGCTTTTCTGGTTGTAGATAACCGCACCGATGAGATTCTTTACTTCAACCACCAGTTCTGCGAAATCTGGAACATCACGGATCTGGAGGAAAGGATGCAAAAAAAAGAACTGAAAAACAACGATATTATTCCCTATTGCATTCCGGTTTTAAAAGATGTTAGGACGTTTGCTGAATCGTGCACACCTCTTCAGTTCGTTGAAAACCGGGTAGTTGTTGAAGATGAGATTCCCTATAACGATGGAAGGGTGATTCGAAGATTCTCGACCCAGATCCGGAGTGAAAATGACGAATATTTCGGACGACTGTATATTTTCGAAGACATCACTGAACGAAAAACTGCAGAGAAATTTACTGCCATACAACGCGACCTTGGCGTAGGTTTGAGTGCAGTTTCAGATCTGACCGAAGCGCTGACCCTGGCTCTCGATTCAGTATTGCAACTTGAAGGCATCGATTGCGGTGGAATTTATTTGATCGACAAGGAAACTGACATTCCAAAGCTGGCCGTTCATAAAGGATTATCGGCAGAATTTGTCAAAAACATTGAGCTTTTTGGATCAGGGAAAAGACAAGTTCAAATCATGCTTACCGGAAGGCCATTTTACGGAATATATTCACAGATTGCCCCTGATAAGGCATCAGATCTGGAACGTGATTATATGCTCGGTCTGGCTGTAATCCCAATTCTATCCGAAGGAAAAGTGATCGCTTGCCTGAATCTTGGGACCCGGTCGTACAAAGAAATTCCTGAAGTTAACAAGCCTTTTCTTGAAGCCCTTTCCATACAAATCAGTCTGGCTATAGCGAGAATAAATGTTGAAAACGCCTTGCTTTCCAGTCAGCAGAATTTCAGGATGTTATTTGATAAGCTCGACGATTTCATGTTTATTCTCGATTTGAACGGAAATATTATACTGACCAATCCTGTTGTTTGGAAAAGGCTCGGATACTCGCTGGATGAGCTTCAAAAAATGCATGTTCTCGATGTACATCCTCCCGAACGCAGAGCAGAAGCCGGATTTATAGTGAACGAAATGCTTTCGGGAAATGCAAGTTTTTGTCCTGTTCCACTGATGACAAATGACGGAACGCTAATTCCTGTAGAAACCCGGGTAATTTTGGGAAATTGGGATGATAAAGCCGTTTTGTACGGTATTTCGCGCGATATCACCGAAAGGCAAAAAGCCGAAGCGGCACTGAATATGCAAAGTGCAGCTTTCGAATCGTTTGACTTACCCATCATTATTACCGATATCACAGGCAAAATACAGTGGGCAAATTCGAGTTATTTCAGGCTTACAGGATATACAAAAACTGAAACACTGGGCAAAACCGAAGGCGAACTGTCAAAATCGGGATTTCAGGATAAAGAATTTTACCGGAACTTATGGAGTACAATCTTGTCAGGAAACGTTTGGAGCGGTGAAATTATTAACCGTCGGAAGAATGGTTCATTGTATCCGCAGGAATTGACCATTACGCCGGTTTACGATCATAACCATGAGATTTCAAACTTCATTGCCATAAAAATCGATATCACTGAGCGGAAAGCAATCGAAGTAGAACTCCGTTCGAGCGAGGAACGCTGGCATTTTGCCCTGGAAGGATCGGGAGACGGAGTTTGGGACTGGAATATACAAACCAATCAGGTGTATTTTTCGACCCAATGGAAATTGATGTTGGGATACAACGACACCGAGATTGAAAATAAGTTTGAGGAATGGGAAAAACGGGTCTTTCCCGAAGATTTAGCGCTGTGGCAACAAGATTTGAATAAACATCTGAATGGTGAAACAGACGTATTTATAAACGAGCACCGGCTGTTGTGCAAGGATGGAACCTTCAAATGGATACTTGACCGCGGCAAAGTGGTTGAACGGACATTCGACGGAAAAGCCGTGCGAATTATTGGAACCCATACCGATATCACCACCCGAAAACTTCTGGAAGAACAACTGAAAAAAGGGATCGAAAAGGAAAAAGAACTGAACGATTTAAAATCCAGGTTTGTATCTACTGCTTCGCACGAATTCAGAACACCGCTTGCCTCTATTCTGATGATAAGCGATACCTTGATTTCATACCAGGACAAAATGGATCAGTTGCAGATTGCAGTCCGTTTGGAAAAGGTTAAAAATCATGTCCTTCATCTGACCAATATTGTAAACGATGTTCTAAATCTTTCCAGACTGCAGGAAGGCAAAATCGGGTTCAATCCTGAAGTAGAAGATCTTGTTGCGATGTGTAACAGTATCGTTGATGGAATAAGTGCAACTGTTATTCATGGAGAAATTACATTTCAGACTTCATTTCAGACTTTAATGGTTCACATCGACAACAGATTAATGGTTCAGTGCATAACGAACCTCATTACCAATGCAATCAAGTACTCGAAAAATGAAATACTTGTGAATGTTGAGTTAAAGCATTTCCAGGGCGAACTGATACTCAGTGTCAGCGATCAGGGAATCGGAATACCCGAAAAAGATCAGAAGCACCTGTTTACTCCATTTTTCAGGGCTGGAAATGTCTCCACAATACAAGGTAATGGACTGGGATTAAGCATAGTTAGCGAATCTATTCTAATGCACGGCGGAAATGTTACTTTTTTGAGTATTCCAGACCAGGGATCAACCTTTACCTTACATTTGCCGACCTCTATAATTTCCAGTTTGGATCAGCTGGATGACTAACAAATCCAATAAACAAAAGGTAAATTATCTGTTTTTTGGAAATATTCAGGATTTTAACTAAAATTATACCTGAATTGACAAAAAATAGATGGCAAAGATCCTGATCATTGAAGATACGTTTGAACTTAGGGAGAGTATCGCTGATGCTTTGCGACTTGAAGGATATGAAGTTTTTTTGGGTATTGATGGCGAATCGGGTATCAAATTAGCCTGGGAATGTATGCCTGATCTGATTCTGTGCGACATTTTGATGCCTGGGATGGATGGATACGATGTTTTGCAGGCCTTAAAAACAAATTTCGGACAACTTCCTTTTCCTTTCATTTTTATTACCGCCTTATCCGAACGTAAAAATTTCAGGGAAGGTATGGAATTGGGCGCCGATGATTATCTGGTCAAACCGTTCACCATTTATGAACTGCTGAAGGCAATCAATATCAGGTTGAAAAAGCATCAATCCATCGAGAAAAGGATAAAAGCTCAGATCGTAAAAATAGAAAATGATATAAGCACAAGAATTGCAGAACTCACTGGGCAAATCGAAAGCCAGGGAAATGTAATCAGGGAAATCTCAGACACAAATGACCAGATAGCCCGGAAGTTAAAAGAAAATCAGACCCAACTGATGCAGGAGGCGCTTCGAACAATCGAGACCAATGTCACCATGCAGTCTCTGACTAAACAACTCAATAATGAACTTCAGAAAGAAGAAATTACCGAAGAGCAACGATTGGTTTTGACTAAGCTGAGAAACAGAATCCGGAATAAATCTGTCTTAGTGAACAACTGGACGATCTTCCAGTTAAAATTTAATCAGGCATATCCAAAATTTACAGCTCACATCATGTCACAATATCCTCATCTTTCCAAACAGGACATGATCATTGTTTCGGGTATTTTTACCAATCTCAACTCAATACAACTATCGGTCATATTGAGTATTTCACCTGACAGCGTAAGAAAAGACAAATACCGGCTAAAAAAGAAATTAGGTTTGGATAAGGATGTTGATTTGACACAATTTATTCACCAGATTAGCCTTGAGGAATAGAAATCATCCTGATCTTAAGGCCAACTACCCCGACTAATCCAAAACTTCATAGATAACCGCCTGGTCTGCCTTATTTCTCAAACTTACTTCGCCCACCTTCCGGCAGTTGAAGGATTCTTTTACCTTAATGAATGAGTTTTCGTTGATTAGGATTTGCCCCGGACTGGCGGCAGATTGCAGGCGCTGCGCCGTATTTACGGTGTCGCCGATTACAGTGTAATCCAGGCGGCGGAGACTGGCTGAACCAATATTTCCTGAAATCATTTCGCCGCTGTTAATGCCGATGGATACATTAGGTACAAAAGATACATTTTGCGACGACGAAGGCAGACTATTTATTTTCATTCGTACAGCCAGAGCGGCATCAATGGCCCGGTCGAGGTGATAATCACCACGGAAAACAGCCATGATCGCATCACCAATAAATTTGTCAATGTAGCCACCCTGCGCAATAATCTCCTTCACCATCACTTCAAAATAACTGTTCAGTAACTTCACCACAGTATCAGGAGATTCTTTTTCACTGATGGAGGTAAAACTGCAGATATCAATAAAAACAATCGATGCCTCAACCGATTCATTAGCCATTAAAGAAGATTCAAATTCGCGGCTTCCCATGAAATTAAGTACCGTTTCATCGACATACATTTTCAGGATACTGTTTTCACGGATTGCTTTGAGTGTTTCACGGATTTGTGCCACGTGTCTGATCGTTTTCTCCATGGTCAGCGACAAATCCTCAAAATTGATGGGTTTGGTGATAAAGTCGAAAGCACCGCGGTTCATGGCCGTGCGGATGTTTTCCATATCGCCGTATGCCGAAACAATCACCGATTTGATCAGCGGACTTGATTCACCCAGTCTGCTGAGCAAAGTCAAACCATCCATTTCAGGCATATTGATGTCACTCAGTACAATATCCACATCAGGATGCAACAGAATCTTTTCCAGGGCATCTTTTCCATTTACCGCAAAGATGAATTCGTATTCCTGCTCGCGTATTTTCTGCCGGAATTTCTGCTTGATCAGCATTTCCAGATCAACCTCATCGTCGGCCACTAAAATTTTTGCCATGAGTTTAGATTTTAAATTTTTCTTTTAACAAAGCAAAATCAACCGGTTTGGTTAAAAATTCATCCGCTCCCAATTTTTTAGCGATATAGAAGTTCTCCGAATCGCCATAAGCTGTGATCATCATGACTACAGGTGGCGGATTAGAATATTTTTGCTTGATATGCCTGAGTAATTCGAGTCCACTCATCCCCGGCATGTTAATGTCAGACAAGATGATAACCACTTCGTGTTCATTTTGCTGAAGATAAGTCAGCGCTTCTTCTCCTGAAAAAGCAAATACAAACTCGATGAGTTTCTCCCTGATTTCTTTTCGGAACCGCTGTTCAAAAAGAGTTTGAATGTCACGTTCGTCATCAACTACTAATATTTTCATATATCTATATTTTAAGCCCCCTCCAAACCTCCCCCCTGCCTGCGGCAGGCAGGCGAAGGGTGAGGCTTAAAAAAAGCATTGTCTTCATTTTTGGGTTTATATGAATCCTATATGCGTTTTCAAAATATCGTAAATTATCAGAATCACTGATTTAAACTGCTTTATTCATGTCTGTTTTTTCTGCGTAATTGTGTAATCTGTACAATTCCCTGCCTGCGGCAGGCAGGAGTGATTCAGACAACTGGTAAAATAATCGTAAACTCGGCTCCTTCGCCTTCTTTCGTTTCTACTTTAAGCTCTCCTCCGTGAACTTTGGTGATAATATCGTAGCTCATACTTAATCCCAGCCCCGTCCCTTCGCCGGTTGGCTTGGTGGTAAAAAAAGGCTGGAAGATTTTATCAATTACTTTTTGAGAAATGCCGTTACCATTATCTGCGACGACAATCTGAACGGCCCCCCTCTGTCCCGCCGAAGGGGGGATGATCAGCTTCGTAGAAACGATAACTGTTGGCTCGTAATTATTTCGCTGGTTTAGAATCCCCCCTTCGGGGGGTGGGGGGGCTTGTTGTTTCTTTTCATTCACCGCGTAAAATGCATTGGTAATCAGATTGAGGATCACCCGTCCAACCTCTTGTGGAATGACATTGATATTTCCGAGGCTTGGATCAAAAACAGTTTTCATGCTTGCATTAAACGATTTGTCTTTTGCCCGTAAACCATGATATGCCAAACGTAAATACTCGTCGGCCAAGGCATTGATGTTGGTTGGTTCTTTCACCCCGCTACTGGTCCGGCTGTGCTGCAACATTCCTTTTACAATGGCATCGGCGCGTTTGCCATGATGGTTGATCTTTTGTTCGTTATCGGCAATATCAGTAGCCAGAACTTTTACTTCCGCCAGATTTCCTCTTTCAATTTCCTCTTTCATTTCCTGAATCAACTCCAAATTGACTTCCGAAAAGTTGTTTACAAAATTCAACGGATTCTGGATTTCGTGGGCAATTCCGGCGGTAAGTTCACCAAGCGATGCCATTTTTTCGGCTTGAATAAGTTGGGTTTGGGTTGTTTTAAGTTCAGTATATGCCTTTTCAATTTCCTTCGCCTGAGCTATTTCCCGGTCTCTGCTCCGCTCCTTTTCAGCCTGCAGTAACCGCCGGCGCTGGAAACGATCGATTCCTGCAACGGCCACAATCAAAAAGATGGCATAAATACAATAGGCTATCCAGGTTTTCCAGAAGGGTGGCGAAATAATCAGGTCAAGTGATCTTTCGGCCCAGATACCATTGTTACTGTTTATTGCTTTGATCCGGAACGTATATTTCCCAGGAGGCACATTATAATAATAAGCTCTTCCGTCAGCTCCGAGTATGTTCCAGTCACGATCAGACCCGAGGAGCCTGTATAATATCCGGTTGTCCTCCGGATTACCGTAATCGATTGCCGTCAGACCAAAAGAAAACACATTTTGATCATAACTCAGCTGAATATCTCTTGCTTTGGACAAAGGAACCTGCAATGGCCCTCCGGAAACTGGTGTAACCGGTCTGCCATTAATCCAAAATGCACTGATCGAAATCACAGGAGGAACCGGATTATAATTTAGTCCTTCAGGCCTGAAAGAAAAATAGCCTTCCGTATCTCCGAAAAAGAAATCTCCATTATTTCCCAAAAAGCTCTTCCAGGAAAGTGAGCTTCCGGTGACGCCATTTTTCTTTCCGTAGATTATTGTTTTGTCCCTGTTCTCACTTAACCTGATGATTCCGAGAGATGAACCAAACCATAGATTACTGTAATTATCTCCAACGATTCCCCAGGCGTTAGGAATGTTAAATCCGACACTTTTTTCATCGAGCAAAGAGAATTTATCTGTTTTACGATTGTATTGAAAAAGCCCGCTGTTTGTACCTGCCCAGATCACCCCATTGGAATCTTCAAAAATACTATTGATAAATTCATCAAACAGGTAATGTTTAAATTGATCGGTTTTGCGATCCAACCGATTTATACCACCACCATTCCAGGTTCCAACCCAAAAATTATTTTGAGAATCTTCCAAAAAACTTGTTGCACCACTTCTACTTATACTGGTTGTATCTTTTGGATTATTCAGATAGTGTTTAAATACGCCGGTCTTGCGATCCAACACATCGCATCCATCTGTCGTACCACACCAGAGATTCGACTCCCGGTCCAGATAAACGGTAACCACATTGTCCGAAATTAAACTTTTGATGTTTTTCGGATCGTGCATATAGCGCGTGAACTTTTTGGTTTTTATATCCATCCGGTTAACGCCTCCACCCCACATACCTATCCAAAAATCACCTCCGGGGTCCTTAACAAGATCATTGATAGTATTCAAGCTCAGACTATTCATGTCATTCGGATCATTTTTAAATTGACGGGTGATTCCTGTTTCGGAATCTTTACAGAAAAGACCTTCTCCTCTGGTTCCATACCACAGAACAGTCGCTGATTCCTCATAAAAACAATTTGCAGCCGGAGCCTTAAAATGTGGAATGATATTCCGGTATGGATCAACACGATACAGATTTTTTTCCTGTGTGCTTATCCAAACTACTCCATCTTTTGAAACGAGCGTACACCAGCCGCTTTGATCTTTAAATGCAGATAGTATATTTCCATCACCATAAAAACGTGTCAAGGTTTGTTTTGCTGGTTCGTACTTTAAAATACCCTGAGAAAAAGTTCCGATCCAGATCGCCCCAAGTCCGTCTTCTGAAATGAAGGTGATGTGATCGAATTTGTCCCCATCTTTAACTGGTGGGCGACTGAGTTGATCCTGCTTTTGGGGATTATACGGATGCCGGATAAATGTTCCTTTTGCGCGGTCCATCGTGAGCAATCCATCAGTACCGGCGGCACCGATCCAAAAAGTTCCATGGCTGTCTTCAAAAATTGCTCTGACCTTATTGTTGATCAAGCTATTCGGATCTGCCGGATCATGCATAAAGCGTGTGAATTTTCCGATTTTCGGGTCGAAACGGTTGAGTCCCCCATCGGTATTTCCTACAAAAGGGTTTCCTGTTCCAATCCAAAGTGTCTTTTCATGATCTTCATAAATTGCCCTGATTTTATTACAGCTGAGGCTGGTCGGATCACTATCAGAATGAGTAAAATGAGTAAATTTTCCGGTTTTCGGATCCAGCAGATCCAAGCCACCATAGGTTCCCACCCATAGGTTTCCTTCATGATCCATCAAAACCGATGCGACGGTATCGTTACTCAGACTTGACGGATCATTCGGATTATGCCTGAAGTGCTTAAAATTAACCGTTTCAGGATCGAAGCGGTCAAGTCCGGTTCCATAGAATCCAATCCAAAGTGTACCTGTGGTATCGGCAAACAAATATTCAGGATAGCTTCCACCCAATGAATTCGGATTTTTAAGATTGGGCTTGTAGCTTGTCATCCGCAATCCATCGTAACGAATAATATATCCGTTATCCTGATCGGAGAGCCAGATATAGCCTTGTGGATCTTGAGTGATACTATTTATTTTCCCGAGCGATATCCCGTCATTCCCCAAAATTGGATTGAAGTCAACCTGCTGATTTTGAGCAGTACTAAATTCAGAAAGGATCAAAAGAAAAAGGAAAATGGTTGCAGAATATGGATTTTTCATAAACATACTGTTTTGGACTGCCGTTACTATTTTAAAATTGGTATCTCAATAATAAACTCCGACCCCTCGCCCTCCATCGTTTCTACGCTTACCCTACCTCCATGAGCCTTCACAATATCATAACTCATCGATAATCCTAAACCTGTACCTTCTCCGGTTGGTTTGGTCGTAAAAAAAGGCTGGAAAATTTTATCCAGCGCAGTTTTAGGAATACCATTGCCATTGTCTTTCACAAACACCTCAACCCCATCATTTGTTCTTTTGGTACTTACTGAAACTGTTGGTTCAAAGCTATTCTGACCTGTCAGGTTTTGAATACCTGAAAGGTCTTTGGTAAGCTGCAACTTCTTTTCATTGACAGCATAAAATGCATTGGTAATCAGGTTCAATATTACACGGCCAATATCCTGAGGAATAATATCAACATTTCCGACGCTTTCATCATAATCGGTTTTCATGGTCGCATTGAATGATTTGTCTTTTGCCCGTAAACCATGATAGGCAAGTCGCAAATACTCGTCAGCCAATGCATTGATGTTGGTTGGTTCTTTTGTCCCGGTGCTGCTGCGGCTGTGTTGCAACATTCCTTTTACAATGGCATCGGCGCGTTTGCCATGATGGTTTATTTTTTCCAGGTTTTGTATAACGTCGTTGGCCAATTCTTTTGCATCATCGGTATTGCCGCGGTCCAACTCTATTTTCATTTCATCAAGTAACTCTATACTGACTTCCGAAAAATTGTTGACGAAATTGAGCGGGTTTTGAATTTCATGAGCAATACCGGCCGTGAGTTCACCCAATGAGGCCATTTTTTCAGATTGGATCAGCTGAGCCTGGGTGGATTTCAGTTCAGTATATGCTTTTTCTATTTCCTTTGCCTGGGCAAGTTCCTTAATTTGCGCTTTTCCCCTTTCGATTCGGATGACCCGCTGTTTCTGATAACGGTGAACTATAAATACAATCACTGCGATCAATAAACTGTATATAAAATAAGCCCACCAGGTCCTCCACCAGGGTGGTGAAACTGTAAAAGTATAAGTGAGTTGTTTGCTCCAGATACCATCAATGTTTTGAGCCCTGAGCCTGAACGTATATTTGCCTTCGAACAAATTGCCAAAACTTGCCGATGATTTATTACTTAAAGAACTCCATTCCTTATCGGAACCTTCAAGCAAGTACTGGTACTTAATCAAAAGTCCTTCTCCAGGGTCAATTGCAGTGAAATCAAAACTAATGTCGTTATCTTTATAGGGAAGCACCAGGTTTTGCGGTATAGGATACCATTTATCGATGCCATCAAAACGAATATCTTCGAACTTCTGAATCATGGAAATTTTCCCGGCTTCGTTCAGTGCTTTTCCTAAAGTTGCTATTTCTTCCATTTTGCATGCTTGGGCTGTAATACTATCTGCGCCTGGAACATCAGCGTTTCTTTTTTGCGAAGAAAGTAAGTTGTACCAGGAAACTGGTTCATTATTTATTTTAATGTTGTGAATTTCGAGCAATGGAGGTCTGCTGTTTACATGAATTTCAGCAGGGTTAAAGCGTACCAGTCCTGTTTTATCCGAACCTGTTGCAATCCAGATAATGCCTTTACTGTCTTTAAACATGGTATTCTGCCCCGCATTCACATCTTTTACAGGATAGCCGGTTAGTGTGTTAAATGTCTTACCAACCTTCCATTCCTTTTGATTATCACTTACTTTCTCAGCTACTAACTCGCATATTCCAAGGTTGGTACCAACATACAATTTGTTTTGATTCTGCTGGACTACCTGTGTTATATAATTATCGGGAAGCCCGTCATTAGTCGTAAAATTTTCGAATAATGGCCAGTCTGAAATCTCCTTTCCTTCAGTATCACTTTTGGATCCGTTTAAAATATTGCTTCTGAGCAGGCTCAATCCTTCCTCGGTGCCGATCCAGAGATTTTCACTTTCATCAATGCTTATACTGTTGATAATATTATTCGCCAATCCCTGTTCAGTGGTATAATTCACGAACGATTTTCCATCGTATCTGCTGATTCCTGCGTTTGTGCCAAACCACAGGTTGCCTGATTTATCTTGGGCAATGCACTGTACTGTATTATCGGCTAACCCCTGGGCTGTAGTGAAATTCATAAACGATTTTCCATTGAATCTGCTAACACCGCCACCGTTTGTTCCTATCCAAAGGTTCCCCTGATTATCCTCGAGAAGACTAATAATATCATTGGATGCCAAACCCTGTGTTTTGGTATAATTTGTGAAAGAACTCCCGTCATATTTACTAAGTCCTCCTCCTAAAGTTCCAAACCACATGTTAGCCGATTTGTCTTCCGTGATGCAATAGCAAAGGTTATTTGCCAACCCCTGGGCAGTTGTGAAATTAGTAAACGAATTACCGTCATATTTACTTACCCCACCTCCATTGGTACCAAACCAAAGATTCCCCGATTTATCCTCAGTAATGCTTCTCACGACATTATTTGCCAGCCCACGCGCGATTGTGAAATTCACAAATGATTTACCATTGTATTTGCTTATGCCGGCTCCATATGTGCCGAACCAGATATTTCCGGTTTTATCTTCTGTAATGCCGGCAACTACATTTCCTGCCAGGCCCTGAACTGTATTGAAATTTACAAATGTTTTTCCGTCATATTTACTTACACCATGTCCATATGTCGCGAACCAGAGGTTTCCTGATGCGTCTTCCATGATATTTACGACCTTATTCCCGGCAAGCCCTTGTGAGGTGGTAAAATTCACAAACGATTTTCCATCGAATTCACTAAGCCCGCCATCCCGGGTACCAAACCAGAAATCTCCACGCTTGGCCTGAATCATACACAGTACCGCATTGGCTGAAAGTCCCTGTGCCGTGGTATAATTAACAAATGATTTTCCATTGTATTTACTTACTCCTCCGTTTGTTCCAACCCAAAGATTTCCGGTTTTATCTTCGATAATGCTCCAAACGTTATTATTAACCAATCCCTGAACTTTAGTTAGAGTAATAAATGATTTACCATCAAATTTGCTTAGTCCGCCGGCGGTACCAAACCAGAAATTTCCCTTTTCATCTTCAATTATAGATGAAACTGAATTATTAGCCAGACCTTGTCCGGTGGAATAGTTTACAAACGAATTACCATCGAACTTGCTGACACCGCCACCTGAAGTTCCGAACCATATATTGCCGGCTTTGTCTTCATAAATAACATTAACCGTGTTGAATGCCAAGCCCTGGACCGTGGTATAGTTTAAAAAATATTTACCATTATATTTGCTTGTTCCACCGCCTGCGGTTCCAAACCAGAGATTTCCATTTTTATCTTCCATGCTGCATAGAATTGCGTCAAGGGCCAGTCCGTCTTCAGTGTCGTATGTTGTGAAAAAGGCAGTACCCTGAGCTTCGGGGGCAATAGGCAGGTTATTAAGCGGATCGATAAATAAATGTTTTACAGGAGGAAACAATTGTATTATTTCTGATCCAACTGTATTTTCAACTTTAGATTGAAAACCTGCTTTCACAGGTATAGTCACCTTCAAAGGATTGGGAGTTTCGGACAGAAAGATTTCCTGGGGGCGAGCGCTGTCAGGAAGATTGGCCACAATGGTTGCGTGGATGGGAGAATGACTAACCTTACTGTTTGAAAAAGTAGCCTGCTTCCTGTCAGTTTTTGTACATGACAAAAGCATTACCTGAACACTGATAAACATCAGAATCGGTTTATACAGGACTTTTGCAATATCTTTTTTCATACCGGATTACAGTAAATCAATTACAAGGAATTTGTATAATAAAAGAAGAACCTTCACCTTCCTTCGTCTCCACCTTCAACTCTCCACCATGCGCTTTAATAATATCATAACTCAAACTCAAACCAAGTCCGGTTCCCTCGCCAGTCGGTTTTGTGGTGAAGAAGGGTTGAAAGATTTTATCAACGACACCCTTAGGTATTCCGTTGCCATTGTCTGCAACTGAAATCAGGACAGCCCCCCACTGTCCCCCCTTCGGGGGGACGATCAGCTTCGTAGAAACTGTAACCGTTGGTTCATATTCATTTTGGGTGTTTTCAATTCCCCCTTCGGGGGTTAGGGGGCCGTTTCTTTTCTTTTCATTTACCACATAAAACGCATTGGTAATCAGGTTCAAAATTACCCGGCCAATATCCTGTGGGATGATGTTGATGTTGCCGATACTTTCATCAAAATCGGTTTTCATGGTAGCATTGAATGATTTGTCTTTGGCCCGTAGCCCATGATAAGCCAGGCGCAAATATTCGTCAGCCAAAGCATTGATGTTGGTAGGTTCCTTTACTCCACTGCTGTTCCGGCTATGCTGTAACATTCCTTTTACAATATCGCCGGCACGTTTGCCGTGGTGGTTGATCTTTTCGAGATTTTGTCTTAAATCGCGCGCTATTTCCCTGGCCAGACCGATATTTCCTTTGTCGATTTCTTCGTTCATTTCATCGACCAGCTCGGTACTGACTTCCGAAAAGTTGTTGACGAAATTCAACGGATTCTGGATTTCATGGGCAATACCGGCGGTGAGTTCTCCCAACGAAGCCATTTTTTCTGATTGGATAAGTTGCTTTTGGGCTTCTTTCAATTCAGTCAAGGCTTCCTCGGTGCGCTTTTTTTCTTCTTTCAGTTTGAACAGATCAATTTCGGCCTGTTCGGCATGGGCTTCAGCAATTTTCAAGTCATTGAAACGGGTAAAAGTGAGGTTGAATACTGCAGAGAATCGTTCCAGAAGTTTGATGGTTTCTTCAGGTTGATCGTCGGGCGATGCCATGCCTATAAATCCCTTATTGAAATAGCCGATGTATTGTATTCTGCGGGTTTGTGAAAGTCCACCTTTGAACGGGACATGAAGGCTGCTGAGGTATCGAAAATATTCCTGTAGTTCTTCACCTTTCAGATCAATCGTGGTTGAATTCTTTTTCTTTTTCCAGCCGACCAGCATTTTACTGAAAACAGTGTTTTTATTCAGGTTTGTTTCAAAGGCGGAACTCACTTTACTGCCGTCTTCATCAGTAATCCAGAATTCCGCATTTGCCTGATCGTCCTTGAGTATGGCGATGTACAAACGATTTGGTTCTATTCCCAAAAGAATTAATTGCTGAAAAAGAACGGCCGAAGTTTCGGCAAGTTCATCACTTTTTTGCATGGCCATGGTTCTGCTTCTTACCCTTTCCAGAGCTGCTTCAATCTGTGATTCCCGTGCCTGCGCTTCAGCTTTTAGAAGATCAAGGTAGCGTCGATAGGTTTGTCCAAAAACACCTGCAAAACGTTTAAAAATAAGCGTGGCCTCATCCGGAATAAGTTCAGCCGTGAAAGCAAAAATGCAGCCTTCGGCAAAGTAGAAATCACAGTGAAATTCTTTTGCTGGCAAGCTCTCCATATCAAAAAGAGTCGGATAATATTTCGAGTCGTTGATGGTCTGGTAATAATTCCTCAAATCGATGCCCAGCATCGGATAGACATGCACCGGCTTTTTGTTTTTCCAGTCACGGAATGCACCCTCGAGAAGAGGATGAGTGGCCATGTCCAGATGGCCGGTTATTAAAATGGCTTTCCCCTCCGGATTTGATTTTGCTGTCCATACTTCAGTATAATGGATGGATTCGCTAAAGATTAAAATACCACAGCGATTGGTTACGATGCCCAGTTTCACCAGCTCGTCGAACATGGTGGCCACGGTATCACCCACATCCTGACTGTTATGCATAGCCATTGTTTTGCTGCGCACCCGTTCCAAAGCTGCTTCAATCTGGGCTTCCCTTGCCTGGGCTTCGGCTCTTTGAAGGTCCAGAAACCGGGTATATGTTCCATCAAAAACGCCTGCAAATCGCTCCAATATATCAATTGTTTCCCGTGGCCGAGGTTCAGGAGTAATAATTGTAAGAATTCCTTTGGAGAAGGTCGCAACATTCTGCACCCTGCGTTTGCCAAATATTTTTCGATCCACCGGCAGTTTCATTTGCTTCAGGTATTGAAAATACTCTTCCAGTTCAATTCCCTGAAGATCAATGGTAATTGATTTATTTTGTTCCTTCCAGGCCCTATACATTTTCTGCATCACATACGGTTCATCCAGCGAGGTCTTAATCAGGGAATTAAATTGCTTGCCTCCATGCTCAGTGGCCCAGATTTCAAAAACATGTTCTGCTTCATTCACAATTTCTATGGCCATCCTTTCCGGCATTTCACCCAAAGCAATGAATTGCTCAAATAAAATTGCGGCAGTTTCGGCCATCTCATCACTTCTTTGCATCGCCATTGTTCTTGCACGCACCCGTTCAAGAGCAAGTTGGATTTGCGATTCCCGAGCCTGGGATTCAGCTTTTTGGAGATCAAGAAAACGGGTATAGGTCTGTTCAAAAACCCCGGCAAATTTTTCCAAAAGCCGGATGGTTTCATCTGGTAAGGGTGTGTGTGTGGAAATAGAGATCAACCCTTTAGAAAAAAGACCGGCACTAATCACCCGTATAGCACCTGAATAATCTGTATTATCCTTTGTACCACTTATCGTATTTCTGTAATTGATCCAACCTTCGAGTTCCTTCCCTGCCAACTTAATCACCACAGATCTGGCTTGTGCTTTCCATGCTTTAAACAATTTTTGCATTAAGGCTGGTTCCTCTATACTTGCATTGAAAGCACGGTTTATTTGAGTGCCGGTTCCATTCCCTCCTGTTATACTGAATTCAATTGACTTTTCTGATTCATGAATAATCCCAATCGTGATCTGAATAGGAATTTCGCCCAATTCCTTGAACTGCTGAAAAAGGATAAAAGCTGTTTCCGAAAGTTCCTCGCTTTTTTGCATCGCCATAGTTCTTGCACGCACTCTTTCAAGTGCAAGTTGGATTTGTGCTTCACGTGCCTGTGATTCGGCCTTTTGAATATCCAGAAACCTTCGGTATGCCAGCTCAAAAACATTCCGGAACCGTTTGAAAAGGTTAATTTCTTCTTCAATCAAAGGTGAATAAGTTGAAATGCCCAATGCAACCGGTCCCAATGAGAACATATAATAATTGAGTGTTTGTGCACCTTCTAAAAAGGAATCGGCAAACTGATTGGTTGTTTTCTGATATTCGTACCAATCTTTGACTTCCTGACCTATTAAAGAGGATGAGAAAAATTCACCTGCACCTTTAAGCATTTGCATCGCAAATTCTTCCTGTAAATGATGCGTTTTATAACTCACCTCAGTAATTAAAAGCTTATCATGGCGGGCGTAATATTCATAATTGACGTAAGTACCTTTCGATTCATCAATTACTGCCGTTTGTACATTCCGTATATCTTTAACCTTCAGAAACTCCAGCTGTTCAGAAATAATGCGACAAACTTCTACCATTTCGGCAGGATTCTGCATGCTTAATGCAATTGCTCTAACCCGCTCTAACGATGCTTCAATTTCAAGTTCGCGGTTTTGTGCTTCCACCGATTTCCTTTTTTGCTCGAGTTCTTCGATGGTTTCCTCCAGAAGAATGGCCGTGGTGCGTTTCACTTTCTCGGTACGGTCGAGTTTGAAGGCCGTGATCTCCAATTCTTTGTCGGCATCAGCAACAGCTTTGGACAGTGAGGCTTTTTCTTCAGCTGATAATGACTCGTTTCGTTGAAGAAATTCTGATATTTTCCGGAGGTTCTGATTCATTGTTTTTGATTTTTTTTTGATAACGGAAAGCTTAGTATTCATTCCATGCTATCCATTGTTGTCCCTTTCATAGGACAGACATATTGGCTATTCTTCATTTGTTTAAGCCAACTGCCATTTTATAGGCCAATGCAGTGTCGGGAAGGGGTGTAAGAGCATCTAATAAAACCGTGTAAGTTCCTTTTTCCGAAAGTTCGTCGGCTACTTTTTTTATTAAAGCCAAAGTAGCTTTCATCAAACCTGAACCCAGGCTTAATCGGGCGACACCCAAATCCTGCAGTTCCCGGACAGATGGAGGGAGTATTCCTGCACCAATTCCAGGGTTTGAAAGAATATTTATTGGGGCATTAATTTCCTTAACCAATGTCGCAATCGTTTCTTTTTCCCATACAGGTTGCACAAATATGCAGTCGGCACCAGCTTCCCTGTATTTATTGCCGCGCTTGATAGATTCAGCCAACCTTTCGCGGTTTGTACCTGAAGATGTATAAAATGAATCTGTCCTTGCATTTATTACTAGATGAAAGCCAAGTGAATCTGATAATGCACGAATCGCTGATATCCGTTCACAAAATTCCTTCTCTTCAATTAATTCAGGACTTAAATCCAGACTGTCTTCGATGTTTATTCCAACAATTCCTGTCGCAATGATCTTTGTAACCGATTCAATTATTTCATCCAAATTATTTCCATATCCGGCTTCAATGTCCACCGTTACCGGAACTTGTACCGCATTTACGATTCCCGTTATCGCTTCGATCATTTCCGGCAATGTTATAATCTCGCAGTCGGGATAACCTAAAGAGGCAGCTATTCCCATACTCGTTGTTGCGATTGCTTTGTAGCCAGAAGCTTCTATTAATTTAGAACTTCCGGCGTCCCATGAGTTTAATAGCACCAAAATTTTTGGATCATGATGAAATTTCAGGAATTGTTCAGCTTTTTCTTTTTGAATACTTGAAACCATAATATTGTTTTTAATGGTGGGTTATATAAATACAACGGCCAGGGTTGGCTGAAAACCGTCTGCCATGCTTTGCTCAAGAGCAGTTTTAATTTCTTCAGGAGAATTTCCTTTGATTGATTTTGCTTTCATTTTAACCTATTTTTTGTTCAGTTCCGGATAATCAAACACCAGATTGCAGAAGGCAATCACCCCGGTTTTGAATGAACTGTCGTCGATCATGAATTCAGGAGTGTGATGCGGACCGGCAGTTTTGGAATCTTTCCCTTTGGGCAATCCGCCCAGAAAAAAGAATAGTCCCGGAACTTTCTGCGCATAGAATGAAAAATCTTCTGATCCGGTTTTTGCTGGCTTCATCACTACATTATCAGCTCCCGCAGATTTCTGAAGAGAAGGAAGCATAGCTGTGGTGAGTGCTTCGTTGTTAAATGTAACGGGATAGTGAACCGAGTATGGAAGCTCGACCAAGGCAGTTGCACCTGCAGCTTCGGCTGTTTTCTCCGAAATCTGCCTGACGCGGTTGAACACCATTGTTTCATCGGCATCGCTAAAAGTCCGGATTGTTCCAAGCATTTCAACCTGTTCCGAGATAATATTAAAGCGGTTGCCACCACTAATAGCGCCGATGGTAACCACTGCAGGATTTTCGGTCAGGTTCACATTACGGCTTACAATGGTTTGCAAACTGTTGATGATTTCTGCGGATACAACAATCGGATCGACTGACAACCAGGGTTGCGAACCGTGTGAAGGCTTGCCTTTGACGGTAATTTTCAAATCGCCGGTACCTGCCATTGCAGCGCCAGGATGGTAGGACATTTTTCCGGTTTCGAGAAGCGCATCCATGTGTAAACCAAAAATCACATCCACTTTCGGGTTTTCCAGCACACCTTCTTTCACCATCCGTTCTGCACCAAATTCCTCACCTTTCGGTCCACCTTCTTCGGCCGGTTGAAATATAAATTTCACGGTGCCTTTCAAGTCTTTTTTCATTCCGGATAAAACCTCTGCGACACCCATCAGGATTGCCACGTGGGCATCATGTCCGCAGGCATGCATCACTCCTGTTTCCTTTCCGTTGTATGTTGTTATGACTTTTGAAGCAAAAGGCAAATCATTTCTTTCGGTTACCGGCAAGGCATCCATATCCGCCCTTAATGCAATCACCGGGCCGGGCTTATCGCCTTTCAAAAGACCAACCACACCGGTTACTGCCACACCTGTTTTTACTTCAATACCCAATGATTGCAGATGTTTGGCAATGATCGCCGATGTTCGTGTTTCGTGGTTGCCCAGTTCAGGATTTTGATGGAAATCGTGACGCCAGTCAATTACTTTTTGTTCAATTTTATCAGCAGAAGATCTGATAAGCGCATCGTAATTGCTTGTTTGCGCTGCAGCTATTTTGAAACAAAATAACAAGGCGATCAGGAATGATTTTTTCATCTTTAATAGTTTTAATCCAGAAGCAAATTAAAATAGAATTTATTAAGATTCTAATATCTTGTTTTAACTGAAAAAAATGTACGTTTCAATAGCAGACCAGCTTTCAACCAATAACTTTATTCAACATCGATTTTTTATCCATTCCCAAATAGCAGAGTTTCCGGAAGGATGATCAGAAAAATTGAAGCAAGTTTAGATAATCGCGATATCATAGTTTGCTGTATTTTGAAATTCAGGCTCTTCCAATTCATTACAACAAAATCTTCTGAAAAAAGTTTATATCCTGCTCTGAATCAGCTTATCTAAAAGAATTTGCTTTAGCGGTTCCTTGTTTCCCTTGCAATACGGTGTAAAGTAGTGGTGTTGCTGAATAAATGAAATTTGCAACTGATTCCAGGTGGTCAGGGTTAAGGAAGGATTTATAGAATGCATTTCATGAAATAAACACTCTGCCTTGACTTCAAAAGATTCATTTCCAAGGTATTCAAGATCAGCATCGGCAATTATTTCCTCTAATTTTGTCTGAGGCAATTGTGGTATTTTGGTGGCCATGATCATGCCACAAATCAAATCAATATCATGAGAATTGTATCCATACTCCGGAAGGTATTTCTGCGCTAATAAACAGCTTTGTTCTTCATGATTGCCATACATTTTAATATAACCTGTATCATGCCACAATGCAGCAACGCCTAATAACTGAAGTTCCTGGTCAGTGCACTGTTCGTGACTTCCAATTTCGAGGACTTTTTCCTGAACATACAAGGTGTGGTCAGGATTGTGATAATAGTATTTTTCAGGGAGATTGTTTTTCAACAAATTGAGAACAAAATCTTGCATGAGCGGCTTATTTTGCATGTCCTTTTTCTTTTAAAATTCCTCCGGATGCCTCGTTGATGCTTTGAATATAAATGAATGCTTTTGAATCGATTTCCATAATAGAATCCTGAATCTGATTGATCTCCAGACGGGTAACAATGGTAACGATAATTTCGCAATCGCTTTTTACATCGAAGCTGCCTGGCAGATAACCTCTTTCTCCCTTATAAACCGTAATGCCTTTACCCAATTCATTGACTAAAAAATCCTTGACCTTATCGTGTTGTGCTGAAATAATATTTATCGAGGTATATTGCTCAATTCCATCTACCACATAATCCGTTGCCCGGGTAGCAGCAAAATAAGTGATGAGCGAATACATCGCAGATTCCAACCCAAGATGGAATGCAGCTCCGGCGAAAATGAACGTATTAAAAAGGAGAATAATCTCACTGTTTGAAAATCCGGTTCTTCTTTTGGTAAATACGGCAATAACTTCAGCTCCGTCAATGACTCCGCCACATCTGATAACCATGCCGACACCGGTTCCGATCAGGGCTCCTCCGAAAATGGCGATGAGCAGTTTGTCCTTGGTAACAGGTTCAATATCAATAAAAAACAATCCAAGAGCAAGTAAGATTACAGCAAGTGTTGTTTGAACGGCAAAGGTTTTTCCAATTCTTCTAAAACCCAGGTAAATAAATGGAAGGTTAAAAATAAGAATTAACATGCTGATATTGAAGCCGTAAACTTCGTGAAGCAAAAGAGAAACCCCGGTAACGCCACCATCCATAAACTGGTTGGGTATCATAAATCCTTTCATGGCAAATACTGCCAGACTACATCCCGCAACTATTTGAATAAGATTCTTCAGTTTCCAGATAGTCCCCCAATTAATGGTATCGTTTTGATGCTTTTTTGTCATAACGAAGCTTTAGTTTGGATGATAATAAGTTTAATACAAAAAAAAACCTTAAATGTTCGATTACATCTAAGGTTTTATCTGATCATATTACTGACGGGGTGACTTGAAGTCACCCCGTCAGTATCAACCTTCTTTATTTCGGCATTGGATATCCTACCAATTTAGCAAGATTCGCTTCAATTTCGTGTTCAGGATATTCATAATCTGATAACTGACCAGTCATGTATCTATCGTAACCAACTAAATCCATCAAACCGTGACCGCTGAAGTTGAAAAGAATTACTTTTTCCTTGCCTTCTTCCTTGGCTTTCAGAGCTTCGCGGATGGTAGCTGCAATTGCGTGAGTAGTTTCAGGAGCTGGAATAATTCCTTCAGTTCTCAGGAAAAGCAATCCGGCTTCGAAACATTCACTTTGATGAATAGCCTGAGCTTCCATCAAACCATCGCGCAAGGCGGCACTTACAAGAGGTGCCATTCCATGGTAACGCAATCCTCCGGCATGAATCGGAGCCGGAACAAAATTGTGTCCCAGACTGTGCATGGCCATCAACGGAGTCATTTTAGCCACATCGCCGTGATCGTAAATGAATGGAGCCTTGGTCAATGTCGGGCATGAAAAAGGTTCAGCACCTATGATCTGAATGTCTGCACCATTAATTTTATCGTACATAAACGGGAAAGACAAACCAGCGAAATTGCTGCCACCACCACAACATCCAATGACGATATCCGGCTTTTTAATGCCGACTTTAGCCAGCTGTTTTTTTGCTTCCTGACCAATGATCGTTTGGTGCAGCATCACATGATTAAGTACTGAACCCAAAGCATAACGGGTTTTTCCTGTCGGATCACTCACAGCTTCTTCGACCGCTTCTGAGATGGCAATTCCCAAACTTCCGGGAGTATCCGGAAATTCCGCCAGAATATTACGGCCTGCCTGAGTTTCCAGACTTGGACTGGCCACACATTTACCGCCCCAGGTCTGCATCAGAATTTTGCGGAAAGGTTTTTGGTCAAAGCTGACGCGAACCATGTACACTTTACATTCGATTCCGCCAATCTGCGCACAGGCATACGAAAGCGCCGAACCCCACTGACCAGCACCGGTTTCGGTAACCAGTTTCTTAATTCCAAACTGTTTATTATACCAGGCCTGAGGAACGGCCGTATTTGGTTTGTGGCTTCCGGCAGGTGAAACGCCTTCGTTTTTATAGTAGATCTTTGCAGGAGTTCCCAAAGCAGCTTCCAATTCATAGGCACGAATGAGAGGACTTGGCCTCCACTGGAACAAAATCTGACGGATTGGTTCAGGAATGTCTATCCAGCGTTCCTGCGAAACTTCCTGCTCAATAAGGTTCATGGGAAAAACAGGAGCAAGCATCTCGGGGGTAACCGGAATTCCACCAGGCCCAAGCGGTGGATTCAAAGGTGTTGGAAGATCAGGTGCAAGATTGTACCATTGTTTAGGCATTTCTGATTCGTCGAGGAAAATTTTCTTTTGTCTGGCCATGATGTTGGGTTTTTGATTATTGATTCGTTTAATTCGATTTCTGATTTATGCAACAAAAAAGGGACTTGCTGCATAAATGCAGTAAATCCCTTTTCCGGCCACTAAGGCCGCAAATCCATATGAAGTTCTCGCGTTTCCATTTTAATGTTACGCCAGCTCCATTCTTTTCCGTATAGTGGTGATTTGTACATATCTTTCTTAAAAAGCGAGTAAAACTAATGATATTTTTCAGGTATTCAAGAACAGAACAAATAAATTGAAAGTTTTCACGGATTTTTGATTGCAATCAGGTATTTTCTGCCTGTATCTGTACAATAAGTTTTTCTGAATCAAGGAATTCCGGAGTCGGAATCCTGATTTCCTGAGTTTGGACATTCCGGCGAACTGTAAAATAATATACGAGTTCAATTCCACGGAATGGCTTGCTGATTGGTTCAATTCTGCTCAGCCCTGACAATGGGAAATCCCAGTTGTGAAAATAGCCGTTGATGTAGATGTATTTTGAACCAATGAGCACATGACCATCGCCACTTTTATTGCGTGAAGTGTAATAAGGCGGAGCCGATATTGCGGCAATAAAAATCACCAGATAACAAGAACCCATGATGCCAAGGAAAAGAGGCCAGTCGTCTTTGACGATAAATAGGAAAATCACGGTAAAAAACACAAAAAAACCAGTGATGACCCACAAAAGCATTTTGCTTCTGGAATAAATTTCACGGCGAAACTCCTTGACGTAAATGTCCTTCATCTGCTTATCCATATCCCATGCTGCCAAAAGCATGGATTGGTTCAGAAGACTTTTCATCTTTTTCGAACGTTTCTGAAACATGAGTGCAACGATCAGACTGGTAAAGAACGAGCACAAAGCAATGAAGGCAATTCCCCAAATATCGCTCAGCGGATTTCCCTCGTAAAAAGGAAGAACCACCAATACAGCGGAAAAAGCAGCGACGATCAGCGAATTTCTGGCAGCCTGTGCTTGCCGGTTTTCAACTTTAGGGATTTCTGGTTTCATAGGTTTATTTGAAAGTTAGTCCAATAAAAATACACTATTTTATTCAGACCTGACAGGTTTCTAAAACCTGTCAGGTCTATTCTACGCGTCAGATTTGGCAATTGAAATACAAGAATATGAAAATTACGACTGAAAAGTTGTAACTTGTAATCACAAAATGATTATTCCATGCAAAATACTGAACCGTTGCTATTTGGCAACTATTACCATATTTTCAATCGTGGAATTGATAGCTGTAATTTGTTTATAGATATCGAAAACTATGAATATTTTCTTGGTCTTTTTGATCAATACATTTCTCCAATTGCCGACACATTTGCATGGGTTCTCATGCCCAACCACTTTCATTTTTTAGTGAGGCTGAAAGAAGAAAATGAGATTGATGTACCTTTAGACCTGACAGGTTTTGAAAACCTGTCAGGTCTAAAACCTCCTCATCAATATTTTTCCAATTTGTTTAATGCTTACACAAAAGCAATTAATAAACGATTCAACCGTCATGGAGCCCTATTTGAACGACAGTTCAAAAGAAAGTTAATCACTCATGATGAATATTTGAAGCAAGTTATTCTCTATATACACAATAATCCTGTCCACCATGGTTTTTGTTATCATCCGATGGAGTATCCCTGGAGTAGCTATCTTTCTTGTATTTCGATAAAACCAACCAAACTTCACCGCGATTCGGTTATTGGCTGGTTCGATGATGAAGCAAACTTCAAATACATGCATGATCAAAAAATCGATATAGAACGAATTGAACATTGGTTATTATCTTAGCAAATTCTTACCTGTCAGGTTTCGAAAACCTGACAGGTCATCCCAAAAAATCAACTATCTTTGTCACCCTCAATAAAATCAATTTCAATGACTGACTTTAAACGTACCCTCATTACTTCGGCTTTGCCATATGCCAACGGTCCGGTTCACATTGGCCACCTGGCCGGCGTGTATGTTCCGGCCGATATTTATGCCCGTTACCTGCGCATGAATGGCCAGGAAGTGGCTTTTATCGGTGGTTCCGACGAGCATGGTGTGCCAATCACACTGAAAGCTAAAAATGAAGGAGTTACACCTCAGGATATCGTGGACAAATACCACGGCATGATCAAAGATTCATTCCGGCGTTTCGGCATTTCGTTCGACATCTACGCTCGAACAAGCGATCCGATTCATTATCAAACAGCTTCCGACATTTTCCTGAAACTTTATCAGGAGGGCAAATTCATTGAAAAAACATCCGAACAATATTACGATGCCGAAAACAAGCAATTTCTGGCCGACCGGTACATTACCGGAACTTGTCCGAAATGCGGATTCGAAAAAGCATATGGCGACCAATGCGAAAGTTGCGGAAGTGCCCTCAGTCCGAACGAACTAATCAACCCGAAATCGATGATCAGCGGAAATGTTCCGGAACTGAAAGAAACCAAACATTGGTTTTTACCGCTTGACCAATACGAACCCTGGTTGAAAGAATGGCTTTTGGAAGGACACAAGGAATGGAAGTCGAATGTTTATGGCCAGTGCAAATCGTGGATCGATGGTGGTTTACAGCCTCGTGCCGTAACCCGCGACCTCGATTGGGGCATCCCGGTTCCGGTGGAAGGAGCCGACGGAAAAGTGCTGTACGTTTGGTTCGATGCACCGATCGGATATATTTCGGCAACCAAAGAATGGTCTGCGGACTGGGAGAAATGGTGGAAAGATCCGGAAACCAAACTGGTGCATTTCATCGGAAAAGACAACATCGTCTTTCATTGTATCATTTTCCCGATCATACTGAAGGCTGAAGGTTCGTATATTTTACCTGAAAATGTTCCGGCCAATGAGTTCCTGAATCTGGAAGGTGACAAAATCTCCACTTCGCGCAACTGGGCCGTGTGGCTGCACGAATACCTCGAAGAATTTCCGGGAAAGGAAGATGTACTGAAATATGTGCTCACCGCCAATGCTCCTGAAACAAAAGACAATGATTTTACCTGGAAAGATTTTCAGGCCCGCAATAACAACGAACTGGTTGCCGTGCTGGGCAATTTTGTGAACCGCGCATTGGTTCTGACCCAAAAATATTACGATGGAAAAGTTCCGGCTTCCGGAGTTCTTGCTGAAACCGACCAACTTGCTTTGGCTGAGATTTCAGTGATCAAGGCTGAAGTTGAAAAAAGTATTTCGCAATACCGTTTCCGCGAGGCACTCAAATATGCCATGGATCTGGCCCGTCTGGGCAATAAATACCTCGCGGATGCTGAACCATGGAAAACGGTAAAAACTGATCCTATTCGCGTGGAAACCATTATGAACGTCTGTTTGCAGATTACCGCCAACCTGACCATCATCTTTGCGCCCTTTCTGCCATTCAGTATAGATAAGTTACGCGGTTGGCTGAACATGGACGAACTGAACTGGAGCAATCTCGGACGGACAGATTTGCTTTTGGCAGGTCATCAAACCAATACTCCTGAATTGCTGTTCGAGAAGATTGAAGATGAGGTGATCGAATTTCAGGTGAATAAACTGCTGGCTACCAAAAAAGCCAATGAAGTGGCCAATGCCCAGGTTTCACAGGCCAAAGAAAACTGCACATTCGACGATTTCAACAAAATGGATATCCGAACCGGAACCATTCTGGAAGCCGAGCGTGTTCCAAAAACTAAAAAATTATTGAAGCTGACCATCGACACCGGAATCGACAAGCGAACCGTGGTTTCGGGTATTGCCGAATATTACAGTCCGGAAGAAGTGATTGGTCGGCAGGTGAGCATTTTGGTGAACCTCGAACCCAAGGAACTGAAAGGAATCCAATCTCAGGGAATGATTCTGATGGCGCAGGATGCCGATGGTTCCCTGAAGTTTGTGTCGCCGGTTTCGCAGGTTAAAAACGGGTCGGAGATCAAATAAAAGAAGCCCCTCTAACTCCCCCGAAGGGGGAGAATTGGACTCCTTCTATGAATGTGTAGTGAATTTATCCAACGATATTCCCAAATTCCTCCCCTTTGGGGAGGTTAGGAGGGGCTGTTATAACCCTGCCAACTACTGTTGGTGCGGTTTTCGTAAGCCTCAGTGCCATCCCGAGGACTCGGGACGGATCGGTTGCTTACTCTCTATAAATCGAAACCGCTTTTCTACGGGAAAGCGGTTTTTTATTTTCAAAGAGCTCAATCCTTCTTTGAATGTCAAATGGCAAGCAATCTTGGGATCTCGACGGAAGGGTTATTTCTTTTTCGGGTTGACTTTGAGCAGATTTTCCTTTACCCTGAACAGCACCATTTGGCTGATCAAATCGAATGGCAGCGGTTTGTTTAAAGGAAATTGAACGGTACCCTTTGAGTTTTTAAACCCGGATATTTCTTTCTGAAATGCCACAATGCCCGATCCGGTTGGATAGAATCCAATATGATTTTGATATCCTGCAAAATAGACCAGGATTCCGTGAAATTTAAATGCAGGCATTCCATAACTTATACATTCCACTGCTTCCGGTGCAGCTTGTCTGATAGTGCCACGAACCTGCTCCAAAAGTTCCTGTGTTTCCTTCGGAAAGGCAGAAATGTATTCATCAATGGTGTTGGGTTTGTCAAGATTCATTTTTGATTCAATTTTACTATTGTATATTGCTTCTTTCAATGCAACTATTCAGCCACAGAAAATTTGTCAAAAAGTAATATGCACAGGAGGACTGCACTATTCTGTTGTTTAATTATCAGTTTACACCGCATTATTTCATGAAATACTTTTGAATCAATGCCAGTAAATCGGCTCTTCTAACTGGTTTTGCAATATAATCGTCGCACCCTGCTGCAATTGACTTTTCCCTGTCGCCCGATAGCCCAAATGATGTTTGCGCTATAATGACAACATTCTTGTTGAATTGGCGGATTTGATGGGTTGCTTTATACCCATCCAAAACAGGCATTTGAATATCCATCAGGATTAAATCAATGTCAGGGTTATTGCGGCAAATTTCAACGGCTTCAATTCCTGTCCTTGCTTTTAATATTTCTTGGCTAAACTTTTCAACAGATATGCCTAACAGCAACTCCGATGTTTTATCGTCTTCGGCAATTAATATTTTCAATTTTTCCGAAATATTATTTGCTATATCTGATGACCAATCAGTTTTATCAACATTCTTTCTTTCAGTTTCAAAAATATAAGGTAATGTGAAATAGAATGTTGAGCCAATGCCTTCTTCGCTTTCTACCCGAATTTTACCACCAAGCAGTTCCACATAGGCCTTTGCAATACTTAAACCCAGGCCTGCACCCTGGCGTGCTTGTATATCGATAATGTCAGCCTGAATAAAACGTTCAAATATGGCTTCCTGCCTGTCTTTTGGAATCCCGATACCGGTATCTTTCACATAAAACTGCAGAGACAAGCCGTGTCCTGTCTCTACAACATCATAACCGAATTCTACTGAACCTTTATCGGTGTATTTAATGGCATTTTTCACGAGGTTGCTCAAAATGGAATAGATCTTCTGACCGTCCGATTTAATAGTTGCTGCTTTTTGTGGCAAAGTGTTTCCAACGGAAAGCTTCAAACCCCTGGCTTCAGCTTCAGGCTTCAAAAGCTCATAAATGAATTCAATTTTCTCGTTTATAACAGTATCCTTAATTTCGATTGGCATTACGCCAGCTTCTATTTTTGAAATTTCAACAATCTCATCGATGATATTAAGCATTCGTTTTCCGCTTTTCTCAATGATTTTGAGATACTCTTGCTGCCGATCATCCGAAAGTCCTGGCTCTTGCAGTAATTCAGAAAAGCCTAAAATGCCGTTCATTGGGGTTCTTATTTCATGCGCCATATTGGAGAGAAATGCAGTTTTCAACTTATCGCTTTCTTCGGCTTTTTCTTTGGAAACGGTTAAATCGATGTTGAGCAATTTTAGTTCTTCATTTTGATGGGTCAATTGAGTACTCAGAAGTTTAACATCCGTTATATCGCGCGAAATAACAATAATCCGGTGTACTCTTCCTTCGTTGTTTTTAAGCGGTATCAGCTGTGTGTAAAAAGTTTTATGAATATCCTGAAAAGATATATCTTCCTCATATACAATCAATTTTTCTTCTTGAATGCATCGATCATAGTGTGGTTTGAATTCATTGTACAATTCAGGCGGAATGCATTCATCAATGTATCTGTTTTGATAGTTTTCAAGACTGCCAATTAGTTTTTCTTCCGCTGGATTGAACGTAATCACTTTGAATCGTCCATCTTCCGTAACTTCGTAAATAGACATAATATCGAATGTATTGTCAAAAATTTGCCGGTATTTCTTTTCACTTTCTTCGGCATTTTCTTTCGCGGTGATGAGTTCCTGTTCAATCTCTTTGCGCTTTGTTATGTCTCTTGCAATATTCATTACAGCTGGTTGATTCGCATAATTTATTACCAGCGTTTTTATTTCAACAATGATTTTATTCCCGTTTTTATGCTGAAGGGTAGTTTCATAATTTAAAAAACCTTTGGTTTTTAGCTCTTCAACACGCTTTTCCATCTTTTCCCGCGTGATATCGATCTCAAGTTTGCCTGGATCCATTTTTATCATTTCCTCCCAAGAATAGCCCAGCATAGAAGCGGCATTTTCATTCATGTCTACAATTACAGGGGCCACTTCATCCCCTCTAATGCTAAATATCGTTATGCCATCCGTGTTTTCATTAAAAAGTGTTTTGTAATTATTTTCGCTATTTCGCAGTTCTTCTTCTGCCCGCTTATGCTCAGTGATATCCTGATGGAATGCAAGAAAATACTGTTGGCCGGAAATGGTTATTAAACTTACGGTATCGTTCATAAAAAAGCTGTGTCCGTCTTTATGGTAATGTTCCACCTCGAAACGAACAACCTCGCCGGCTAATATGCGTTGCATAATTTCTTCACGACTGTCGAATGTGGCTTCCCGGAGAACATCCAGATCTTTAATATCCATGTTCTTCATCTCATCTACCGTGTAGCCATGCATTTGCGCAAAGGATTGGTTGAGTTCAGCTATTTTCCCATCCATGGTTAACAGGATGAGTCCTTCGTTCGCATGGTCAAACAAGTTTCGATACCTCAGTTCACTTTCCTTTAGGTTTTCTTCTGCTTGCTTGCGATGGGTGTTATCAGTTAATGAAGTAACCCTCACGGTTCTTCCTTTATAATGCATCATCTTCCCCTGCAAAATGCATGGGAATGTAGTACCATCTTTTTTTAATGCCATTCCTTCATAGGGTTCTTCAAGACCTTCAAGCATATGTTGCATCACCATTTCCCTATCCTGTGAAGCAATCCATTCGGTACCGTATTTGCCAATCGCCTCTTCTGAGGTATACCCAAACATATTTTCAGCAGATTTATTTTGATCAATACAAATGCCTTTTTCAGAAATGAAAATAGATTCAAATGCCGCTTCGGATAATCCCCTGTACTTCTCCCTGCTCTCCTCGAGTTCGGCTTCACTCTTCTTGCTATCGGTAATGTCGACGACTGCTGATTGGTATGCTATTGTTTTTCCAGTGACATCTTTTACAACAGTTGCAAGTCCATGAGCTACAAATGTTGAGCCGTTCTTTTTTCTGGCTGTGTAATCCCCCTCCCAGTCTCCGGTATTATTGAGTGCAGTTATAATTGTCTCCGCGGCATCAGGGTCATCTATGAAAAATGCTATTTCCTTACCAATGACCTCATTCTTGCTCTGATAACCCCAGACCCGGAGGAATGAATCGTTGGCCTCAGTGATGATTCCGTTCATGTCGGCGATACTATTTGCGGCAATGGAAGCATCGAAAACAAAGTTTTTAAGCCGATGCTTATCCTCTGCTTGCTTACGCTGTGTAATATCAATAAAACTGATTACTATTTCGGTTATGTTGCCCTTACTATTCAACTCCGGAAAACCATTGACCATTAACCAAACAATATCACTTTTATCGGGTTGATTAATTCCATAAACTTGATTTCGAAAAGGTTTTTTACTCTTTACAATTCTGTTAACGGGATACTGATCGTATGGTACAGCAGTGTAATTTTCAAATACAAATTTCCATGCCGGATCATTGGCAACTTTGCCTTTCATCTGAAAATCGCTTAACCCAAATAATTCAGATGCCCGGGAATTATTCATAATAACAGAAGTATCGGGAGCATGGACAACAATTCCTGCTTCAAGATTTCCTATCAAATGGAGATTTCGCTTATCGTTTTCTTGCAATATTTTCTCAACCTGCTTGAGTTTAGCGATTTCGTTTACGACATTTGCAGCCAACTCGCTTGTTTTAAGTTCAAATGATTGCAATAATGCCAAATCCAATTCGATTACATTCTTAAATTGTTGGATTAGTTTTTCATTCAGTAAAGTGAACTGCCTTTCTTTATTATCCAGAATGCAAAGTGTACCAAAAGGTTGATTATCCGGAAAATTGAGTGGAAACCCCAGATAAGAAATCATGCCAAGTTTTATATCCGGGTTTTTGTTCCAAACTTTGTCTTTGGTTGCATTGGGAACCGATAATTTATTCTGAGTTTTTATGACGTTTTCGCAATACAGACCATACCGTTTTTCCTTCGAGCCAACTTGATATGGATTATTTTCGGAATGGCTTGAAATGAAAACTTCCATAAATTCATTTTCTGTCTTCATGATTAAAGCCGCCGGAATACCAATCGTTTCGGCCAGCAAATCGGCGATGTTCTGCCATTTTTCTATTACCCATTCGGGAAATTTTTCAAATGTGTTTTTAATTTTTTTCATGGCAGAATTTTAAAAATGATTTCTTAATTGCATTAGAAATAACAGTCAATTGTGTGTATTTCTTAATAGTGTGTTAGTGATCTTTTAAAGGAGCATCTTGCCGAACGTTCGACTGAGCTCACCTCGAAGGCTTGTTTCGGCATCCCTAAAAAAGTTGAAACCCTGAAATAAATTCAGGGTGACTGACTCTTTACAATATCAAGTTAACACGACAATAGCTGAAATGCCATTTTAATGGTATTACAATATTTTGAGAATTGTTGGTGCGGGTTAGGAGTGGTTTTTTTCCAAACTTGTGCGCTTTTCAGTGCGCCTTTCAAAAATATGAAATACAAAATTAATGAGCAAACATTTTGCTAAATATTTGGTGTCCTATGCATTAGCATCCTGTACAAATTAACATAAAACGCTGACCATCTTTATTCTATAAGCCCATTGAAAACGAAAAAGCCGGTCAGGAATTCAATCCCAACCGGCTTTCTTCGATACGCTTCGCTACACAGTGAGCAGCAAAGCGAACATTTGATTTTTTATTTATCCATTATCTCGGTTTGCATCCGAACCGAATCTTCATGGATGTGTTGAAACAACATCTGAACAAAATTCCGGTCCAGATTCAGGCTTTCACCCAATTTCATGCGTTTTTCCATCAGTTCGGCAAAACGGCCAACCTGAAATGCGGTAACATTGTTATCTTTTTTGTACTGACCAATTTGCCGTACAATTTCCATGCGCGTTGATAAAGTTTCGAGCAATTCGGTATCAGCGGCATCAATGCGGTTTCGAAGCAATTCCAACTGATTTTCGAATTGCTTGTTGTCGGTAGTCACCGTTCGGATAACCAAACGATCAAGCAAAAGAGCCAGATCGGTCGGGGTGAGTTGCTGTTCCTTATCGCTCAACGCACACGATGGGTCGCGGTGCGATTCGATCATCAGCCCTTCCATGCCCATATCAAAGGCTTTCTGCGAAATGTCGAACAGATATTCCCTTTTTCCACCAATATGACTTGGATCGCAGATAATTGGCAGATTCGGCATCAAACGTCGCAATTCGATCACCGTTTTCCAATTGGGGTAATTGCGGTACTCTGTTTGACGGAATGGCGTAAAACCTCGGTGAATAGCCACCATATTCTTGATTCCGGCCTGACTGAGCCGCTCAAAAGCTCCAACCCAAAGTTGAACATCGGGATTGACGGGATTTTTTACCATTACCACGGCATCGGTTCCCTTCACCACATCGGCAATTTCCTGCACAACAAAAGGACTTGCAGTTGACCGCGCTCCGATCCACAAAACATCCAAACCGGCTTTCAGGGCTTCTTCGGCATGTTGTGCATTCGCCACTTCGGTACCAACCGGCATTCCGGTTTCTTCACGAACCATTTGCAGCCATTTCAGGCCGATGCTTCCGATTCCCTCGAAACTTCCCGGACGTGTTCGTGGTTTCCAAACGCCACCACGATATACAAATACCCGGTGATCTTTTGCCAGCTGACGGGCGGTGTCCATGGCCTGTTCCTCGGTCTCGAGGCTGCATGGACCTGCTATGATCAGCGGATTGTTTATTTGCGGCAACCAGTGCTTTATCGGATTAATTTCTAATTCTAATGCCATAATTATTTGATATAAAGTTTAACTATTGTCTTTTCATTTTTTACGAGCGAATCGTTTTCTCCGCTCAAAATTCCGCGAATACGGTTGGCATTTTTCATCAGTGCCATCATTTGTTCAGGATCGGATTCTATACTTTTTTTGAAAGCTTTCAGGTGTTTGATATATACTTCCAGCGATTCAACAACGTATTCCTTGTTTTGTTGAAAAATGGGTCCCCACATTTCAGGAGAACTCTTGGCCAAACGAACGGTCGAGTTGAATCCGCCACTTGCCAGATCGAATATTATTTCACGATCTTCCTTGTCGAGCACTGCATTGGCAAGGGCAAAAGCAGCAGCGTGGGGCAAATGTGAGATAAATCCAGTGCTGTGGTCCTGAACGTCGGCGGTCATGTAGGCAAGATCCATTCCAAGAACCTGAAACATTTTTTCTGCCAGGGCCAGGTGCTGAGGACCACACTTTTCGTGATCGCAAATAATATTGATTCTACCATCGAATAATCCTTCCAAAGCCGCAGCAGGTCCGGAATTTTCGGTACCTGCCATGGGGTGAGCCGGAATGTAATTTCTCCGTTTCGGATGATTTTCAACCGCTTCGGAAATTGCCTTTTTGGTTGAACCCACATCAATCACAGTGGTTTGGTCAGAAATCTGATCAAGTACATGAGTCAATGTTTGCAATACCTTGTCAACCGGAATGGCAATGATGACCATATCCGCATTCGAAACGGCGGTTTCAAGTGGCTCAATCCGGTCAACTATTCCTAACCGAAGCGCTTCCTGAGCATTCTCAGGATTCGAATCAACGCCTGTAATTTTAGTTGCAAAACCTGCTTTCCGAAGATCCTTGGCTATCGAACCACCAATCAGTCCCAAGCCAATTACTGTAAGTTTCATAGTTCTTGATATTAAAAGCCCCCTCCAAACCTCCCCCAAAGTGGGAGGCTTAAAAATGCTTTGTCATAAATGATTCATATTCTCAATCGCAAATTACCTCCTAAAGCTCTCCCCCTGCGGGGGAAACGCGAAGGGGCTTAAAAAAAAGGGCCTCGTTATGCACGGGACCCTTTTGTAAAATATCTTTTTATAACAACAAGACATTACCAGCCGATCCCAATTGGAGAACAGAAGTAATAAAACCAATAAAAAAACCTGTTGTTGCTTGTGCGTTTCATTTTGCTTTCAATATGTTGGCAAATATAGAGTTTTTATTTAATCAACGCTTACTGTATTAGTATTTTCCGTGTAATTACCTGTCCGTTTTCAGGTTCAAGCGTAAATAAATATAGGCCTGGAATGAAATTTCTCACGTCAATCGCTGTTTCAAACACGTTTGATTCTACCGGAAATGATTGGTTGTAAACTATTTTTCCGGACAAGTTATAGGCCTTCAGGAGCAATTTGTGTATTTTCTTTTGAGCCTGAACTTGCAAATTTACTTGTTCGGTTGCCGGATTCGGGTAGTAATTTACCTCTCCGGAAGACAATAATGCGGGATTAACAGCAGTTCCAAAATCCTGAATTTTCAGATTATCGATGATCCAGCCCCAACCATGCGAATAGGGATCAGAAAACAACCGGAACCTGATCTGAATGGTATCGCCAACCTTGAAATTGCCATTGGCCACAAGATCGATTTCATGATTCACAAACAAATTTTTTGTCGGCACCGCAGTACTGTTTTGGCCGGTCATGGCGCTGTTAAAAAGAGTTGCCCATGAATTTTGAAGATTGCTGTCATACCCGTCAAGCAAAGGTTTCCAAGTGTTTCCGTAGTCTGTAGAACCTTCCACAATAACGTAATCATAAAAATTCGGGTCACCAAATTTTACGCCTGCTTCACCGGGTTCAACCAATACTATCTCATCAAATCTCATCTTTCCCCCGGATTTGATAATGATTGGGTATTTTAAAAGGGAGGTGAAATTAAACTCTGAGTTATCAGCATCGGGACTTAGATATGGATGCTGCGAATTCAATGCCGGACTGTCGAATCCCGGTACGGTATACATTCTGAATGTTGAGCTTATAAAATCCAATGTATCCTTACTGAAATCATTGACATAATAATCAACCGGATTTTGGATTTGCAATATTCTGAACGTGTAATAACCCGAAAGAGGCAAGCGCCCGATATTATTCTGTGAAGATGCATCAACCGCAACAATCCGGTAACTTACCAAATCACCATCCTTTACCGATCCGGCTGGAAAAAAAAGATCTACGGAATAAACATCATTGGAATCATTGTTCATAACCAGACTCTTTAATATTCCTCCATTCACAAAATATTCAAGATTAACTGATTGAACGGCTATGTTATCGGTTACATGAGCAGTAATTTTAGAATTCAGATCAGTGGCCATCAGGTATTTAAGTGGCTGATAAACAATGACCGGAGCTTGCTTGTCGACTCCAATTTTAAAGCTGAGAAAGTTGGTGGGTGAGCCTGACGGATATACATATCTGTTGCTCTTCACATCGTTTGCAGAAAAGAAATACTCGGTCTCACCTGCTTTGGTCAGGTTCAATTTGGCATTGTAAACGTCTGCAACAGTTGTAGCTTTTAAAAGTACTGAATCTTTTTTTACAAATTTATCTGTTGAATATACCAAATACAATTTGGATAAATCAAGGCCATAATCGCTTGTAATTTTGGCATCAAAACTGATTGGACTGCTTACAAATTCGACGTCTTTCAGGGGTGTGTGGTTGATCGAAACTGTCTTCCAACCAATTTGATACATGATAGAAAGTGTGGTTTGACCCGGATTATGAATGGCTTCACCCATGCCGCTAAAAGGGGTCATTAATGAGTTTGCATCTCCGGCCGGATAAGTTGATTCGTCCAGATGATAGATACTTGAACCACCGTCCCATACAGTTGGAGCATACAGTCTGGGCAAACTGCCGGAAATTAAATGTGTATCGAAGGCAAGCCAATTCGAAGTCAAATTCTGATTCAACTTGATTGAAGGATTAACAAACAAGGCGGTATTAACCAGTCTGTCTCCTGCTTTATTTTCGACTGACTGATCAAAAACTGCTCCGAAACTATCTGTATCGCCGTATCCTCCTTTGCCGCTACTGGAATAAAACTTTCCTACAAACCCCAAACCGTGGGTCAACTCATGAAGCACAACCGAGGCAAAATCATATTTGTCGGCGGGTGTTTTACCATCAATACCAAAATACCAATTTGGAAAGTCTTTATTAAATGAAGCATTAATATCGGGTTTATCCGCTCCATTAACCTCTTCACCGAGCATCTTTTCGACTAAAGCAACCGGATAATAGCTGTTCCAGACCTCCGTTGAATTGAAATTTTTATAATAATCGGAAGGACTGCATTGACCCAAAATACCACTTCCCAATCCTAAACTTTGCCAGGTGGCAGTCATATGAATTGGAACCGGAGAATCAATCAACGATTGCCAAACATCAACAGCAAACTGAAAAGCTTCCTGAGCCTTGGCTGGAAAACCTACATAAGTCACTACAATTGAAGCACTTTTTAAGGACGCAGCTTTCAATTTATTAAGATATTCAATTGGTGGATGCACGTAAGATTGATGTGATTCTTTGGACGCATAACAAACGGTTGGAGGTAACTTTATTCCTTGAGTCTTCCATGTTTCCTGTCCATAACTCATCCCCACTGACATCAGAAACAAAATCAACACTATTTTTACTCTCATTTTAGAAACTATTGATGTGCAAAATTTTCAACGAAATATAATGAAATATATTTCTGAGTCGTTTTGAATTGTCAGGCAATAAATTTCATAAAATCCAGCATTTTCGCGCTAATCCGAATTCAAACGTAGCTAAATTTTTAACATTTATTAATCTATATTTAATCTATATTTGCCCGAACTACTTTGTCATTAACAATTAAGCTATGAAGTTTCCTATTCTGTTAATCCTTTTTTTTATTTCAGCATTTAGTGCAACTGCAGCTAAACCGGTAAAAATTTATAATGAATTGTATCGTCCCCAGTTTCATTTTTCTCCGGAAATAAACTGGCAAAACGATCCGAATGGCCTGGTTTTCTACAAAGGAGAATACCATCTTTTCTATCAATACAATCCATTTGGAAACGAATGGGGCTATATGCATTGGGGGCACGCCATAAGTACAGATCTGGTGCATTGGGAGCAATTGCCAATTGCACTTTTTCCAGATAATGATTCGAAAGACAAAGAAGTTTGCACCGAATTCTCAGGTAGTGGTTTGGTGGATGAAAATAATGTGACCGGACTTCAAAAAGGTGATGAAAAAACGATACTGTTATTCTATACCAGTCAAAAATGCGGACAACGATTAGCATACAGCAACGATAAAGGAAGAACCTGGACCAAATATGAAAAGAATCCAATCATTGCTTTCAATGAAACAGATGATGCCCGCGATCCAAAAGTGATCTGGCATGAAGCAAATAAGCAATTCGTCATGGTTTTGTACCGTAAACCAGACAATGATGAAAAACAGAAAGGAATTTCGTTTTATACGTCTAAAAACCTGATAGACTGGGAATATAAAAGTCATCTTCCGGGATTTTTCGAATGCCCCGATTTAGTTGAACTTCCTGTAAACCGGCGGGCTGATGATAAAAAATGGGTACTGTTCAACGGAGATGGCAGCTATCTTATTGGCACTTTTAATGGTGAAAAATTTGTTACTGAATCACCGAAGTTGCCAGGAGATTTGGGTTTAAATTATTATGCGACCCAAACCTGGAGCAATATTCCTGAAGCCGATGGAAGAACTATTCAGATTGCCTGGATGAAAGGTGGAGAATATCCAAAAATGCCCTTTAACGGACAAATGACATTCCCCTGTGTCCTTTCTCTAAAAAAGTTTACAGATGGAATCCGGCTAATACGGAAACCCGTCAAGGAAATTGAGCTTCTGCACGGCAAAGGCGAAGTTTGGGAAAACAAAAACCTCATTCCTGGCATAAATAAAAATCTTACTCATAAAGTTGACAATGACTGCATGCACATCATTGGAAGTTTTAAAATAAAAACTGTTGATACTTTTGGATTTGTTGTTCGCTTAGACAAAAAGAACAATGGTACTGAAATTATGTACAACGTTAAATCCAAAACACTTACCTGCTTAGGGAATTCTGTCATCGTAGAGCCAATTGACGGAACTTTGAAACTTGAGATATTACTCGACCGAAGTTCGATTGAAATTTTTGCCAACGATGGTAGTGCCGTCATGAGCTCGTGCTTTATTCCAAATGAAAATGCCAATGGCATCTATTTGTTTAATACCGGCGGTGAACTTCTGGTAGAAAAACTTGAAATATACCCGATGAAATCGATCTGGCAAATAGAGAAATAAACTTCAGGACTTTCTAAAAACTCATAAAAGCTACAGAAAATAGGTATTTCTGTAGCTTTTGTATTTACAAAAGGACAAAGAATAAAGAATCAAACATGATTTTCATTCTTTGTTTTAATGCCTGAACGACTTAATATTGCACACTACTTATCCAATAAATAACCAGGATGAAAGCAATAGTTAAAATCAAACCGGAAAAGGGAATTTGGATGGCAGATGTGCCAATGCCTGTCATAGGTCCAAACGATGTATTGATAAAAATCAAATTATCAGCTATTTGTGGAACAGATCTCCACATTTACAAGTGGGACGAATGGGCCCAAAATACGATAAAAACGCCCCTGGTTATTGGACACGAATACATGGGAATTGTAGTCGAAAGAGGATCCGAAGTTTCAAGGGTTCATATTGGAGAACGTGTTACGGTTGAAGGACATATTTCATGCGGATTTTGCAGAAACTGCCGGCGAGGCCGTCAGCATATTTGTGATCACACGGTTGGAATCGGCGTTAACCGTGATGGTGGATTTGCTGAATATGTTTCGGTTCCGGCCTCCAACGTGCTGAAAGTTGATGACCGCATTTCTGATGAATTGATGTCGGTCATGGATCCATTGGGCAATGCCACGCATACTGCTTTATCGTTTCCGCTGCTTGGCGAGGATGTTCTGATCACAGGAATTGGCGGACCAATTGGTGCAATGGCTACGGCAGTTTGTAAATTTGCCGGAGCAAGGTATATCGTTGGTACTGATTTGAGCGAATATCGCCGGAATTTGGCCATGAAAATGGGTGCAACTAAAGTTATTGATCCTCGTCAGGAAAGTGTCAGGGATGCCATGAAATCACTTGGTATGGTTGGTGGCTTTGATATTGGACTCGAATGTAGCGGATCGGGAGCAGCCTTTAATGATATGGTTGAAAACATGTATAACGGAGGAAAAGTTTCATTGCTTGGATTATTACCTTCATCAACACAAATAAACTGGAGTAAACTTATCTTTAAAGGTTTGACTATCAAAGGTATATATGGCCGTGAGATGTATGAAACCTGGTACCAGATGGAAATGATGCTTTCACATGGATTAAACATAAGTCCAGTCATC
The DNA here is from genome assembly GCA_903834475.1 of uncultured Prolixibacteraceae bacterium. Taxonomy (GTDB): domain Bacteria; phylum Bacteroidota; class Bacteroidia; order Bacteroidales; family Prolixibacteraceae; genus Aquipluma. The sequence goes on along the minus strand of CAILJH010000187.1, from coordinate 7,086 downwards.
ACACATCGTTTCCCTGCAGACAATTACCAGGAAGCTTTCACCATTATGGAAGAAGGTAATTGCGGAAAGATTATTCTGGACTGGGAATAGTAACAGATTAGAAATCCATTTCAACCAGGACCGGGCAATGATCCGAATGAATGATGTCAGGTAAAATTCTGGCATCCAATATTTTACCTTTCAATTCATCGGTAACCATATGGTAATCGATTCGCCAGCCTTTGTTATTCTGTCTGGCTCCGGCACGGTAACTCCACCACGAATACTCATGCTTTTCCTGATTGATTTCTCTAAAGCTATCCACATATCCGTCAGCCACAAACTGGGCAAACCATTCGCGTTCTTCGGGTAAAAAACCTGAAGTGCCTTGTTGTTGTGCTGGATTATGAATATCTATCCAAAGCCTGCAAATGTTGTAATCTCCGGAAATAATAAGGTTTGGACGAGTTTTTCTTAATTCATTCAGGTAGAAATGGAAGTCGGATAGAAAATCCATTTTAACTGATTGCCTTATTTCGCCTGTGGTTCCTGACGGAAAATATGCACTAATAACCGAAACATCACCAAAATCTGCCCTGATCACCCGACCTTCCACATCATATCTTTCATTCTGAATTCCATGAACCACTAAATCAGGCTTTTCTTTACTAAAAATTGCCACTCCGCTATACCCCTTTTTAACAGCAGAAAATGCATTGCAATGATAACCCATCGCTTCAAAATCCTGTTCACTCATTTGTCCAGGCTGAGCTTTTGTTTCCTGTACACAAACAATATCAGGATTAACTTCAGTCAAAAAACCGAGTAATCCTTTGCTAATGGCAGATCTGATTCCATTAACGTTATAGCTTAAAATCCTTTTCACAATTTTTGTTACTTTTGGTTTGCAATAAACAGTTTGCTAAAGTATAACGAATTAAATTAAAGCAGAAATATCCATTGAAAAAAGGTATTGTTATTAAATCAACAGGAAGCTGGTATACCGTAAAAACCGAGGAAGGTATGCTGGTGGAAAGCAGGATTAAAGGAAATTTACGACTAAAAGGTATAAGAAGTACGAATCCGATAGCCGTTGGGGATCACGTTGAAATGACCGAGTCAAACGAAGATAATTCTAATGATAGTCAAAAGGTTGGACTTATTTCCAAAATCTTACCTCGTACCAATTACATCATTCGGAAATCGCCCAACCTCTCGAAAGAATCACATATCATTGCATCAAATATCGACCAGGCCTTTCTGATTGTAACCGTAAAATATCCTGAAACTACCACCACATTCATCGATCGTTTTTTAGTTTCTGCAGAAGCCTACCAGATACCATGCCACATTCTTTTCAATAAAATTGATTTGTATAACGATCAACAATTGGAAAGCATGAATTCACTAATTCATATTTACGAAAATATTGGCTATCGCTGTTTGAGGATTTCTGCCAAAAATAACTTTGGACTGGATGTTTTGAAAAATTGGATGACGAATAAAACCAATGTTTTTTCCGGGCATTCAGGTGTTGGAAAATCCACCATCATAAATTCGGTACAACCAGATATGAAAGTAAAAACCGGGGAAATTTCAGAAGCGCACTTTTCGGGGAAACATACCACTACCAATTCAGAAATGTACGAACTTGATTTTGGCGGTTACATTATTGATACTCCCGGAATAAAAGGTTTTGGAGTTCTTGAAATGGAGAAGGAGGAAATCTCGCACTACTTTCCTGAAATTTTTAAATTGTTGGACCAATGTCAATATTATAATTGCACCCATACACATGAACCGCAATGTGCAGTAAAAAAATCTGTTGATGAAGGAGTAATTGCTCAAAGCAGATATAATTCATACCTCGGTTTGCTTGAAGGAGAAGAAAAATACCGAAATTGACCTACATTAGTCTGAAAAACACATCCAAAAAGCACTACTAAACAACCACCTATTTTATTATATTTCAATAAGTTAGTTTATAAAAATCGAAAATTATATGTGCTTTAGAATTGCCTATTTCATCCGCCACGGATTGCATACCTTGATTTTTTAGATTCTCAACACTCTTAAATCGGTTCAAAAGTGCGGTTATAGTCTTCTCTCCTATTCCAGGAATACTTTCAAGCTCAGATTTAATAAATTCACCAGATCGTTTGTTACGATGAAAAGTTATTCCAAACCGGTGAGCTTCATCCCGAAGTTGCTGAATTATTTTTAAGGTTTCCGAATTCTTATCGAGATATAGAGGAACCGAATCGCCCGGGAAGTAAATTTCCTCCAATCGCTTTGCTATTCCGATAATTGCGATTTGTCCCCGGAGGTTCAGTTTTTCCAATGCATTCAATGCTGCACCCAACTGACCTTTTCCACCATCCACAACAATTAATTGCGGCAAGGAAGTCTCTTCATCCAATAGTCGCTTGTATCTTCGGTAAACAACTTCTTCCATTGAAGCAAAATCATCAGGTCCAACAACACTTTTAACATTGAAATGGCGGTAATCCTTTTTTGAAGGTCTTGTATTTTTAAAAACCACACACGATGAAACCGGATTCGTTCCCTGAAGATTACTATTGTCGAAACATTCGATATGAACAGGCTGAGCTTTTAATTGCAAATCCTTTTGCATTGTTTCCAAAATTCGTATCTCATTTCGTTCAGTCTTTGGTACAATTTGGTGTTTTAGTTTTTCCAACCGGTAATACTTCGCATTCCTTTCAGATAATTCCAGAAGCTTTTTTTTATCTCCCTGTTGGGGTATTTTAAATTTCACTCCTTCAAATTCAATATCTAATTTTATAGGAACTAAAATCTCTTTAGCGTTGCTAAATATTTTCTGCCTGATTTCAACGATAGCCAGTTCCAGAAGTTCTGATGGTGTTTCTTCCAGAACTTTTTTAAGCTCGAGGGTATAAGTCTGCATAATTGCACCCCTGATAATTTTTAGATAATTTACGTATGCAAAAGATTCATCTTCATCAATAGTAAATACATCGACATCACTTATCGTATTACTTACCACTGTGGAACGAGATTGAAATTTTTCAAGTAAATCAAGTTTCTCCTTTACAATAGCAGCCTCTTCAAATTTCATTTCAGAAGCAAATTGACGCATTAAATCTTTAAGGTATTTAATCACTCCTGATATGTTTCCCTTTAATATCTCCTTGATTTGATCAATATTTTTCATGTATTGCTCATGCTCCAATTTTCCAATACATGGTGCAAGGCAATTTCCAATATGGTATTCAAGACAAACTTTAAATTTCCCCTGACTAATATTATCTTCAGATAATTTCAGTTTACAATAACGCAATTTAAAAATCTTACGAAAAAACTCGAGTAAAGTACGAACAGTTAAAATGGAAGTATATGGTCCGAAGTATGCCGACCCGTCGCGAATGACGGTTCGCGTTTGAAAAACTCTTGGAAATTCTTCGTTCTTTATAATAATCCACGGATACGTTTTATCATCCTTCAGTCTGATGTTATAGCGAGGTTGATATTTCTTAATGAGATTGTTCTCCAAAAGCAATGCATCTTGCTCCGTTTCAACAACCATATGTTTTATCTCTACGATATTCCTTACCAGCAATTCAGTTTTTCGGTTATGCTGGCTCTTACTGAAATATGAAGAAACTCTATTCTTAAGATTTTTTGCTTTCCCAACATAGATGATTTTACCCGTCGAATCAAAATATTGATATATACCAGGCTGATTTGGAAGAGCAGAAACCAGTAATTTCAGATAGTCAGCATTTTTCAACACCATCAGGAGAGCTTAATTTATTATACTAATAAAGGATTACAGAATGAGTATCATAATTAGCCAATTCTTCCTTCTTTTCTGTTTTAATAAAAGTCAGATCACAAATGAAAGAGAAGTAAATCTTTTTAACATTTAACTGTTTCACAAGATTAAGCGCTGCAAGCGCAGTACCACCAGTTGCCAATAAATCATCATGAATTAATACAATATCGTTTTCATCTAAGGCATCTGTATGAATTTCAATAGAGTCCACGCCATATTCGAGTTCGTACGATTGATTAAGAACTTCAGATGGTAATTTTCCCTTTTTCCTGATAGGCACAAAACCGGCATTAATACAATAAGCAACTGCCCCACCTACAATAAAACCCCGCGATTCAAGCGACACAATTTTAGTAATTCCTTTATCTTTGTAATGATTTGATATCTGATCTACTACATTTCTAAAGGCTACCGGTTCTTTTAACAGCGTTGTAATATCCTTAAAACTAATTCCCTCAATCGGATAATTCTCGATAGTTCGCACAAAACTTTTAAGATCCATATTAATTTTTTAAAGTTCCACGTGGAACATTATCTACCTAACAATACAAGTAAAACATTTATATCAGAAGGACTAACTCCCGAAATTCGGCTAGCCTGACCAATAGTATCCGGTTGAATTTCTGTGAGCTTTTGTCTCGCTTCAGTACTAATAGTTAATAACGATCCAAAATCAAACCTCCCGGTTATGGAAATATTTTCTAATCTCCGATACTTATCTGCCACCAATTTCTCACGCTCAATATAACCAGAGTATTTAATTGCAATTTCTGCAGACTCCAAAAACTCCTTTAATCGTTCTTCAGGAAAAGCGAACAAAAAAGTTTTAAACGGAGAAATATCCTCCAATAAATCGAATATTGAAATCTGAGGTCTTTGAATAATATCAATTAGTTTGACACCTTGTTTCAAGGCTGAAGAGCCCTTTTGCATCAAGATATGGTCCACAAATTTGGGCTTTATGGAAAGCTCCGAAACAAATGTAATGATACTATCTACCGCAGCCTTCTTATCTAATAAGAGATCAAGACGTTCCTTGCTGGCTAAGCCTATATCAAACGATTTCTTTGTTAATCTAAAATCTGCATTATCTTGCCTCAATAAAATCCTATATTCCGCCCTTGAAGTAAACATCCTATAAGGCTCGTCAACACCTTTAGTAACCAAATCGTCTACTAAAACACCAATATAGGCTTCATCCCTTTTTAAAACGAACGGCTCCAGATTGTGAACAATTTGATGCGCATTAATCCCTGCCACCAATCCTTGCGCAGCTGCTTCTTCATAACCTGTCGTTCCGTTAATCTGACCTGCAAAAAACAGATTTTTAACTAATTTAGTTTCTAATGAATGGCTCAATTGTGTAGGGTCAAAATAATCGTATTCGATTGCATAACCAGGTCTAAAAATCTTTACATTCTCAAGTCCAGGTACTAACTTCAAAGCACGTAATTGAACATCCCATGGCAAGGATGAAGAGAATCCATTCAAATAATACTCAATTGTAGTTGCACCTTCAGGTTCTAAAAATAATTGGTGAGAAGTCCGCTCAGCAAAAGTCACAATCTTTGATTCAATGCTTGGACAATAGCGTGGACCTGCTCCAATTATAGTTCCATTATACATAGGCGAATCGGCAAATCCTTCCTCCAAAACAGAATGAACAGCTTCATTCGTATAGGTAATCCAACAACTCTTTTGCGATAATTCAGATGTAATATTGGGAAGAAAAGAAAATTTTTGAATATTTTCATCACCCTTTTGTTCCTGTAACTTTTCAAAATCGATGCTTCGTCCATCAATTCGTACAGGAGTTCCAGTTTTGAGTCTGCCAGTCCGAAACCCGATAGAGAGCAACTGGTCTGAAAGATGGTAAGAAGCATTTTCTCCAATCCGTCCACCCTCCATTTTAGATTTTCCAATGTGCATTAAACCATTAAGAAAAGTACCATTTGTTAAAACCACCGATTTAGAAAATATATCCACGCCTATTTTCGTTCTCACACCTATAATTACATTTTCAGTAATGTGTAGTGACACAACAGCATCTTGCCAAAGATCCAAATTATCAGTACTTTCAAGTATATTCCGCCAAGTCTCTGTAAACCTAAACCGATCGCATTGTGCTCTCGGACTCCACATTGCAGGCCCTTTTGATTGATTCAACATTCTAAATTGGATACTTGACTGGTCTGTAACAATGCCTGAGAAACCTCCCAGCGCATCAATCTCACGAACAATTTGACCTTTTGCAATACCCCCCATAGCCGGATTACAGGACATTTGAGCGTACTTAGTCATATCCATTGTAATCAACAACGTTTTTGAACCCAAATTAGCCGCAGCAACAGCTGCTTCACATCCTGCATGACCACCACCAACAACAATAACATCGTAAAACGGCAACATTTATATCAATTTAAACGTAATCAACTATCTATTAATACTTTAATGTAATAATTTTCCTTTTCTGTCATCAATAGCTTGTCATTTTCATTTTTATCCTTGTATCCAATAAGATGCAATACACCATGCACAAGAACGCGACTCAATTCATTTTCAAATGTTGTTTGAAACTCAATTGAGTTCTCAACAATTCGTTCAATACTTATAAAAATATCTCCACTTATCAAATCACCAACCACGTAATCAAACGTAACGATATCGGTATAATAATCGTGCATCAAAAATTCTTTATTTATCTCCAGTAAATAGGCATCAGAACAAAATACAAACGATATGTCACCTGAATATTTCCCTTCAGAATGAATAACAGAATTAATCCAACCGGAAGTTTTTCTTCTCTTTAACTTTGGAAAAACAATATCTTCACTAAAATATTTAATACTCATTAATCTATTTTAAATCTAATCATAACTTTCCGGCCTTCATCAGAATATTCCACCTCATCAGCCAGCTGACGAATAATAAATATTCCCCTACCCTTCTCGTTCTTTAAATTATTTATAGAAGTTGGGTCAACTATTCCATTAAAAGAAAATCCCAGACCTTCATCAGTCACTTCAAAAAACAAATTCCTTTGCTCAAGGAACACTTTTACAAAGACTTTTTTAGAAGAATTATACCGATTACCATGAACGATTGAATTATTCAAAACTTCGCTTAACGCTAAAAAAACACGATTAAAATTCACTTCTGTTAGGATCGATTCATTTAAAATCTTTTCTAAAAAAACTCTCACATTGTTAATGCTTGCGAGTTCAGAAGATATTTCAATGCTGTGTACCAAAACTAATTCTTTATTTGATTAATAAATTGGTTGTATTTCT
>CAILJH010000186.1 GCA_903834475.1 uncultured Prolixibacteraceae bacterium | reverse complement strand
TGAAATATTCTTCGTGAGTTATCGTTCTCAAACCCAATTCCTGAAGTCGTTTTACTTCCAGCTCGTTGTGGACGATATGACCCAGAGAATAGAGCAGATTTTCTGTTTTCAGCGTTTCTTCTGCTTTTCCGATGGCATTCACAACGCCAAAACAAAATCCCGATTTCTGGTCAATTTCTATAATCACCTAATGTGTTTTAATAAAATCTATCCTTAAGTCAAATTGATATTGTCCGGTACCAGTCACCCTGAACTTGCTGCCAGCCGGCAGGCTGGGTTTCAGGGTCTCATTCTATAAAGGGATGCCGAAACAAGTTCGGCATGACATTGGGTCACGAGTTCGTTGACATCAAATTAAAGTCCAGAACTCCCGAGGCAAAGGATTATGCAACCAACTTTAAACTTTGAACTTTAAACATTCTTCCACTCTTCGAATTACCCAATCCAGTTGTTCTTCTTGCGTCATAAAGCTATTATCCAAAACCAAAGCATCATCTGCTTTTCGGAGAGGACTGGCAGCCCGGGTGGAGTCGATCCGGTCGCGCTCCTGAATGTTTTCCAGTATTTCTTCAAACGATACTGTTTCACCTTTAGCCGACAATTCATCAAAACGACGTTTGGCGCGGATTTCAGCCGATGCGGTCACGAAAAATTTCAGTTCAGCATCTGGAAATACCACAGTGCCAATATCTCTGCCATCCATCACAATTCCCTTTTTCCGGCCCATTTCCTGTTGTAATTGAACCATGGCCTGCCTGACTTCGGCAATGGTAGCTACCGGGCTCACATTTTGGGAAACCAGCAATTGCCTGATTTCTTCCTCTACATTTTCACCGTTCAGGTACATATCGCTTTTTTGAGAAGCCGGATTGTAAATGAATTCGATTTTTATTTCAGGAAGCAAACTGATCAATTCTTCCCGCATAACTTTACCATCAGAAATCAGATTCCGGCGAAGGGCAAACAGCGTAACTGCGCGGTACATGGCACCGCTATCAATGAAAACATATCCGAATCGGACAGCCAATGCTCTGGCAATGGTACTTTTTCCGCAGGATGAATGCCCGTCGATAGCAACGATTATTTTGTGAGTGGTCATTCTTTTTTATATTTGGAGCGAAGATAAGGTGAATAAACCAAATAGGAAACAGTTCAATAAATTCAGGGAAAGTCAATTTAATGCTGGTATCGAAGGAACTGTACTAAAATATTTCAAAAATTGTCATTCCTTGATAATCATATTCTTCCTTCATGTAAATCCCAGATCGGAAAGCACATTTCATAATCATTCCATATAATATCACCATATTCAATCGAAAAATGGCTAAACAATTTTTTGTCAAGGTATTTTCTGGTCATGGGATTTTTTGCGTTCTGTAAAAAATCCGTGAAATCCAGGATGTTCTGAACGCCGTCAGAAAAGAAAAATTCAATTTTATAATCTCCGATATATTCTGCTTTAATAATAGAAATTACCATGACTTACAGCTTTTTAGTGATTTTTTCAGGAGAAATTTCGATGTTGTAAACAAAGAAATCAATCCATTTTCTTATGATATCATCCCGGTACAATTCAACAATTTTTTTGAGCTTTCGCATGTTCTGAACATCCAATGGTTCCTTTCCAGTCACGTTGCTAATTACGATTTCCTGAAATTTCCCATTCAAAAATACGATCTCCGCTTTACTTTCTTTACCTTGAAATCTTCCATGGACATGTATTGGTTCATGTTCGTGAGAATAAAATAAAATTATCAAGCCAAAGTATTCGTAAAGTTTAGGCATTTGTCATTTTTTTCAAAGATAAACAATTTTACTTTTGTTTCTATTGACATGTAATTACCCCATCGAAACATCAACCAATATCCACATTAAAACTCATCTAATTCTGAAAAAAATGCAAAAACTATCTTTCAAACTTTTGGCTCTGGCCATTCTTGGAATACTATTCATTCAAAATGCAGTCGCACAGGACGAGGCGCGGCTCATGCGCTATCCCGACATCAATAAAAACCTGATTGCTTTTGTGTATGCCGGCGACATTTGGTCGGTCGATTCCAATGGCGGTGAGGCGCGCCGACTGACTTCCCACCCGGGAATGGAACTTTTTCCCAAAATTTCTCCTGATGGAAAATGGATTGCCTTTTCTGCAGAATACTCCGGAAGCCGCCAGATATTCGTCATGCCGTCGAATGGTGGCACTCCAAAACAGCTGACCTGGTACAATTCGGTGGGTGTGATGCCTCCACGTGGCGGTATCGACGATGTGCCGCTTGACTGGACTTCAGACAGTAAAAACATTCTGATCCGCGCTAACCGCACGCCTTTTGGCGAGCGAAACGGTAAATATTTTCTGGTCAGTCTGGAAGGTGGTCTGGAAAAACCGCTATCCATTATCAATGGTGGTTTTGCCACTTTATCTCCGGATGACCAGAAAATCTGTTTCACGCCGGTTGACCGTGAATTCCGCACCTGGAAACGGTATAAAGGCGGACGTGCTTCAGACTTATGGGTTTATGATCTGGACAAGAATACCTCGGAACAAATTACTGATTTTAAGGGAACCGATCAGCTTCCAACCTGGTTTGGCGACAACATTTATTTTGCTTCCGATCGCGACCTGAAACTGAATATTTACCAATACAATACTCAGACAAAAGCGCTGAAACAACTCACTTCGCATACTGATTTCGATTGCATGTGGCCTTCCGGAGAAAACGGACAAATGGTTTATGAAAACGGGGGATTTCTTTATAAATTGAACCTCACAACAGGCAAAGAAGAAAAAGTGAACGTCAGTATTCATTTCGACAACCCGAACACCGTTCCCTATTATAAAAATGTGAAAGATTTTGTTGAGGGGTTCGAAGTTTCTCCAAGCGGAAAACGTGCTCTGATCTCAGCACGGGGCGATATCTTCTCGATTCCTGCTGAAAATGGTGCAACCTACAACCTGACCAATACGCAGGGTGTTCGTGAAATTTCACCAAGCTGGTCGCCCGACGGAAAATACATTTCCTATTATTCTGATGCTTCGGGCGAATACGAAATTTACCTGCTCGAAAATAAAAAGGGCGCGGAGCCCCGTCAGTTGACCAGCGGTTCATCTGCATGGAAATACGATTCAAAATGGTCGCCAGACGGCAAATACCTGCTTTATTTCGACCGCACGCTGCAGCTAAAACTGGTCGATTCGCAGACTGGAAAAACAACTGTTGTCACTCATGCCGACCGATCTGAAATCCACTCCTACTCGTTTTCTCCGGATTCGAAATGGGTAAGTTACGACAAAGAAGGATCCAATGGTTTGGGTGCTGTTTGGGTTTACAATCTCGAATCGGCACAAAACAGTCAGCTAACCGACGATCAGTTCAACAGCGGATCGGGAGTTTTCTCAACAGATGGCAAGTACATTTATTTTCTTTCCGACCGCGATTTTAACCTCGATTTCTCCAGCTTCGAATTCAACTATTTGTACAACAAAGCAACCCGGATTTATGCCATAGCTTTGAAAGCTGACTGTCCGAAACTATTCAAAGACAAAAATGACCTTGAACCGGTGAAGGAAGCAGAAAAGCCAAAGGAAGAACCGAAGAAAGATAAAAAGGCAAAACCAGATACAAAAGTCGTTGCCAAAGATTCTGTGAAAGTTCAGATTGACCTGGAAGGAATCAATTCCAGAATCACCGCATTTCCTTTAAATGCCGGAACTTACCGGAATCTGGTTGCTGTCGGAGGTGGTATCCTCTACATCAGTGAAGGATCTTTGCATAAATATTCGATCGAAGACAAGAAAGATGAAGAAGTGATGGATAAAGTGGGTCAGGCGGTTATCAGCGCAGATGGTAAAATGATTCTGTACACTTCAGGAAAGGAATTCGGAATTGCCAAACTGACTGCCGGACAAAAAGCAGGTGCCGGAAAACTGAATTTGGACGACATGACGATGAAGATTGATCCGAAGAAGGAATGGAACCAGATTTATACCGACGGATGGCGCATTTTCAGAGATTATTTTTACGCCGCCAACATGCATGGAGTCGACTGGAAAGGAATAAAGGAAAGGTACAGTCCATTGGTTCAGTTTGTGAGCCATCGTGCTGACCTGGATTATATTCTGGGCGAAATCATTTCGGAAACCAATACCGGTCATTCGTATGTTGACTGGGGCGATTTTGAACGGCCCAAACGTGTGGATACCGGATTACTGGGCGCTGAACTTCAGGCTGATCCAGCTTCAGGAAAATATAAGATTGCAAAAATTTATTCCGGAGAAAACTGGAACGAAGCCCGTCGCTCTCCGCTTACCGAGCAGGGTGTAAATGTGAAAGAGGGTGATTTTTTGATTGCAATTAATGGAACAGCACTTAACCTGGGAACAAATCCATACGAATTGCTTGAAAATACCGTTGGAAAGATGGTTGAAATCACAGTGAATTCGAAGCCTGAAGCTACCGGTGCCAAAACCTATATTATACGTCCAATTGACAGCGAACTTGAATTGATGCAGTTGAATTGGGTACAGGAACGTCGCAAAATGGTTGACAAACTTTCCGGTGGAAAAATCGGATATATCTACGTTCCGAACACTTCGACCGACGGAAACCGTGAATTGTACCGCGGAATGTACGAATACAATGAAAAGGACGCATTGATTATAGACGATCGTTACAATGGCGGTGGCTTTATTCCCGATGTGATGACCAGTTTGCTTGAGCGTAAAACGCTCACTTACTGGCAGCGCAACGGTTTAGCGTCGATGAAAACTCCGGGAATCGCCCACAACGGCCCGAAAGTCATGCTGACCAACGGTTATTCATCATCTGGTGGTGATGCATTTCCATACTATTTCCGCAAAAAAGGTCTTGGAAAACTGATTGGAACCCGCACCTGGGGCGGATTGGTCGGTTTATCAGGAAATGCAGGCTTCGTTGACGGCGGAGGAATTGAAGTTCCTCAGTTTGGCGTTTACGACGAAAACGAACAATGGATTATTGAAGGCGTTGGTGTTTCTCCAGATATTGAAGTGGTTGACCGGCCTGAACAGCTTGCAAAAGGTGTAGATCCATGCATTGAAAAAGCAGTGGAAGTGCTTTTAAAACAACTTCAGGAAAATCCGGTTAAGAAAGTGAATACCCCTGCTCCACCC
>CAILJH010000185.1 GCA_903834475.1 uncultured Prolixibacteraceae bacterium | reverse complement strand
TTGGTGCGGTAGTTTCCCGAGTACTCGGGATTAGAATATCGGCCTACGTTAATTAAAAATACTGAAAATTGGTGCGGTAGTTTCCCGAGTACTCGGGATTAGAATATCGGCCTACGTTAATTAAAAATACTGAAAATTGGTGCGGTAGTTCAGTCGGTTAGAATATCGGCCTGTCACGCCGAGGGTCGCGGGTTCGAGTCCCGTCCGCACCGCGAAAAGGTTACTTCGAAAGAGGTAACCTTTTTTTAATTATGCATTAAAACCTTTTTCCATGTTTTTCACCTATATCATACAAAGTCAAGATGATAATAGCTATTATATCGGACATTCTTCTGATATAATAAAAAGGTTGGAATATCACAATCAAGGATTATCAAGGTACACATCGAAAAAAGTTCCTTGGAAACTAGTTTATATTGAGATTTTTCAGACAAAAAAAGAAGCGAATATGCGAGAATTATTCTTAAAAAAGCAACGTAACCGTGCTTTTTATGATCGATTGATTTCATGCGATTCAAATAAAATTCATCATTTGGACAAACAAAAATCTTGAAAAGTGTCACACCGAGGGTTGCGGGTTTCCCGAGTACTCGGGATCCGCACCGCAAAAAAGCTTCAAGAAATTGAAGCTTTTTTCATTTCAGGATTTTTTCATCGAAAGGATTAGACCCTTCAAGTATTGACTACATATAACACCGATTGATAAAGAATTTTTTATGTGATCTATGTGACTATGTGTTTCATTTTTAGCCTGGCCATCTTCCCTGTGTCTGCCGGGTAACCATCCATCCCGGATATTCAGGTGTCAGGGCGCTCACTTCACTGAGCTGCTGCAGATCTTCCGGAGTAAGTTGGAGCTTGACTGCCGAAATGTTGTCTTTCAATTGTTCGAGAGTTTTTGCCCCGATAATTGTACTGCAAACTCCCGGTTGCCTGATTACCCAGTTGAGGGCAACAGTAGCTACCGAAACGCCATGGTTTTTACCGATTTCAGCCATTACATCGATAATATCGTATGCTTTTGGTTTGTTGATGGGAGGGAAGTCAAATGCATCACGGCGGCTGTTGCCAGCTACTTCGTTGTTCCGGGTGTATTTTCCGGATAAAAACCCTCCTGCCAGCGGGCTCCAAGGCATGATGCCAATTCCCTCACTTAGCGCCATTGGAACGATTTCACGTTCTATATCGCGACTGGCAATGGTGTAATAGTTTTGTGACGCCACAAATTTGGTCCAGCCCATTTTGTCAGCATAACTGTTGGCTTTCATGACCATCCATGCCGGGTGATTGCTGATTCCCAGGTAACGAACTTTTCCTGACCGAACCACATCTTCCAGTCCGCGCATGGTTTCTTCAAGCGGAGTGATCGGATCAACACCATGAATGTACAGCAGGTCGATGTGCGACAAATTCAGGCGCTGCAAACTGTCGTTCACTGAATCCATAATGTGCAGGCGCGAAAGGCCGACCTGATTGGCCCCCGGACCCATGCGAATCCGTAATTTGGTAGCAATGAACACTTCCTGACGCTGAACACTTAATGTTTTCAAGGCTTCGCCAAGCATGATTTCCGATAGTCCTTCGGAATAGGCGTTGGCCGTATCGATGAAATTGATGCCACTATCCAGCGAGGTTTTGATGATTTGGTTCACTTCATCTTGCGGCACCTGCCCAATGGCTTGCCAGTAACCTTTTCCGCCGAAAGTCATGGCTCCGAGGCACAGCTCCGAAACCAAAACACCTGTTTTTCCAAGTTCGTTGTATTTCATGATTAATCGTTTTGAAATTTATTTGTTGTGAGATAAAAAACAATTGGCGACGGGGAAAGTTGCGGACCCAATATTTCTCATCAAATTTTGTTATTGTGAAAATGCAAACCGCTGTCGATGTTGGGCGAGTTTCTCTAATGAGGGATAAAATCGGGAATCGTTTGGAAGGTGGAGTTCCTGATGATTAAAATGGGAGATCCCAACCTCCGGAAAATAGTCGGTCAACCGGGGATGAATCAACACCCGGTAATCTTCATTAACCGAAACCAATCCACGATCGAAAGCACGGTGAAGGGTCGGAGAGAGAGCAATTCCGTTGGAGATAGTGTCGCCTTGTGCATCAGCAAACGGAATAATATGGCAAGCATCAATCATGATAGCATTCTTCCCGAATTCAAGTTTCATTCCAGAAATGGCACAACGGCCATCGTAGATTTCGAGAACCGCTTTTCTGAAAATATGACTGCGAAGAATAAGTTCTTCTTCCCGCTCGACCTGATTCATTTGTTCAAACTTACGGATAACCTTTCGTGCATAGTTCTCTGCAGGATCGTACAGAATATCTTTTTTAACCGAATCGGAATACAGAACCGGTGATTTTAATAAGTTGGAAGTTTTTTCAGGAAAGTACCTTTCCAAAAGATTTAGTTTAATTTCATTTCGTGAAACTGAATTTTGTAAAGCTTGTGCAAGTTCGTCAGATAAAACTGCACACTCCACCGTTTCGCGCAATGCCCTAAAACTTTTAATTGAATTGCTCTTAGTTACCGGAATTTCTTTGCCCCCAAAAGATTTTAGCTGCCAGATACCCGATTTTTCCGAGCCTAAATGAAAAAACGGCAAGGAAAAATTAGCATCATTTCCGGTATCAACAAGAATTTTCCAGTAATCATGAAAACTGGTCAGCAACTCTTCGCTTATCGCCACTTCCCTTCCCCATTGATAGCCCTTTTCGAAACCTTCAATCACTGCTAGCAGCAAAATGGGTTTGTGAGGTGCCAAACCATATCGGGTTGGGCCCTGGCGGAGGGAGGTGAGTTTCAGTAAAAGCGAAGACATAATTGGGTTTTCTTTAAAAATATCAGTTTTATGTTTCTAAAGATAAGTAGGTTTTCGATATGTAAATCACAAAGATTCAAATTTTATACCAAGAACAAATCATTACCAAAAATTGCAGAGTACTCTATTTTCATTCTTTATTCAGCAGTTTCAGGGTACAAGGTGTCATTTCTTTATGTAACCAATTGGAGTCCTTCCTTTAGAGATATCTTTTTGGCTTGCCATTTCAGTTAATGCCTGGTAAATGTCGTTAAATTGCATGTTCGTTTCGATCATGAAATTTTCGAGCTTTTGGTTGAGTTCAGCATAACCCAAGGCGTACTGCCGCAACGCAATAAAAGCACGTACAATGGATATGTTTATTTCAATGGCTTTGGGACTATTGAGTATGCTTGCAAGCATGGCCACACCTTGTTCGGTAAACGCAAATGATTGATATCGAACGCCTCCCCAACTTGAGGTCGCAAATTGCGTCCTCAAGATTTTCCATTCATTGGGATTCAGTTCGAACATAAAATCGGCCGGAAAACGATTGAGATTCCGCCTGACCGCTTCTTTTAGTCGTTTGGTTTCAGTTTCGTACATTTCTGCCAAATCGAAATCAAGCATTACCCTCAATCCACGAATCTCATAGATTTTGTTTTGAATGATTTGCAGTTCCATTTGAAAGTATTTAATTATTCATATTTTCGATTGGATAAGTTACGACAAATTAAGATACAATACAAAACCAAAAGCGGCTGAACTCCGGATTTCATCCTTTATTCAACCGCTTTTATAGGATTGTGGGCTTGCAATTTATTTCAAATTCTTCAGGTTTTTGTATCCAAGTAGGGATCGCATTTGAGTAATGGCCATTTGGTTGAGTTGTACCAATCGTTCGGGTTGCGACAAGCTTTGTTGAATCAACACCGCATTAATGCTTTCCATATTCGACAATACGACCAACTGTTCTATGGTGGCCTGGTCGCGGATATTGCCTTCAGCATCGGGGTTTTGGCTACGCCATTGCAGTGCTGTTTGTCCAAATAATGCGACATTAAGCAGATCTGCTTCATTGGCATAAACAAAACTGATTTGCAATTTGGTTAATTCGGCAGGAATCAGGTTTTCCTTAATGGCATCGGTATGTATGTGATAATTAACTTTAGCCAATGTGCGTTGAAAGTTCCATTCCAGTTTTAACCTGTCGTTTTCGTCGGCTTTCAGACGTTGATATTCTTTGACCAGAAGTAATTGAAATTTAGGACTTATCCACATTCCAAATTGAAAGGCAATGTCTTTATGCGCATAAGTTCCACCATACCTGCCAGCTTTTGCGGTTATACCAACAGCACCAGTTCGTTCAATCCATTGTTTCACCGAAAGAACAAAATTGTTAGATCCGGCAGCATTTTTAATTGTACCGAATTCGGTATAATTAAAATCCGGATTATACATTGCTTCCCATTCGCCGATATATTCAATTGTATTTTTCAAGCTAAGCCATTTTATAATGATAACATCCTCCAACTGGCTATGTGCCATATCTGTAAGAGAAATATAATCTTCATTGTTGTGGGAAACAATCAGGATAGTATGTTGATCTATATTGAGAACTTTGTTTTTTGTCATATTTAGATTGTTTGCAAAGTATGTATACTTCTTTTCTTGGTTCTCTAAAGTTACAAAGCTTTTTTGAAATGTAAATCACACATGGTTCAATTCTTATACTGAAGTACAAATCAAACCAAAAGCGGCTGAACTCCGGAATTTCATCCTTTATTCAACCGCTTTCAGGTCTTCTCTCTGGTCACTTCAAACTGTGACTGTAAACTATTTTGAGGCGACCATAAATCCCCGGTCTTCAATGGCTTTTGAAATGTCTTTCAGGTTTGTTTTTGTAGAATCGAATCTCACAAATGCAGTTGAATCTTCGTGATTCGCGCTGATGCTGTCGATACCAGCAAGTTGGTTGACTCCCTTGGCAATGGATGCTTCACATTCGTCGCAGGTCATGCCATTCACTTTAAGGTTCATTTCTACCAGAACCGGAACTACTGTTTCTTTCGGTGTCTGTTTTGGTGCACATGCCACCATGCTCAAAGCAAGTGCGGATATCAGAATAAATTGTTTCATGATGAAGTTTTTATATTTTGAAAATGAAACAGTTAGCTGTCAGGTTTGTTCAGCCAGACTTTAATTTATACAGGTTCAAATCAAATCCAAATTTTGAATTACAGAAAACCTGGGCGAATAATTTATAGAAACTTATTTATATTTCTCTACACGCAAAGCCTTGATCTTCTCATCGGTAAGATAATCCTCAAAGTCCATGTATTTGTCGATGGTACCTCTTGGCGTCAGGTCAATCACACGCGAACAAACCGATTCGATAAATTCGTGGTCATGACCAGTCATCAGGATTTGTCCGGGATAGGTTTTCATGTTGTTGTTGAAAGCCTGAATCGACTCCATATCCAAATGGTTGGTCGGATGATCCATAATCACAGTATTCGGATGGGCGAGCATCATGCGGGCAATCATGCAGCGCATTTTTTCTCCTCCTGAAAGCACTTTGGCACTTTTAGTCAGATCATCCCCTGTGAATAACATCTTTCCAAGATATTGGCGCAGGAAGTTTTCACTGGTATCAGTCGAATATTTACCCAGCCATTCGTAAAGCGTTTCGCTTTTCGTGAAAAAGTTGGTGACATCGTTTGGCAGATAGGCTGTGGTAATGGTTACACCCCATTCGATAGTTCCCGTTGTAGGTTCCATCTCGCGGTTGATGATGTTGAAAAAAGCCGAAATGGCACGGTTTTCCTTGGCTAGAAATACCACTTTGTCGCCTCGCTCGATGGTGAACGAAATATCTTTAAACAGCACTTCACCATCCAAAACATAGGAAAGGTTCTCCACGGTCAGTACTCGGTCTCCCGTTGCACGTTCCTGTTGAAAAATGATACCTGGATAACGTCTGGTTGAAGGTTCAATTTCTTCAATCTTCAGCTTTTCGATCATCTTTTTGCGGCTGGTCGTTTGTTTCGACTTGGCCACGTTGGCGCTGAAACGGGCAATAAATTCGAGCAGTTCCTTCTTTTTTTCTTCAGCCTTCTTATTCTGATTCTGTTGCTGACGAAGGGCCAGCTGGCTCGATTCGTACCAGAAGGTATAGTTTCCGGAGAAGGCACGTATTTTTCCAAAGTCGATATCGACCACATCGGTACAGACATTATCCAAAAAGTGACGGTCATGCGAAACGACGATCACAGTATTCTGGCAGTTCGAAAGGTAATTTTCCAACCAAAGAACGGTTTCAAGGTCAAGGTCGTTTGTCGGCTCATCGAGCAGCAGATTGTCAGGATTGCCAAACAACGCCTGGGCGAGCAGTACACGAACTTTTTCCTTGCCGTTCAGATCTTTCATCAGGGTATAATGCATCGATTCTTTGATGCCCAAACCACTAAGCAGGTTGGCCGCGTCG
This sequence comes from uncultured Prolixibacteraceae bacterium, assembly GCA_903834475.1. Taxonomy (GTDB): domain Bacteria; phylum Bacteroidota; class Bacteroidia; order Bacteroidales; family Prolixibacteraceae; genus Aquipluma. Next base: position 23,168 of record CAILJH010000185.1, on the reverse strand, counting down.
CTTTCGGCATTCCATCCGTTCATATTGGCAAAATCGTCTTCGAGTTTGGCGGCCAGATGACCATCTTCTTCAGAGAAATCCGGTTTAGCATACAACGCATCTTTTTCTCTAAGTACACGAAGCAATTCAGTGTGTCCCATCAGCACTGTATCGAGTACCGTGTGGTCGTCGAATGCGTTGTGGTTCTGGTTCAGCACCGACAGGCGTTCGCCTGAACCCATCAAAACCGATCCGCGGGTAGCGTCCAGATCTCCGGAAATGAGTCGTAAAAAGGTTGATTTTCCGGCGCCGTTTGCACCGATAACGCCATAGCAATTGCCTGGCGTGAACTTTAAATTAACATCCGAAAACAATGCTTTCTTTCCGAACTGAATGGCCAAATTTGAAACAGTAATCATTGGTATTGTGTTTTATTATTCCTGATTTTCAGGGCTGCAAAGGTAATTAAATTTAGACCTCCCCAAACCACATCCGCAAGCGGGGGCTTTTTGATCCGCATTTATTATTCATTTATTCATAGTCAGCAATTTTTTAAAGTCTCCCCTTCGGGGAGATTTAGAGGGGCTTCCACCCTTTGGGGGAGGTTTGGAGGGGGCTTCCCCTTTGCCGAATCACTTCATAAATCAGTAATCCGGAAGCCACCGACACGTTGAGCGATTCGATCTTACCGAGTATTGGAATTTTTACCTGTTCATCGGCCAAAGCCAGCAAACGCTGATCGATACCGGTATCTTCGGAACCCATGATGAAAGCGATTGGTCCGGTAAGGTTTACATTGGTGTAAATGGAAGTCGCTTTTTCGGTTGCTGCAACGAGTTTTAATCCTGATTCTTTCAGGAACGAAACAGTTTCTTTCAGGCTGCGGGTGCGGCAAACCGGAACCAGATGCAAAGCTCCGGCTGATGTTTTTACAGCATCAGCATTGATGCGAGCCGAACCTTTATCCGGAATCACAATGGCATTCACTCCGGCACACTCAGCCGTGCGAACAATCGCACCGAAGTTTCGCACATCGGTTACCTGATCGAGAACCAGAACAAAAGGAGTTTCCCCGGCTTCGTAGATGGCCGGGATGATGTCTTCGATTCGTTGCAAGGCAACCGGAGACACAAAAGCCAGCACTCCCTGGTGATTTTTCCGCGAAATCCGGTTAATTTTTTCAATCGGAACATACTGAAACGCAATCTGGCGAATACGGATCAGGTCAAAGAGTTCTTTGAATAAATCGCCAATCAATCCTTTCTTGATCAGTACTTTGTCAATTTCTTTTCCGGCCTGAATGGCTTCGATGACTGCGCGAATGCCAAATACCAGATCGTCAGCGGGTTTATCGTCTTTGTTATACATATCTGTTAGTTTATTTGAAGCCCCCATCAAACCTCCCCCGAAGGGTGAGGCTTAAAAAATTCCACATTTGGGAGGCGTCGGCTTCTATTTTTCTTGTTTTAATTTCTTCTTTTTTTTAATCAACCCAAAACTCTCGTTGGGTGTACTTTTAAAGCCCCCTCATTTGGAGGGGGTTGGGGGGAGGCTATCTGTTTACCACGTTTTCTTTACTTTTAATTCTCCCAATTGTTCGTTTAAAACTTCCCATTCGTACATTTTGTGCTCCAGATCTTTTTTCATCCGGTCGTATTTTTTGAAAATTTCAGGATCGGAACCATCAGCATTTTCAAGGGTTTTATCCATCATCTTTATGCGAGTCTCCAGATCAGAAATTTCCTTCTCGGTTTTTTCAATGCTCTTTTCGATTCGGCTGATGTTCTTATTAATTTCTTTTCGTTCTTCGAAATTGACTTTTTCTGCCTCTTCTATTTTTGGAGCTTTTATTTCCGGATTTAATGGCGCATTCTTTCGCTCCAATTCCTTCATCGATTCTATTTTCTTCCGGCGAAGGAATTCGTAGATACCGCCCAAATGCTGCCTGACCTTTTTCTCCCTGAATTCATATACGCAATTGACCAGTCCATCCAGGAATTCACGGTCGTGAGATACCACAATCACTGTTCCGTCGTAATCAACCAAAGCCTGTTTCAGGATTTCCTTCGACCGCATATCCAAATGGTTGGTAGGCTCATCGAGTACCAGCAGATTTACCGGTTCCAGCATCAGTTTTACCATGGCCAGCCGGGAGCGTTCTCCTCCGGAAAGTACTTTGACTTTCTTTTCCACATCGTCGCCCGAAAACATGAATCCTCCGAGGATATTGCGGATTTTGGTGCGTATTTCACCCACGGCAATCCGGTCGATGGTGTCAAAAACGGTTAATTCCTCATCAAGCAGATTGGCCTGGTTTTGTGCATAATAGCCAATTTTTACATTGTGCCCAAGTTTCATTTCGCCCTGATGCTCCAGTTCGCCCATGATGACGCGTGCCAGCGTTGTTTTACCTTCGCCGTTTTTCCCGACAAAAGCTACTTTCTCGCCACGTTCAATAATAATATCAATTTTGTGGAGGACATTCAGTTTTCCGTAGCTTTTCGAGAGCTCTTTGGCTTCGGCAACTACCGTTCCGGAGCGAAGTGCAGCGGGAAATTTAATACGGAGCGCCGAGTTGTCTTCATCATCAACTTCCAATCGTTCCAAGCGGTCAAGCGCTTTCACCCGAGATTGTACCTGAACCGCTTTGGTGGCCTGGTAGCGGAAACGAGCAATGAAATTTTCGGTGTCCTCTATCATTTTCTGCTGATTGACGTAGGCAGCCATCTGCGTTTCTTTCAGCTCTTTCCGTAAAATCAGGTATCTGGAATAATTCGATTTGAAATCGTAAATGCGTCCAAGTGTAATTTCAACGGTACGGTTGGTTACCGCATCGAGGAATGCCCGGTCATGCGAAACCAGAACCACAGCTCCGTTATAGCTTCTTAAAAAATCTTCGAGCCACTGTATGGACTCAATATCCAGGTGATTGGTTGGTTCGTCAAGCAGAAAAACATCAGGACGTTTCAGCAAAATTTTGGCGAGTTCAACGCGCATTCGCCATCCACCACTGAACTCAGAAGTTTGCCGGGTGAAATCTTTTCTCAGAAATCCAAGTCCAAGGAGTGTTCGCTCCACTTCGGCTTCAAAATTATTGCCGCCAAGCATGTGAAAAAGTTCGTTGAATTCGGTAACATGATCAAGTAAACGATGGTATTCTGCTGATTCGTAGTCCGTCCGGGTAGCAATTTCATGGTTGATTTCTTCGATGCGGCGTTCCAGCGCCAGAATCTCCTCGAACGAAGTAACTGCTTCTTCAAAAACCGTCCGCCCATCGAAAATCTCCATGTGCTGAGGCAAATAACCCAGCCGCACATCCGACGGAACAGAAACCACTCCGCTACTGGGAAGCTGATGGCCCGCCAGAATTTTTAAAAGGGTTGATTTTCCTGCACCGTTTTTTCCAACAAGGCCGATCCGGTCTTTCGGGCTCACCAAAAGTGAAATCCCTTTAAAAAGCTCGAACCCGCCAAAGCTGACAACTAATTGATCTACCGAAATCATAATGTTTAAAATTGAGGGTGCAAAGATAGACTTTTACTTCATCGAAACCTCAATTTTAAACTGTGGTATGCGCAATTCCTGAGGGAGGTCTTTTAAATCGGCTGTCGAAACCTGAACGGATTCTGCTGGAATCCCATGTTTTAGAATAAAATAATCTAAAATGGCACGGTTTCTTGCTGCGAGAATTTCCTGAAAGCGGGTTTCAATCCGGCCTTTATCGATATGCTGGTTAGACGCTCGTTGAATTCCGATGGAATCGACCGAAGGAACTGCTTTCCGAATATATTCAAGTAACTTGGGATCATCGTCTTTTAATGCACTGGCTGCTGATTTCAATATTTTGGGGTCGGTGGCAATTGATTCAAGATATTCCTTTTTGACAAGCTGAATTGCGATCAGGTCCTTTTCTTTTTCCGGATCAGAGGTTTGGGTCATGATCAGGATTAATTCAGTTTTCTTTTTCAGGATAGTTGCCAATGTTTCCATTTTGGTCCGTTGTTCCTGATTTAGAGAATCCTGTGCAATGTCAAATACTAATAGATGAAGCGATTCGGGGTTTTCACCAACCAATCCCTTCAGAGCTGTAAATGGCGAAGTAACTGCTTTGAGCATCATGTTACCGAAGGCTTTCCAAATAATTTTTCCCAATTTGTATCGAGGATCCGAAGGGTTTCCACTTACTGGAATTTCAAATTCTATTTCATCATTTTTATCTTTCATCAGGTAAAGTCCCAATCGAACCGGCACTTTCATGGCCGTGGTGTCCTTGGTACGTTTGCCAAATTCAAGTTCATCAATTTTCACCTTGTTGGTATTCGACAGTTTGGAAGCCGACATTTTCAGGCCAAGATCATAATTCAGCCAACCTTGGGTTATGGGCGAGGCAACGAAATATTCGGAATAAGGAGAAAAGCTCATCAGATCCATGCGTTTCACTTTTGCTTCCATCTCCAGGTTCATCATATCGACCATACTCCAGATGGTTTTTCCCGAGAGTTCACCTTTGTTGTTCAGTTTCGTGCTGAAAACCACCGGAATTTGGCCGGCACTTTCGGTAAGTCCGTTCATGGTCATGTTCAAATTGTTCAATTCGTATGAAAATGGGCGGTTCAGCGTTTTGTCGGAAATCGATACCAAACCGTTATTTATCTTTAGTGTATCGATACTATAAGTTACTGGTGTTCCTGTTTCCTGAATTGCTCCGGAAGCTGCAGCAATTGAATCATTTCGGAAATAGGGTGCAAAAAATTGCATGATGTTTATTGCTTTTTTTTCACGGATGACCAGTAAATTGGGCTGTTCCAGTTCAATTTTTCCGAATCCGAAATGGAAAGTTTTGAGATTGATATCCTTCATTGAAACTGAAACTTTGGGTGCGGAAATGATTTTTTCAGACCGGCCGTCCAAAATGGAAAAATCGGATACTGAACCAGTTCCGGAGAGTGAAATGTTAATCACTTCATTCATATCTCCAACAATCTTTAAATTTGAGCCCAGATAGCCATGAATCGACTGAACATCAAAGTAGTCGGTTGTGTAATTGGTTATTTGATGTAAATCGATATCCTGAGTTTTTAGATTGATCTGGTATTTCCGATTGATGTTATCTACCGTTGCCTGAATATTCACATGTCCCTTGTCTCCCAAACTGAAATCTACGCCCACATCCGATTTTTCATTGTTCCAGGCAATCAGTGGTAAGTTCAGGTTCAGGTTCTTCATTTGTACTTCATTTTTTTTCTGAACGTCGACATATTTCACCTTTCCGTTTAGTAACTGAATATTTCGAATGGTAAATTTAAGTGCCTCATTTGTGGTATCTTTCTTTTTGAGACTGTCTTCCTTTGGCATCATACTGTCGAAATTGAATTTTTTGCCATCCTGAATGACCTGAACCTGTGGATTAGCCAAGCGGATTTCAGAAAACGAGTATTCATTTTTAAGTAAGGTCCATGGATCGAAATTGATGTAGAATTCGCTGAACGACACAAAAGTATCTGTTTTGTTGTCTTCGAACAAGGCAAGGTTTTTAACCTGAATAGCTACCTTGGCATAATTGAAATGCATCTCGCCGATTTCAAGTTTTCGGTGAATCAGTTTCTCGCTGTTTTTAACCAGGTAGTTTTTGGTAAATGTGGAAAGAAAAAACAGAGTGACAAAAATCAGTAGGAAAACAGTTCCCAAAATAAAATATCTTTTTTTCATGCGTGCCATTACAATTATGGTTTTTTTGTAAAGATAAACATGAAAGTCATGATTTTGTTAAGGGGAATTTGAATAATTTAAAAGGGCTGGGAATTTATTGGTTTCTTATCAATCCCTTCAAACAAAACTCCTTTTCTCTTAGCTTTCCCATTTCCTGATCCTTCTGATATTTTGATTACTTTTGTTGCAAATCTTGAAAATCATGGGAAGAGGCCGGAAAGATAAGCCGTTTATTGATGGAGTTTTGATTACCGATATTGGTGCTGAAGGAAAAGCGATCGGACGGGTGAACGATGTGGTGGTATTTACCACACATGTCATTCCAGGCGATGTGGTCGATATTCAGGTGACTAAAAAACGCACCAAATATATGGAAGCCCGTGTAATCCGGGTCGTCACTGAATCGCCCGACCGGGTTCCGGCATTCTGCGAACATTTTGAAGTTTGCGGTGGCTGCAAGTGGCAGTTTCTTCCATACGAAAAACAACTTTTCTACAAGCAAAAACAGGTGGTAGATCAATTGCAGCGTATCGGCCGAATTGAACTTCCGGAGATTACTCCGATTCTGCGCTCAAAAAAAACTACCTATTACCGAAATAAACTCGAATTTGGTTTTTCGAATAAACGTTGGCTGACGACTGAGGAAATCGGAACTGAAGGAGACGATTTAAATAAAAATGCCCTCGGTTTCCATATTCCAGGCTTGTTCGATAAAATCATCAACATCAACAAATGCTGGTTACAAGGTGATCCGTCGAACCAAATCCGCAATTTCATTAAAAACTATGCCGACGAAAATGGTTTGGAATTCTTCGACCGTCGCATTCAGTCAGGTTTGCTCCGGAATATCATTGTCCGCAGTTCATCTACCGGAGATCTGATGCTGATTGTTTGCTTTTTCAGCGAGCAAAAGGAAAACCGCGAAGCCTTGCTGTCAGCCATTGCTGCGGAGTTTCCCCGGATTACTTCGCTGATGTACGTAATCAATGGAAAAGGAAACGATACGATCCATGATCAGGAAATCATGGTTTTCAAAGGAAATGACCATATTCTGGAAGAAATGGAAGGTCTGAAATTCAAGATCGGACCGAAGAGTTTTTATCAGACCAATTCAGAACAGGCTTACGAATTGTACAAGGTCACCCGCGAATTTGCCGGATTGAAAGGCGGCGAAGTAGTTTACGATTTGTACACCGGAACCGGAACCATTGCTAATTTTATTGCCCGAAATGTGCTTAAAGTAGTTGGAATTGAATATGTTCCTGAAGCTATTCTGGATGCGCATGTGAATTCAGAGCTGAATGGAATCAGTAATACCAGTTTTTTTGCCGGCGATATGAAGAAAATTCTGACCTCTGATTTTATTGCTCAAAACGGTCACCCTGATGTGATTATTACTGATCCACCAAGGGCTGGAATGGACGAGGAGGTGGTGAAAACCATTCTGGAGGCTGCTCCTGAAAAAGTGGTTTATGTAAGCTGCAATCCGGCTACACAAGCCCGTGACCTGGCAATGATGGACGAGTTTTACAAAGTTACCCGCATTCAGCCGGTTGATATGTTTCCGCATACTCACCATGTGGAGAATGTGGTTTTGCTTGAAAGGCGAATGATTTAGTTTTGAATACTGATCCGATGACTTCAGCTCATCGGATCAGTATTCATCCTAAAGTAATTCCATCAGCTCATCGGTCATTTCCAGATTGTGGTAAACGGCCTGTATATCATCGTCTTCTTCAAATAATTCGATAAGCCGTATCACTTTCTTCGCATTTTCAAGATCGAGTACCTTGGTCTCTTTCGGGATACGATGCAGCTGTGCATTTTCGGGTTCGATATTCAGCGTTTCCAGTTTTTTCATCATTGATCCAAAGCTTTCCATAGCAGTGGTAACCGTAAAATAGTCATCTTCGAGTTGCATGTCTTCGGCACCGGCTTCAATCATTTCCATTTCAAAATCATCGGCATCGAGCGTGCCTTGCGGAATAGTAAAAATACCTTTGCGGTCGAATAAATAACTTAATGAACCGTTAGTCCCAAGGTTGCCATTGTGCTTGTTGAAATAGCTCCGGACATTTGCGATGGTACGTAGCTGATTATCGGTGGTCGATTCGAGGAAAACAGCAATGCCACCATTGGCATAGCCTTCGAAAGTGCATTCGGTAAATGAGGCCGTATCTTTGTCCGATCCTTTACTGATGGCTCGCTGAATATTGTCCTTTGGCATACTAACTCCCTTGGCATTCGAAATGGCTACCCTGAGGCGTGGATTGCCTTCCGGATCAGGACCACCTTCCTTTACGGCAACGGTTATTTCTTTAACTATTTTGGAGAATATCTTGGATCGTTTCGAATCAGTCGCTCCTTTTTTGTGCTTAATGGTCGACCATTTACTATGTCCCGACATATTGAATTTGTATTAAAGATTGTTTTTATAAAATAGGTTTAGCCATTGGATATTTACTCTACAATTGATAGTGTCAAGTCAACTTAATATTCTCAAGTCCCAGTCACCCCGTCCCGAGTTCTCGGGATCTCCTTTTATTATGGGATGCCGATACAAGCCTTCGACGTGAGCTCAGTCGAACGTTCGGCATGACGATGAGTCAACGAGTTCGTTGAATTGACATTAGTCACTATTTTAGTAAGATGAGTTTTTTAGTTTCAGCGAATGAACCGGCTTGTAACCGATAAAAATATATACCGCCGGGAAAACCAGAAGCATTCCATTGCCGTGTGTAATTCCCTGCAAGCAATTCATTTGACTCAATTGTGTCCACTTCTTTACCAGTAAAGTCAAATACTTTCAGTGACACATTCGACTTTGAAGGCAGGTTAAAAGCAATGGTTGTCGATGAATTAAAAGGATTGGGATAATTGTGGCTAAGCGATAAACCGGAACTCTTGTGTTCGCTGCCAATAGAACCTGTGCCGGTATTGAGGCCATAAACCCTTACATAGTCAACAAACATGGTATCCGGAAATTGTGTTGTGGCATCCGGATTTCCAGGCCATGTACCACCAACTGCGAGGTTAAGCAGGACAAAAGAAGGAAGGTGAAATTCATCTGTACTGCTGACGTTGTTGGCAATGTTTTGTTCCAGATATTTGGTTCCGTCAAGGAACAACTTGATTGAATTCTCATCCCATTCGAGTCCATATACGTGAAATTTTGTCACATCGCACAGAATGGTTTTCCCGTTGGAAACATGCCCGTTGTTGTCCCAGTGAAGCGTTCCGTTAAGATACTTCGAATTGTCGATATGCTCCATAATGTCAGACTCACCACATTTTGGCCAACCCCAACCTGAATCGTTGATGTTCTTACCAAGCATCCAGAAAGCAGGCCAGATTCCCTGCCCCACAGGAGATTTAATCCGTGCTTCAATTTTTCCATAGGTGAAATTTCGAAGTCCCTGAGTTTTTAGCCGGGCGGAGGTGTAACTTTTTCCACTATAAGTCTCTTTTTTTGCAATAATCAGGAGATTTCCATCTTTGACAGTTGAATTTTCAGGACGGTTCGTATAGTATTCAAGTTCGCTGTTTCCCCAACCACTGCCTCCAATATCATAGACCCAATTTGTTTTGTCAATAGCCGTGCCCCCGAACTCATCAGACCAGACAAGGTTAGTGTATTGTGCCTGAGATTGAATGCAATAAAGCAGGAATAGAATAAGGAAATATTTTTTCATGGCTTTGACCTTCTGTTAGTTATGTCGGTTTAGTTGTAATATATTCTGCGTCAAATATATACAATTTTAAATCCTTCCACAACAGGATTAAGGCTTCCGGAGTACGTTTGATGTTTATTTCTGTGTCAAGATACACAGCCCCAATTCCATCCGGTTTTACCTTTTGGAATTGGGACTGTATGATTGTAAGGCTTTTTAGCGTTATTTCTTTTCATTCAACTTCATGGTGGCCATCATTTGCTGCATCGTTCGTTGCATTCCATCAGTCGAGCCATCCAAAAAGATAACATTGCCTTTGCCCGTTTCACCAAAGTGCTTGATCGCTTCGGTCCACATCGAGAAGAGCAAAAATGAGGAATCCAGGTCGGCATCGGTCATTTCTTTAGCTGCTGCAGCCATTCCTTTGGCCACTTCCTGACGGAACAATGCAATTCCCTGACCACGCTGTATAGCGGCTTCTTTTTCGGCAATCGCCGAAATTTTGATGGCGTTTCCTTCAGCTTCTGCAGCTTTGGTTTTTGTAATTAAAAGTGCCTGTCCTTCGTTTTCTGCGGCGGCTTTCAGGTTATTTGAGGCAACTACTTTAGCCATCGATTTGATGATTTCATCGTCAAACGAAATATCGTTCAACTGAATGTCTATCATATGATAGCCCCATGCTTCGAGGGTTCCGTCCAGATGCTTTTTAACTTCCAGCACAATTTCTGTCCGAAGCTCAAGTATTTCCGCTTGTTTTTTTGTGGCGACAAAGCTCCTGATAGTACCTTCAATGGTACGAATCAGTGCCTGATTAAAATTTTCCTGATCGACAAACTTAAAAGCGACATTTTTAATGGTTTCTTCGGTTTGATTGATCACTGCATAAAGCAACATCGCCTTGAAATGCACATTTGCCTGATCCTGTGTAATCGCCTGAAATCCAAGTTCGATGGAACGATTCTGGATGGAGATCTTTTTGTAGATCAATTCGAATAAAGGAATCCGAAAATTCAGGCCGGGTGCCAGGATACGGTTGTATTTACCAAAAATGGTTGTAATTGCGATAAATCCTTGATTGACCGTTACAAATCCGGATAAAAAGATGAGCACAATTACTGCTCCGATAATAACTAATGCCATGATCATGATTTTGTTTTTAAGGTTGGTTATTAATTAGGTGTGAATTTATTCCTGAATTTCTGTTTTTGATAAGAATTTACGGCCAAATATGGTTTTTCCCCTGCAAGCGGAGGTAATTCCAGCCTTATCCTGAAATTAATAAATGGTGATCAGGTATAGACGCACAGCCGTGCGTCTCTACATAAATCTATGTTGAACGTATTTTGCATGAATTCTCACATTTATATCTCGCTTTTATTTGCTTTCTCCAGTGCTTTCAGAACAATCTCCAAATCGCTTGTGCCCCGAAACCCGCTAAACCCAACCGAGACTTTTGTTCCATCCCGAAAGGTGATTGGCTGTCCACCTTCATATCCAATCAAATCGGGCATGCTGATACCAAAATCATGATAGTCAATTTGATCAGAAAATACCATTTTTTCGTATTCGTTGGTTTTAAAACCGGTTATCCAAACCTGACTGGCTTTGGTCCATGCGATTCCGAAAGAAACTTTGCCCTTGAGTTTTTCGGTGCCAAAAATCTTGCCAAAAATCTGACCATCCTCACAGATGATACAAACCGCTGCGACACCTTTTGATTTAGCGTAATCTTCCGGAATTGCCATATAAAAGGGGACAAGCTCTTCAATTTCTGCCAGTAACTTGTCAATTTCTATCTGTGCCATATCTTTACTTTTCAAGTTTTATTTTTGAATTTTCACGGCAGTTAAATTAGTTGAATAAAGTGAAACAATAAGCGGTGTTAGTTATTTTTCGAAAAACAAACTAAGTTTACAAACAGAACCCATCAAACCGTTATTTTATGAAACATATCCGATTTGCAGGTCTTTTCCTGTTGGCACTGATTGCCTTTCAAACTCAGGCGCAACAAGCAAAACCATCGAATTTGCAATGTGAATACCTTGTAAATCCTATCGGGATTGATGCAAAAGCTCCACGTCTGCGCTGGCAAATGGACGACAGTCGGGTGGGAGCTCTGCAATCCGCTTACCAGGTGATTGTCGGTACTGACTCTGTTCAAGTGTCAAATGGAACTGGAAATTGCTGGGATACCGGAAAAGTTTCTGGCTCAGAAATGCTGATTTCCTATCAGGGAAAAGCCTTGCAGCCGTTTACAAAATATTTCTGGACAGTTGTTTTGTGGGACAAAGACCAGCAAAGAGGCGGTACCGTTTCTTTGGCCAGTTTTGAAACCGGGATGATGCAAATCAGCAATTGGAAAGGAACCTGGATCTCTGATTCGAAAGATATAGCACTGAAACCTGCTCCGTATTTCCGCAAGCAGTTTCAGCCTTCAGGAAAAGTGAAAAGTGCACGTGTTTATCTTGCTGCTGCCGGATTGTACGAACTTTCCATTAACGGTCAGCGGGTGGGCGATCACCGGCTTGATCCGATGTACACCCGATTCGACCGACGGACTTTGTATGTGACTTACGATGTCACCTCTCTGGTTAATTCGAAAGATGTGGCTTTGGGAGTTTTGCTTGGAAACGGATGGTACAACCACCAGTCAACAGCAGTCTGGTACTTCGATCAGGCACCGTGGCGCGACCGCCCCAAATTCTGCCTCGACCTTCGAATCACCTATCAGGATGGACGTGAAGAAGTTGTCACTTCAGGAACTGACTGGAAAACATCATTGAGTCCGATTGTTTTTAACAGCATCTATACCGCTGAACACCAGGATGCACGTCTCAGTCAGCCCGGATGGGATAAGTCAGGCTTTGACGATTCGAAATGGAAAAACGTAATTCCTGTAAATGCACCTTCGCAGAATATTGTTGCGCAGGAGCTGCACCCGATTCGCTTCGTTGAAGAAATTACTCCAATCGGTGTAAACAAGATGAGTGATGTGAAATCAGTTTATAATCTGGGCCGCAACATTGCAGGGATTAGCCGGATTAATGTCAAAGGTGAGCGCGGAACTGAAATCAGGTTGCGTCATGCTGAAATGATAGGAAAAGATGGAAACGTAAATACTTCAAACATTGATGTGCATTACCGCCCGACTGACGATACCGATCCTTTCCAGACCGACATTTACATTTTAAGTGGCGATGGAGTGGAAACATTCTGGCCGCATTTTAATTACAAAGGTTTTCAATATGTTGAGGTCACCAGTGATCGTCCGGTTGAAGTTCAAAATATGACCGGAATCTTTATGCACAGCGATGTTCCTCCAGTTGGCCAGGTAAGCAGCTCAAACGAAACGCTGAATAAAATCTGGAAAGCGACCAATGTTTCCTATTTATCGAATCTCCAGGGTTATCCGACTGATTGTCCGCAGCGTGAAAAGAATGGATGGACTGGAGATGCGCACATTGCCAGCGAAACCGGCTTGTACAACTTTGACGGCATTACCGTTTACGAAAAATGGCTGGCCGATCATCGCGACGAACAACAACCCAACGGAGTTTTGCCAGCCATTATTCCAACAAGTGGCTGGGGTTATACCTGGGCAAACGGCCCGGACTGGACCAGCACCATTGCCATCATTCCATGGAACATTTACCTTTTTTACGGAGATCAGAAATTACTGGCCGATTGCTATGACAATATCCGGAGATATGTTGACCACATTTCCGAAATCAGTCCGAATGGCATTACCGACTGGGGATTGGGCGACTGGGTTCCGGTAAAATCGAAAGCGCCAAAAGAACTGACTTCCTCAATTTATTACTTTGTGGATGCCACGATACTTGCCAAAGCAGCCAAAATACTTGGGCATGAATCTGATTTTCAGAAATATTCAGAATTGACTGCTAAAATTGCTATGGCTATAAATGCCAAATATCTGAATACTGAAACCGGAATCTACGGAACTGGTTTACAAACCGAACTGAGTGCACCGCTATTTTGGGGAATTGTTCCTGAAAACCTGAAATCTAAAGTGGTTGAAAACCTTGCTAACCGAGTGATTTCCGATAATAAACATTTAGATGTTGGGTTGCTTGGAACGAAGACCATTCTGAATGCGCTGAGCGAAAACGGCTATTCAGATTTGGCTTATGAAGTTGCTGCCCAGGAAGCATTCCCGTCGTGGGGCTGGTGGATAGTGAACGGCGCCACTACTTTGTACGAAAACTGGCCGATTGATGCCAGCAGTGATATTTCGCTGAATCACATCATGTTTGGTGAAATAGGAGCGTGGTACTACAAAGCTTTGGGTGGAATAAAACCCGATGCTGCTCAACCCGGTTTCAAAAACATACTGCTCGAACCACATTTTGTGAGAGGTTTGGATTCATTTAGTGCCAGTCATTCCGGACCATTTGGAGAAATTAAATCATCGTGGAAACGCTCGAAAAGTGAAGTTGTTTACCAGCTTGTAATTCCGGCAAATAGCAAGGCAAGCTTAAAACTTTCAGGAAAAAAAATCAGCCAAAACGGAAAAGTGATATACACCGGGATCAAGGAGATTGATGAATTTTATAAGGTGAATTTGGAATCGGGTACTTATACATTTGTTATCAAGCAGTAATTCCGATAGATATTTTTTATTCCTGACAAAGAGGCCAGTAAATGATTTGTTTACTGGCCTCTTTGTGTTCATTGCGCTGATAATGTTCGTTTTGATGCAATAATCCTTCTTTTTTTTATATTCAGTTTTAATGTGAGTCTGACAGCCTTCCATAAAGCAAATATTAAAATTACATCAAATTTGAACAAATAAAAGACAGGATTGTCTTAAATTAAATATGATGTTTGCCAATTTCTAAATGAAGCAAATAAATGAATTCAATAACTACAGACAGGCATTTTACTTTAGTGAAAGATTCACTGGTTCATGGAAAGGGAGTTTTTGCCAAACAAAAAATTCCAAAAGGAACCCGGATTTTTGAATATGCCGGTGAGCGGGTTCTGAAATCCAATCTGGCTCAGGAATTGGTCAGTGGCCTGACAAGTCTGGTTTATGTGATGAATCTGAATGAAACAATGGCGATTGATGGAGAGCGTGGAGGAAACGATGCCCGATTCATCAATCATAGCTGTGATCCTAACTGCGAGGTGCTGTATTTTAACCAAACTCCTTATGTCTATGCGTTACAGGAGATTTTGGAAGGAGATGAACTCAGTTTCGATTATAAATACGGCAGCGATGCTGATGTTGAAGCTACTGCTGAACAGAAACGTGAATGGTTTCCATGTAACTGTGGAGCCAAAAATTGCAGGGGAACATTGCTGGAAAACTAATAGTCGTTCAATATATTAATTAACTAAAACTTTTCAAGATGGAAATTTCAGAGAAAAAATCAAGTCTTTCTGCCCGACTGGTGTTATCAACAGCTGCTATTCTTGCTATTCAGGCCATGCCTGCGAATTCGTTTGCACAAACGACCGGGCAGACTTCTACCATTGAGCGCACAGCCAAACCCAGTTCGGCTATTTATATTAAAATCAGGGATACAGATTCTAAAAATGTACTTGTTGGTTTTGAAAATGGCAATCCGGTGTTTAAAAATATGAAAGGTGAAATCTTTACGGTTAATGGAAAAACTGGTGACTTAATCTTCATTAAGCCTGAAGATTTTGCTAAATTCTATTGCTGTATGAAAATCAGATTTCCGGAAAAATCGGTGGCTCCGACTGGAGTTTCAAATGGAAAACGGTTGACGCACATCAAAATAGAAACGCAGATTGATAACCTGAGTTTGATAGGAGTTGATAAACAGGGAAATACCATTCAGAAAAACAGCCGGGGTGAAACTTTTTACCTGGATCCGGTTACCGGAGATATGATTTTTGTGAAAATATGACCAAATCAGAAATCTCCTGATTTAAACTGAAGTATTTATGCAAAGTCAGGGATAGTAGAAACTCTAAAACTGCCTTCAGAACGCTATAGGAATATTAAAAAATAGAAGAGAGGCAGCTACGGATAGGTTTGAAATTAAATAAACGGGAAAAGCCGAAAACCCTTCAGAGTAGGCGAAATAATAAAACTCAAAATTATGCCAAAGTATGTCATTGAACGGGAAATTCCGGGAGCAGGAAAACTGACCGCGGAACAATTGAAATCAATTTCACAAACGTCATGTGGAGTATTAAGCAACATGGGTCCGCAAATCCAGTGGGTTCAGAGCTATGTTACAACGGATAAAATCTATTGCGTTTATAACGCGCCAAACGAAGAGATGGTTCGTGAACATGCCCGACAAGGCGGATTTCCTGCGAATTCTGTCAGCCGGGTTTCTACAATTATAGATCCGACAACAGCGGAATAAATGATTGCAGAAGGTAACAGAAAGATTGATTAACAGAACCTCAGTATATGGTGCATATATTTTTTAAAAACGACATGAAACTACATCTTCTTTTTATCCTTTTGGTTCCCTTTTCGTTGTTTGCTAAAACAACGAACAATTATAATACAGGCCCAACTAAGGCAATTGCTTTTGTTAACTCCCTGACTGAAGAAGAAAAGAAAAAGGCGGTATTTCCATTTGATGAAATGAACAGGTATGAATGGCACTATCTTCCGGCTGCCATGGTTGCCCGCACTGGTGTGGCTGTTAAAAACCTTGACCTGAACCAAAAGCAGGTTTTGGATACTTTGTTGCGCGCTTATCTAAGTGAAGAAGGCTACCAAAGGACCAAAGACATCATGGGCAATGAGTACCTGTTAAAGGAGATGCAACCTGACAATCCAAACCGCATTCCTGAAAATTATTTCATTTCAGTCTATGGTTCTCCCGGCAAGGATAGTATCTGGGGATGGAAATTCAGCGGGCATCATGTGGCACTTAATTTTACCATTGTCAACGGTCAGCTGGCATTTGCACCGTTCTTTTTTGGGATTTATCCGGCAGAACTGAAAGATGGCACGAATAAAGGCCAGCGATTATTGAAAGATGAGGAAGACCTTGGGTTTGCACTGGTGAATTCATTTTCAGGAGAACAAAAACAAAAAGCGCTATTTCAACTAAAGGCTTTTTCTGACATTGTGACAACCAATGCCATGCAGGTCGGACCGTTGAAACCGGTTGGCATATTTGCCAGCGACCTGACCCAAGTCCAAAAGACAGCATTGAATAAATTGATTGTTGCATATCTGTTATCGATGCCAAAAGACATTGCAAAAGTCAGGATGGAGAAAATTAAAGCGGAAGATATGAATTTAGTTTGTTTTGGCTGGGCAGGCGGAACCGAAGCAGGCATTCCACATTATTACCGCATTCAGGGAAAATCTTTTTTAATTGAGTTCGACAACACACAGAATAATGCTAACCATATTCATTCGGTTTGGCGCGATTTTAACGGAGATTTTGGCGAAGACCTTCTGAAAGAACATTATCAGGAATCTCATCATCATCATTAATTTATTTTTCCTGAAACTTAACCTGATAACCGGAATCAAACCGAAAGATTCCGGTTGTTTTGTTTGTTCCTTCAGTGTTGGTGAATGGTCGGGTTTGTCCTTTTAAAACCAGTTGGATAACCTGGCTCTCGCTTAGTTTTTTATCCTGAAGTTCAAACGGGATGCGCAGTTTGCAGCCACCCCTGAAATTGGTGCAACCCCAGGCGGTATTGCCTTTCACGATTTCTCCTATCTTGCACGACGGACAAATCAGCTTCTCCGGTTCAGCTTCAGCAAAACTGATTTTGAACTCGGACGTGAGTTCTAAAAAGCCATCCACCGATTCATCGTCTTGTTTGAACCCTTTGATCAGCGCGGTTTTTCCTTTTTCAGCCAATCGTTTAATCTGAACATCGGTGAGTTTCTTACTCATGAATTCGAAAGGAATGATAAACCGGCAACCAGCTTTCCATTCGGAGCAGCCCCACGCATTTTTGCCTTTTTTCAGAATCCCTTTTTTACAGGCCGGGCAAGTGGTTTCAACAGGTTCTGCTGGAGCAGCTTTTTCTTTTTTCTCCGGAACAACGGGTTCTTCCGGCGCGAAAGTAAAATCTTTTCGGGGCGAATGTTTCACCTGATCGACGACTTCGGTCACCATTTGCTTCATTTCGTCCATAAACTGTGTCACATCGTATTGACCCAATTCAATCATGCGCAGTTTTTTCTCCCATTGTCCGGTTAGTTCGGCCGATTTCAGGAGTTCGTTTTCAATGCTGTCGATCAGGTCGATTCCGGTTGGAGTCGCAACCAGTTTTTTGCCATCTTTTTTAATGTATTTTCTACGGAAAAGCGTTTCAATGATGTTGGCGCGGGTTGAAGGTCGTCCGATGCCGTTGTCTTTCATCAGTTCTCGTAATTCTTCATCATCCACACTTTTGCCGGCGGTTTCCATGGCGCGCAGTAAAGTTGCTTCCGTATGGTATTTAGGTGCTTGGGTAAATTTTTCGAGCAATCCCGGTTCGTGTGGGCCGTGTTCGCCGGTCACAAAAATAGGAAGCAGATTTTCGTCGCTTTGAACCGGATTTTTCTCATTCATATAGACAATTCGCCATCCGGGCGAAAGGATTTGCTTTCCGGTTGCTTTAAAATCGTGCGAACCAACTTTGGCTTCAACGGTGGTGTTTGCGACTTTGCAATCGGGATAAAATACCGAAATAAATCGTTTGGCAACCATATCAAATACCTGCTTTTCCGTTGAAGTAAGATCGACGCGGTGCTGGCCGGTCGGTATGATGGCATGGTGATCGGTAATCTTGGTATTGTCGAAAACCTTGTTCGATTTTCGGATTTTTTCCAGAAGCAGTGGTCCGGTCAAGGTTTCATAGCCTTTCAGGTTTTTCAGGATTTCCGGAACTTTGGGGTAAATATCATCCGAAAGATAGGTTGTGTCAACGCGCGGATAGGTGGTCAGCTTCTTTTCGTATAGAGACTGAATGGTTTTGAGTGTTTCTTCGGCACCCATATTGAATTTCCGGTTACAATCGACCTGAAGTGAAGTTAAATCGAACAGTCGAAGCGGTTGCTCAATGCTGTTTTTAGTTTCAATTTTACCGATGAACAGTTCGAACCGGCTGATTTCTTCCAGGACCTGTGCGGCATCTTCGCGGTTTTGAAATCGTCCGGAGCTTGCTGAAAAGGTCGCTTCACGATAAATGGTTTTGATTTCGAAATACGGCTCTGACTTGAAGGCATCGATTTCTTTTTGCCTGTTGACGATGATTGCGAGGGTAGGGGTCTGCACTCTGCCGATGGACAAAACCTGTTTGTTCTGACCGTATTTCAGGGTATAAAGCCGGGTTGCATTCATTCCCAGCAGCCAATCGCCAATGGCACGGGCACTTCCGGCGAAATAGAGATTGTCAAACTTTCCGCCAGACTGTAATTTGAGAAAACCTTCACGGATGGCTTCTTCGGTCAGCGACGAAATCCACAACCGCTTGACAGGCGCTGTGCATTTGGCCAAAGACATTACCCAGCGTTGAATCAATTCTCCTTCCTGGCCGGCATCACCACAGTTAATCACCTCTTCGGCAGTTGACATCAACTTTTCGATGGTGGTAAACTGTTTTTTAACTCCGTCGTTTTCAATCAACTTAATGCCGAATTTCGGAGGTATCATGGGCAATGACCGGAAGTTCCACGATTTCCACTGTTCGGTATAATCGTTGGGTTCTTTCAGCGTACACAAATGTCCGAATGTCCAGGTCACCTGGTATCCGTTGCCTTCAAAATAGCCGTCTCTGCGGGTATTGGCGCCTATGATCTGGGCAAGTTCTTTCGCCACGCTGGGCTTTTCGGCAATACAAACTTTCATTTCTGGAGTTTCGGGTTGCGATTCTACTCAGGGCCTGACTCAAAGTCAGACTCTGAGTATTCTATGCAATTAGATTATTGTTTAATTTTTATGGGTATCCAGATATCTTCTTCCGAAGTTGGATCGTTTCCCTTGTATTTTTCGCCCATCACTTCGAAATGCGGCCGGTTGTCTAATGTATATTCTGATTCGGGCAACCATGTTCCGAAAATATATTGAAATGTTGACGCGAAATTATTTGCTGCTCCTACATATTTGAAGACGGCATAAAGTCCGCCGGGAAAATTCAGCGTTTCCATCTCTTTCGGGATTTCATCATAGGCTGAAACTTCAATAGCAGCCCATTTTTCAAATTCTGTAGTCGGGTTGAAATCTTTAAAATTAAGATTCTGATCGTAAACTTCAATTGAAATCAGTTCTGAATTCAGCTTATTCCGGATGTTTTTTCGCCAAGACATGAATGATTGCCAAAGCCCGGCAGTTTGGTTGGCTGATAAGGTCATCCGGATTCGTTTGCCGACTAATTTCTTTTCAGTAATTGATCTGATTTGTGGGGTCATCATTTTTAAATAGTTGCTTCAGGGCTAACCGATCATAGAACTTGTCGAAATGAATCACTCCTATGAAATAACCGGTTATTTCTTTTCTTCCTTGTCTTTCAGTTCTTTGATTTTTATATTCCTGAAATAAATAGGGGCTCCTGCATGTTTTCCCTGCAAGCCGATAAAACCGTGTGTTGGAAGTTTGTTGAAAGGTGTGCTCAGCCAGGTAGGAATTTCGCTTCCATCAGGATTCTTGGTGGCGCTGGTCCACAAATCCATGTCCATTTCGGTGACCACTTTTTCATTCAGTGCAACTTTAATCTTTTTCCCTTTGCATGAAATAGTAAGCCGGTTCCATTCGCCAGGTTTTTTTACCTTACTTTCCTTCGGAGCAAGATGACCGAAAATAGCAGCGCATTGCCAGGTTTTAGGACTTTCGGCCCATTGTTTGGCATAATCGTCGGCAATTTGAATTTCGACTGAATTTGGTATCCAGTTTTCTTTGTTGGTGCAGTAAACGATTACTCCACTGTTCGTTCCTGAAGCTGTTTGAAATTCCAAATCGATTTTGAAATTTTTGTAGTCTTTGGCCGACCAAATAGCCTGATCTTCAGAAGCAGTGAGGACGCCTTTCTTAAATGTCCAGATTCCTTTTGGAAAAGAAGCGTTGGACAAGTCATCTTTAAATAAGCTTTCCCAATTTTCGGAATCAGGATGTACTTTGTCGTTTTTCTTTTTGTCTTTGGCCGATACGGCTGTGTTCATGATGGTCAATGCAATAAGTACCATCAATCCTGACTGGATAATTTTAATCATGATTTGTTGCTGTTTAGTTAGTTAACGTATAATTAAGTTGTTTGTATCCGGATGGAATTTAAGTATTAATTGATAGCTGTTATTCTGAAATCAGCAATCTGATTCCATTTTCTTCCAGCAAGATTAGTCGTTTTTTATACAATGCACCGATAGCTGCTTTGAAGTTTTTCTTGCTGAACTTAAACACCTGATAAATTTCTTCCGGAGAGCTTTTGTCAGTTAACGGAAGAAATCCTTTGGCTTTTTCAAGTTCTGAAATGATTTTCTCAGCAAAAGTGCTGATTTTTTCATATCCGGCTTTTTGCAGACATAGATCGATTTTGCCATCAGTCCGGATTTTTTTGATGAATCCCTGAACCTTGTCTCCCGGATTCAACGGCTGGAATACTTCATTCTTAAAGATCACACCAAGATGACTGTTATCGATAATCGCATTGTATCCCAGATCGGTTTCATTCACAATAACCAGGTCAACTTCTTCTTCCAAATCGTAATCGACCGGAATATTGTCGAGATATTGTTCAATTTTTGAAGAAGCGGCAATACGTTTGGTGTTGGTATCCACGTAGACATATACCAGGTATTTTTTCCCTTCGACCATAGCTTGGCGCTGTTCACGGAAGGGCACAAACAAATCTTTGGGAAGACCCCAATTCAGAAAAGCACCGACCGGAGTAACTGAAATCACTTCGAGCAAGGCGAATTCTTCGACCATGGCGAAAGGCTTTTCGGTGGTTGCCACCAAACGGTCTTCCGAGTCGAGGTAGATAAATGTCTCCAATATATCACCGGGCATCGTTCCTTCCGGAACATACCGTTTTGGCATCAGGATTTCGCCCAGATCGCCACCATCAAGATAAATTCCGAAATCGACTTCTTTAACTACCTCTAAATGATTTATTTTTCCTATTTCAGTCATAGTTGTGATGTGTGTTGGCTTCGACAAGCTCAGCCACCGCTGAAAAGCGAGACGCTGGCTGAGCTTGTCGAAGCCTGTTGTTTAAAACTATTCCCATCCAGCCGCCAGAATATCGGCAATATGAATGGGTTTGATCGGCAATTTATTTTTCAGAATGTATGCTTCCAGATTCATGATGCAGGAAGATTCAGTAGAAATGATGTATTCAGCGCCTGTTTTCAGGGCATTCTCAACTTTCTGTTCGGTCATAGCTGTAGAAATTGCAGAGAATTTAGCGGAGAAAGTACCACCAAATCCGCAGCAGGTTTCGGTATCTTCCATTTCAACCAGTTCGACTCCCTTTACTTTTGAGAGCAATAGTCGTGGTTCCTGGCGGATTCCATATTCGCGCAAAGCCGTGCAGGCATCATGGTAGCATACCTTGTGCGGAAACTCAGCTCCAAATTCGGTGAACTTTAAATGATTGACCAGATAATCTGTCAGTTCAAACAAGTTTCGGTTCAAACGCTGGTAATCAACATAACCGGCTTGTCCAGTTTTAAACAAATCAGGATAGTAGTTTTTGATAAATCCGGTACACGAGGCTGAAGGAGAAACGATGTGGCGGTCGTTCGGAAAATCACGTATGAATTTATTGGCAAGAGTTTTGGTTTCATCCCAATATCCGCTGTTAAATGCAGGCTGTCCGCAGCAAGTTTGCTCCGGATTGTAGTTTACATCCAAACCAGCTTTCCGGAGTAATTTTACTGTATTGAAGGCTGTATCAGGATAAATCTGATCAATAAAACAAGGTATAAAAAGATCGACAGTCATGTCTGTTTGAATTTGCGTTGAAGTTACCAAAGACTTTCAGTAAAACAAAAAAGCTGCCCGAAAGAGCAGCTTTTGCACGGGAGGAGCGACTCGAACGCCCGACACCTGGTTTTGGAGACCAGTGCTCTACCAACTGAGCTACACCCGTATCATTTTGCGATGGCAAATATAGTAATTTGTTTTTCACAACCTAACGGAAAATATTCCGAAACAAGAAAAAGAGGTATGAATCAAGCCCGCGGCAGATTTTAATTGGCCTGACTTTTTCATAATCAAAAAGATATGAAACGTAGAATTTACCGTAAGTTTCCATTTTTTTTCTAAAGATGGGTTTGTCCGCTGATAGAAGGTAATTATTGAATAATGCTATTTGCCTTTCAAAACCAATTATATTTAATTCTAATAATGAACCGCCAATCAACAGTTCACTTCGAAAGAAATGTGAATCTGAATGAAAAGAGAAAATATTAATTTAAATCAACGCATTTTCACGTATTTACGCGATTATTTATAGGAAAAGCAAGTTTTAAAATAAAAGTAAATCGTTGTCTGAAAATTATACCCTTTTCTAAGAAACACTTTAGTATTAATAATCAAACTTATAGCTGTTAATTCATAGCCTGTTTAATTTTATATATTAATCATGGCACAATCTTTGGCTTGTCAGAAAAGCAATTTAAGCAATGGATCGAATAAAGTTCGTTTTGTCCACAAAATGTCCACGGAAGGTTCTTCCTTTTTGTTTTAGTAATGTTTATT
This sequence comes from uncultured Prolixibacteraceae bacterium, assembly GCA_903834475.1. Classification (GTDB taxonomy): domain Bacteria; phylum Bacteroidota; class Bacteroidia; order Bacteroidales; family Prolixibacteraceae; genus Aquipluma. The sequence continues at coordinate 148 of CAILJH010000185.1, read as the reverse complement.
TTTGATTTACATCAACCCCAAAGCCTATGGTCAAATCACAATAGAATCAAGTTGACATGACATTACTACTGTTTTGTTTTTTCAGAATTCAAGCTATCTTATTTTAAACCCGATTATTTACAAAAAAATTTTAACATGAAAAGGATAT
>CAILJH010000184.1 GCA_903834475.1 uncultured Prolixibacteraceae bacterium | reverse complement strand
TCAGCTTTTAAAAGATTGGGACGTTCCGGGACTGGGAATGTTTCAATACATCTCGTTCCGGTCGGGCGCAGCTATTATTGTTTCGCTGCTCATTACCATCGGGTTTGGGAAAAGGCTGATTAAATTTTTACAGCTCAAACAAATTGGCGAGGAAGTTCGCGATTTGGGTCTTGAAGGTCAGATGCAGAAAAAAGGAACGCCTACAATGGGAGGTATCATTATACTGGCTTCCATTATTATTCCTACGTTATTGTTTGCCAGACTTAATAATGTCTATATCATTCTGATGCTTGTTACCACAGTTTGGCTTGGACTGATTGGGTTTGCCGATGATTACATTAAGGTATTCCTGAAAGACAAACAGGGATTGGCTGGAAAATTCAAGATTTTGGGACAGGTTTCGTTAGGGGTGATTGTTGCTGCTACCTTGTATTTCTCTGATGATGTTGTAGTTCGTCAGCGTGTTGTTGATGCGAACGGAATGTTTGTGAAAGAGATGGTGACCGACAGTGTTACTGGACAAAGAAGATTACAGCATGTGACAACGGCAGTTAAATCGACCAGAACTACTATTCCGTTTATGAAAAATCATGAATTAAGTTATGGCACGTTTGTGGCTTTTTTGGGCAAAAATGCCAGGAATTGGGGATGGATTGTCTATGCCCTGGCCATTATTCTAATCATCACTGCTGTTTCGAATGCGGCAAACCTGACCGATGGAATAGATGGGCTTGCGACCGGGACCTCGGCCATTAGCGGGGCGACCCTGGGGATTCTGGCGTATGTGAGTGGTAACGTTATTTATGCCGATTACCTGAATATCATGTATATCCCGAATCTGGGCGAGCTGACCGTATTTATCTCAGCATTTATTGGGGCAACAGTCGGTTTTCTGTGGTACAATTCATACCCTGCACAAGTGTTCATGGGCGATACCGGTAGTTTGGCGCTTGGTGGCATTCTGGCCGTTTTCGCCATCATTATCCGGAAGGAAATATTGATCCCGATTTTGTGTGGAATCTTCGTGATTGAAAATCTTTCTGTAGTTATTCAAGTCGCTTATTTTAAATATACCAAGCGGAAATATGGTGAAGGTCGCCGTGTTTTCCTGATGAGCCCGATCCATCATCATTTTCAGAAACAGGGAATTCCTGAACCAAAAATTGTGACCCGGTTTTGGATTGTCGGAATTATTTTGGCCGTGTTGACGATCGTAACTTTAAAAATGCGCTAAGAGAATGAGTAAAAGAGCAGTCATATTAGGAGCCGCAGAAAGTGGAGTTGGTGCAGCGATTCTGGCACGCAAGCAAGGCTTCGAAGTGTTTGTGTCTGACCTTGGAACGATCAAAGACAAATACAAAAAAGAGCTGACCGAGCGTCAGTTCGACTTTGAAGAAGGCCAGCATACCGAAGACAAAATATTAAATGCGGATTTGATTATTAAAAGTCCGGGCATTCCGGATAAAGCTCCGCTGATCAAGAAATTAAAAGAGAGAGGAGTACCGGTCATTTCTGAAATTGAGTTTGCCGGACGATATACTTCAGCAAAAAAAATCTGCATTTCAGGAAGTAATGGGAAAACCACCACCACGCTGCTGATCTATCACATGTTTCAGAAAGCAGGTTTGAATGTGGGTTTAGCCGGAAATGTTGGTCAGAGTATGGCCTGGCAGGTGGCGGAGCAGAATTTTGACTATTACGTGATTGAACTGAGCAGTTTTCAGCTCGACGGAATGTACGACTTCAAAGCCGACATTGCTGTTTTGCTGAATATCACTCCCGATCATTTAGACCGGTACGATTATAAAATGCAGAATTACGTGAATTCGAAATTCAGGATTACACAAAACCAGACTGCCGACGATCTATTCATTTACTGTAGCGATGATCCGGTGCTGAAGGAAGAAATGATGAAACGGAAATTCGCTGCCAGATGTATTCCTTTTGGTTTGGGAATTCCACCAGTAGAAGGTGCTGGGATTATAGATAACAATTTGATTATTAACTGGGAACAAAATATTTTTACTATGTCTATTTTAGATATTGCATTACAGGGGAACCACAATACCTACAATTCGATGGCTGCAGGTATTTCAGGAATGGCAGTGAATATCAGGAATGAAAAAATTCGTGAGAGCATGGCCGATTTCAAAGGAGTTGAACATCGTCTCGAACGGTTTTTAAAAGTTCATGGCATTGAGTTCATCAACGACTCAAAAGCTACGAACATCAATTCGACCTGGTATGCGCTTGAAAGTATGACGCAGAAAACGGTTTGGATCGTCGGTGGAATTGATAAAGGAAATGACTATTCGGAGTTGTACGAATTGGTCAAGT
>CAILJH010000183.1 GCA_903834475.1 uncultured Prolixibacteraceae bacterium | reverse complement strand
TCATTTTTAATCTGCCATTTTTGAAGATGGTCTAAACCGAACAACTCTGTTTCAGGAAGTGTATCGTTGTTTTCCTTATACTTTATTCCCATCATCGTGTTAAAATACCACTCAATGGGATGCTCAAAAAACTTCACAAAAGAGTACACCGAAACTTCAGTCAATTCTTCTGGAGTTTTTGGCTTAGGTGAAAATTCTTTAAACTCTTCTGCATACAAATAGGTAAACAATCGCGGATCATCTTTCTGATACCTTGAACTAAACCCGTGCAGCGGATGCTTAACCACAAAATCTTCATGACCCATATAATCCAGCAAGGTATCCACTACTATCGACGGCGGGATTTCAGTATTGTCTTTGACGCTTTGTCCGATGTAACTCAGATAAAGCTTTTCCCTTGCTGCCAAAATGGTATCCAGAAAAAGATACTTATCGGTTTCTTTTATATTCCTGTCTCCCTCCCGATATTTTTGTTCCTTGCTATCTTCTTCTTTCTTACATTCATTTTCTTTCAATAGGTCGAATCCCATAAACCGATCTTTCCGTGGAAAAATATCGTTGTTCAAACCCAGAAAACAAATCACTTTAAAAGGCAATCCCCTTACAGGAATAGGCGATGAAACAGTAACCCTACCTGTGTTCAGTTTTGATTCCCTCGATTCGGTGAAGAGCATTGTTTTCAATTCATCCAGAAAGACTGCAAAGGGTACTTCTTTTTCAAACTCAAGATGATCTGCAAATGACAGGACTCTGTTAATTGAAACCAATTCAGCCCGGTCATCCTTGTTGAAATCATCCCAATAAACCATTTTGGCAATGACCTCATTCAATAAAAACGACTTCCAGTCGGCCAGCGTTTTCAAATCTTTTTGTGCATCGATCACCGATTCCAGGGTAGTAACAAAAGCTTTCAAACGAAACAAATCGTAACTGCCGGAGGCTTCGGTATCTTTGAATGGATACAGGGTCAGCTTCTCACCAACCGGATATTCTTTATCGGTAAGCATGGCATAACCCAGCAGAATTTTTTCAAGACCATACTTCCAGCTTACATACTGTGTATCATCAACCTCTCGATTTTCTCTCCCAAAACGGATATTTGCTTTGCGGACCACCGAACGGATATAATTACAGTCCTGGATCCCGAAGCGTTGTTTAATGCGTTTCTGCTCCAGTAAGCTGATCACTTTTTCAGAGCTCAGATCATCTTCCGTGAAGTTGAGGATTTGTTCCAAAGCGGCCGCCATGGAATCATCACTGTTATTGGCAGCACCCGATACCTGGAACGGTATATTTACCGGTGCATTGCGGAATACGGCTTTGATATAGGGTGCATATTTATTTATATCGGTTGTCATCAGCAATACATCACGGGGTCTTAGTTCCTTGTCTTTTTCGAATAAATCCAGCAGGTAATTATACACGCATTCCGCTTCTCTCACGGGCGTATAACACGAATTGATTTGCAGTGAATCATCATCTTTCCATTCAATGCCTGTTTCATCGTGCAGAATCTGATTTTGAATCCGGGAAAGTAAAGTACCGGCATTATTCTCCTTTTTCACAAAGTCTGTAATAGTGAACAGTCCTGCCAATTCTGCGGCTTTAGAGCCAAAGCTTGCCAGAAGTTCGTTTTTGAATAAGTGTTGATCAGTAGGTTTGAATGGGAGCTGATCAGTGGGCAGGCACAAATAAAAATTCACCTGGGTGTATTTTGCCAGTTCCCTGAAAAAGTCGAGATGAAACTGAGTATAGACTGTAATACCAAACAAGGATATAACAGGATATGTTTTTCGGATCAATTCCTTCTGCACCTCTAACTGAGTAACGATTTTTGTCTTAATTTTATTCCTGGATTCGGTTCCCAGCTGTTTCCACAACCACTGCTGCCATTTTTCTTCAGCATTTTCGGTTGAAAACTCTCCTCTATCCCACTTTTCGATCATTTCCGACCGATACAACTGATATTGGTCAAACAGATCGGAGATTTTGGCAGCTAACTGAAATCTTCGCAAATCGTTGCTTTCGTAATAATCAGCAATCTCCTTAAAGTTCTCCTTAAATTCAGCACTGTCGAGACAATCATAGATCTTGTACTTAATTGTATCCAGATTATTCTGAAGCCTTGCTTTAAACAGCAACTGGTAAATTCCAGCCAGAAAGCCATCCTGATTTTGAAACTCAAAATTGGCTAAAATACCGTTTCGCTGAGCCAGTTCAGTTTTCAACCAGACCTTCATCCCGCCGTTCGGAATGATAATCACTTCTTTCGCAAACACATCCTGTTTAGAATTGCTGATGTTTTCAGCCAGTGTCTGACACAGGCTTTCCAATCGATTACAGGTATAGATTTTATTCATTATTCAGCGGGTTTTAAACGTTTTTCAAGTCCCGATGCACGGGATACAGTTCGCTCAACACATTTGTTCAGTACATCTTCAGAGGTTTGAATCAATACTTTGGTTTTTGCACGGGTTACGCCGGTATAAAGTAATTCCCTGGTCAGGAGTTTCTCTCCTTGTTTCTCCGGAAGAATAACCACCACGTTTTCAAATTCTGAACCCTGGCTTTTATGAATAGTCATCGCAAAAACAGTTTCGTAATGATTCAGATACCCGGCCTGTATCTCCTTTAATTTATTCTCTTTTGATTCATCCTCCATTTTTTCGAAATACGCAATCAGAACTTCTCCATCAGCTGTTTTTTTCCGGCGGATAATTCCCACATCACCGTTAAAAATTCCCAGTTTATAATCGTTTTGAGTAATGATGATGGGCTGGTTGTGATAGAATCCTTCTGATTTTGGGATGAACCCAGGTATCTGTCTGGAGAGGTAATACTGAATTTGCTTATTCACCTCTCTCACACTGCGTTCGTTCTCCCTGGTTACACATAGGAAGCGAATCAGGTTTAGCTTTTGCAGCGCGATTTCTATTAACGGTTCTTCAATATATTCCTTATACAGGATGGCATACTGATTAAACAATTCGGGAGAGAATGTTGTATCAATCGTAATTTGTTTATCATCAGCATAACTGGCAAGATCAATGGGAGACCCTGAGATCACTTCCTGACTGAATTTTCCAATGCCTTTATCCTTGTCAAACCGCCAGCTTTTTGTTTTTATTTCAACTTTCCCCGATAATAATTCATAGTCCTTAGCGCGACACAAATCTCCAAATACAGAACCGGCTTCGACCGATGCCAGCTGATCTTTATCGCCAAGAAGGTAGAGCCTGGTGTTGTCGTCAACAGCATTGAGCAGTTTAGCCATCATGGCTCCGTCAACCATCGAACACTCGTCCACAATAAGCACATCATAAGGCAAGCGGTTCTTTTCGTCATGCCTGAAAAACACGCTGTCGGATAGATATCCCAATAACCGGTGAATAGTCTGTGCCTTTAATCCGGTCAGTTTTGTTTTAACTGCTTCACTAATAGTATTTTCCGGATCCGCTGCATATTTTTTGATCGACTCGTTCATTCGTGCAGCTGCTTTCCCCGTGGGAGCTGCAAGTGCTGCTTTAAGGTTAATATCCTCGCTGAATAACTTTACAAGCTCTTTTGCAACACTGTATGTTTTTCCCGTTCCGGGACCACCGGTGATGATCTGGAAATTGTTTCCAAGTCTTCGTATATTTTCAATAATCTGAGTTTCGTATTGAAAATAACGGTGTAGGTAGGCTTGTCCATTCTGAATCACAAAAGGCTTCAATTCAGAGGCGGAGTAAGTTACGTATTTTCCTTCTTTACTCTGTTTTTCAAATTCTTCTGGACTGACCCAGAAGCGCGTATCATCGTCTTTGAACCACTCTTTTATTTTTTGTTCATCCAGACGGCGAGGAAGTTCTTTTTTGTACTCCTCTATATCCAAACAGATATTTCCTTCGCTCAGTTTAGCCGAAAGGGCATAAGCCAGGCTTTCGAATCCCTGAAAATATTCTGCAAATATTTTGTGCACATCAATTACTTTTTCTATCACAAAGTTTTCTTGCATTTGATCATTTATTAGATTAAGTATTTACGCCTCATCAGTTATGTGTCTCGTTGGAATTAATCCATTTACCAGTAATTCATTGATCTCAAATCATTCTGTTCGCTTATCCAATAATTGTTTTAACTCTTCTTTGCTTGGTAGTACTGTTTGATAACGGCTTGCAAATATTTGGCTGTTGTCTTTGGGTAAAGTAATTTCCACCAAAGTATCCTTCTTGTCTTTGCAAAGAATAATGCCAATGGTCTGGTTTTCGTCTTCTGTTTTTACAAACCGGTCGTAATAATTTACGTACATCTGCATCTGTCCAAGATCCTGATGTTTCAGTTTTCCAATTTTCAGATCGATCAACACGAAACATCTCAGTAAACGGTTATAGAAAACCAAATCAACCCGAAAATTCTCTTCATCGAAAGTAAACCTTACCTGGCGGCCCACAAACGTGAACCCTTTGCCAAGTTCCAATAAGAAATGCTCCAACTTATCAATAAGGGCTTGCTCCAAATCGGTTTCGCTGTATGTCGAATGAACAGGCAGTCCGACAAATTCCAGGATATAGGGATCCTTAATGGCATCGGATGCACGTACGAGAATTTGCCCCTTCTTAGAAAGTAATTTCAATTTTTCTTTATCTGTACTTAGAGCTAAACGCTGGTAAAGTGCCGAATCTATTTGTCGGCTCAATTCGCGGACACTCCAGTTGTTACCGGCAGTCTCCAATTCGTAAAAGCTACGTTCTGCCTCGTCTTCAATACGCATCAGGTGAAGGTAATGCGTCCAACTTAAAGATTGCGAAATCGGTGATTTCGCAATCCGGTAGGTGAGGTAGAACTTGCGGATCAATTCCAGATTACGCTTCGAAAAACCCTTGCCAAACTCTTTGCTTAAATTGACAGATAACGTTTCGAGCAGGTATAAACCATAAACAGCTTGGTCGTGTCCATTTTGTTCCTGTTCTACGATGCGCCGACCGATTTCGAAATAGGTTTTCACCATAATGGTGTTCACCTGATGCAAAACTCCCTGTCGGGCTTGCCGAAGCAACTGTTTGATTTCTTCTAAAAATGCATGATCGATTGGTATATCAGATAGTTTCATATCTAAACTTATATTTTATCCCAAACAACTTCAAATAGACATCGCTCTTGTATTCCTCAATATCCAGATGTTTCCTTCACCCAATTTAGCCGAAAGCCGAAAGGGCATAAGCCAGGGTTTCGCATCCATGGAAGTATTCTGCAAATATTTTGTGCACATCAATTACTTTTTCTATCACAAAGTTTTCTTGCATATGATCGTTTTTTATGTTAGGCTAAATCCTCCAGACAGTTTTATCGCTTGTAATGGTAAAGTTTTTTCACTTGTTTTTTAATACCGTTTATTTGTTTCCCTATTTTACTTTAATAGTTTTTTCCCTTTT
>CAILJH010000182.1 GCA_903834475.1 uncultured Prolixibacteraceae bacterium | reverse complement strand
CTTTCATATTCTTACTAGTCCCCAATGTTATAATTAGAGCATCTGCGTTTTGGATTGAATTTAATAGGTCAGCTTTATTAGTTGCATCACCAAGTATCACTTTTAACGATTTTTTCTCTTCTATTTCAATTTCAGATCGAGAAAGTGTCGTTATCGAATGATTTCTATTTAATCCTCTTTTTACTGTTTCTAATCCTATTCCAGCCGAGGCTCCTATGATTGTTATATTCATTTTGCTTTTTTATTGATTTCGGTTTTAAGCTGATCGCCAACGTCTTAGGTCTGACTTAATCAGGCTTATACATACGAATTTGGTTGTATAGGCCTGATTTTCTTTAGACAATATATTTCTGCTAAAAATAAGAACTCTTCCCCGAAATACCTTGATTTAAGAGAAGAGTTTTCATAAAATTATCAACTTGTAAGCTGTTGATTTGATATCCGTTAATCAACATACGAAAAAACCAAAAATCAATTCAATTTATTTACAGGTTGACCACTGATAAATTAAACTATCGGAATCTGGATGCTGAGTTCGATAAGAACAATCTTCAACCAAAGTTTCCGTCAATGTACTCCTGAAATTTCTCTTTGTACTGGTCACTGACAGGGATATATACTTTGCCATCGAAAACAATCCGGTTGCGCTCGATCACTGAAATTTTTGCAAGATTCACGATGAATGAACGATGAACCCGCATAAACCGGTCAGATGGAAGTTGTTCTTCAATGCTTTTCATGCTCAGTTGCGTCAAAACAGGAGTACTGTTGGCCAGATGGATTTTAATATATTCGTGCTGACTTTCAATGTATTTGATATCGTCCAGTTCGATACGGATAAGCTTGTATTCTGATTTTACAAACAAATGATTTGCCGTTGTCTTTAAGCTTTCCTTTTGATTATTAGAACTTAGGTCGATCAAATTTTTCACCTTGTTGGCCGCTTTCAGGAAATTGCTGAAGGTGATTGGTTTTAACAGATAATCTGCTGCATCAACCTGGAAGCCCTCCACCGCATATTCGCTGTAGGCGGTAGTGAACACCACATAGGGTTTGCTGGTCAGCGATTTTACAAATTCCATTCCGCTGATGTCGGGCATGTTGATGTCTATAAACAGGAGCTGAATATCGGTTGTGTCCATGACGCTCATGGCTTCCGCGGCACTTCTGCATTCAGCCACCAGTTCCAGAAAAGGAACTTTCTGGATATATCCCGCTATTTTTTTTACGGCCAGAGGTTCATCATCAATGGCTATGCATCTTATCTTCATAAAGGAATTGTGAGGTTAACTTCAAACTCATGCGCCTGGTCGGATATATCCAGCTTGTAATCCTGTTCGTACAATAAATTCAGGCTTTTCTTAATGTTTGCCAGCCCAATACCCGAATATTCGTCAAACTGATTTGCGACGGTTTTATGTTTGCTGTTTTTAATGTTACAAACCAGGAAATTTTCATGGATTTGCATTTCAAGATCAATATAAGATTTCAGCGGATAACTCACCCCATGTTTAAAGGCATTTTCGAGCAGTGAAATAAACAACATGGGTGGTATTTTAATGTCGGGAATCTGGTCAGGAATGCGGATTTTAACTTCGACCTCATCCGAATGCCTGAGCTGCATCAACGAAACAAAGCTATGTATAAATTCAACTTCTTTTCTCAGTTCGATGGTGCTTTGAGCCGAATCATAAAGCAAATACCTCATCAGCGTTGACAACCGTTCAATAGCATCCTGGGCCTTTCCCGAATCGATTTCAACCAGGGCGTGAATGTTATTAAGTGTATTCATAAAAAAGTGCGGACTTACCTGGTGTCTCAACAAGGCCAGACTGGTTTTGAGTTGCTCTTTCTCGACATCTTTTCTCAGTTTTTGTTCACTCCGCCATTTGTATTCCAGTTCAAGAGCCGTGCTGCTTCCAATGATGAGGAAGGCTGTAATCAGATTATTCAGAATTGTTCCCAGAAAGGGCAGAAGGTTATGTGTCTGATCTGACTGAATATCAGGCGGAGGAATTCCCATTCCAGGTGGCTGTGGGGGTCCTGTTGGATGGATGATAAAACTAACAACAGCTATAGCAAATATCATAGCAGTAACGATGGAGAAGTATTGAGATCGTTTGTCATTAAAGAGTAAACGTGGAACAAGCACCAGTAAATTAATCAGAAAAAGAAGCAGGAGCAAGAAAAGATTGGTCAAATCCCCAATCATTCTGTTCCAGCCATTCGGACTGATATCCTGTATATACCTGAAATAGGGCGATATCAAAACAAGTACCCATATTACCGCATACAGCAGTAGAAACGATTTTTTTGTTTTAAACATATCTTTCTAATTCAGTTTTTGATAAGCATTAAAATAGGATGAACTGTAGATCAATTTAAAGTTTTCGGGAACCGGTCGGCTCATTCGCGGATCCATTCCTGGTTCCATTGGTGGATGTCCTCCCATTCCGATCCCTGGCTTTCTTAACGGTCTGTTTCCAATTGGACCTTGCCTTTCTTCGTTTTTTTGCTCCAGAAAAATAATGTTTCTGTATTTATCCAGTCCAATTTTGTCCATCGCCCGGTCTTGTACAACTTTGACATTTAAAGCCCAGGCTGTCCAGAATTCCAACCCATGTCGTGCAATAATAATACTATTTTCTTTATTTTCAGGAAGATACTTCCTGGTATTTTGTAAGTCCTGAAATGTCTCATCGTCGATACAGGGCTTCTTTTCTTCTGAAAAATACATAAAAATGGATAAAAATGTTAGCATAACAAGCAAAATAGAAAAAGGGAGTGTCAGTTTTTGATTCATCCGGATTAAAAAGGCGATCAACAATAGCTGCGGAATAAACAGTAAAATATTAAATCTTTGAAAATACTGCTGATCATATATTGGAAATGCAAAAATAGCAAGCATAATGATTAAGGTAAGCACCATATATTCAGAGACTTTATCCAATTTGTCATTAATCCTCCGGAACTGAAAAATACCAAATCCTGCAAGGAAATAGGAGAACAGAACATTCAGCAGAAGTGGAAATGGCAAAGGATCTTGCAACAATGCAGGCCTTTCAAAAATAACTTTCCAGAAGGTTATTAATCGGAAAGCACGGTTAAAATCGAACAGTGCGATCATTCCAAAACCAACAAAAAAGAGAAAGATGGAAGGAAGAATCGCCTTTTTTCGATAGATAATAAAAAGTGATGCGATTAAAAAAGCCAAACAAAAAGCAAAAACACCAAAGTGGGTCAGGGCAATGATTACCAATGAAAATCCAACAGCAACTAAATTCCTCCTGACCGGATGGATTAAATAATCCTCCCAAAAAAGAATGAAAATAAATGCCAGAGGAATGGCAAAAGCATTCTTTTGTAAGTCACCGAGTATAAAAAACGGGGTGAATGAGAGAATGGCAAAAGATAGAATGGCGAGTGCTGCTGGAATGGAAATAGAACGTTCTTTCCGGGATACTATTTTATACAATGGAATGGCCAACAAGGGCAAAGCAACACTATCAACAATCTTGATGACAGAGATAATCAATTCGTCGGTGACGGTGAAGCCCAAAAATGAAATGACTTTCACGATGGAGGCGCAAAAATAAAAATAGAGCGGGACGTCTTTAAACCCTAGGAATCCGGTATTTAAGATATTCCTTACCTGCACTGGATAATATCCGCCATCCACTCCTAAAATCAAGTCATTTGAGAAGCTGACATATAGCCTTAAACTTATCGCTGTTAGAGTAATTAGTATAAAAGCAAGAACTCTAATTGAGAATCTATTGCGCTCCGAAGTACCCGGGATTCCTGTTTGATGAATCAATTTGTTTCTAAACAATTGCATTCTCATTCGTCATTGAAATTAGAATTGTATTTTATAAACAAAGTTCGGGAAAAATCCCAGCTGATAGGTTGATTTGATTGATTTGCTCCGGTCGTCGTAGCTTTGTGAGAAAACGTTTTTGTGATTGGTTACATTCTGGAAATCCAACGAAAACGAATGGGATAGTTTTTTCTTCACACTGTTTAATGTGTAACTTGCTTTTAAATCCAATCGGAAATAATTGGGATAAAAAGCAGAGTTGGCATCGGTTGACAATTGTTCGTGACCTAAGGAATTTGAGGCTGTTAAATCAATGGGGGTGTATGCTCGCCCACCTGCGTAGGTATATTTCAGGTCGGTGGAAATTTTGTTCCGCTTGTCACTTCCTACTTTCCATTCCTTTCCACCCAGAATATTGAAAACATATTTTCCGTTGAATGCCGTGTTTCGTTCGATTCCATCGCTACCCTTGTATTTTGAGCTGTAAACAGACGAAGTAAAAAACCATAATATCCGTCACTGAAAAATTTCTCGATGGTCAGTTCTGCGCCATAGTTTGTTCCGGTTCCACTGTTTGTCAGGTTGTCTTCCAAATCGGTTTTAAAACTTGCCCCGGTATT
>CAILJH010000181.1 GCA_903834475.1 uncultured Prolixibacteraceae bacterium | reverse complement strand
TAAATTATTCATTCAATAATGTGTAAAATACAATTGAATGATACCTTATATGCTAATCTACATACCTAACTTGAATTGCTAACACAGAAAAAGGCTAAACCAACATCTGGCTTAGCCTTTACATTAAATATTCATCGTATGTTATTTACTTATCGGGTCAATTCCTTTATGTGTAGGTGTTACCTGCTTAATGCTTCCGTCGGCATTGAATTCCATTTTATCGATGCATACTTCTCTGTTGTAACCTGCTGCATCGCCCATTTTGAAGCCATTTGGATAATTGAAACGGTGATAAACAATGTACCATTCGTCTTTTCCCGGGATTTGCAACACCGAATTATGACCTGTTCCCAGAATTCCGGCTTCTTTATCTTTGGCAATGACCAAATTATTGGCAGGAATGGTAAAGTCGCCCAACGGTGAGGTTGAAGTGGCATAACGAACACGGTAATTTTCGCTGCGTGTGTCGTCCTCTGACCACATAAAGTAATAAATGCCATTGCGATAGAAAACATACGTTCCTTCGCGGAACGTACGATCCGGTTTCAGAATGGTTACTGTTTCTTGTTTGATGGAAGTCATATCGTCATTGAGTTCAGCACCTGCCATGTAGCCATTTCCCCAATAAAGATAGCTCTTTCCTGTTTTCGGATCGGTGAATACATCCTGATCAATTTGTTGTCCGCCGTTTGCTCCTTCCGGGTGTTTATCGATAAGTGGTTTGCCAAGATCGACAAATGGTCCGGTTGGATTGTCGGAAACAGCTACACCAATTTTTTGTGCGGCCGAGAAATAGTAGAAGTATTTATATTGACCGTTGATTTTCTTTTCAATAATACAAGGAGCCCAAGCGTTACGGTCGGCCCATTTTACATCTTTTCCAAGTTGAATAATAGTGCCTTGGTCTGTCCAATCCACTAAATTGTCGGAAGAAAAGCATTTGAAATAATTTCCCGACCAATTATAGTAACCGTCGCTGGTAGGATAGATATAGAATTTTCCTGTTTTTTCGGAATAAAGAATTTCAGGATCTGCATAAAAGCCATTCAAAACAGGATTGTGATTTTTGACTGCTTCAGCCGTGAATGTCTGGGTTTTGTTGCCAATTTTCACGGCGTATTTCACTGCGCCTTTGCTGAAATCAGCAGCTTCAGGTGACTCGATGGATACTCCGATAGCTGTGCTGAATTCGGGTTTGAAAGTACTTAAGTCGACTGCTGGTTCTACCGGGAATGTTACTTTTTTTGCAACAGAATCAATCACGATGTTGATTTTTCTCAATCCTTTAGCCGTAGCCGATTCGAGCACATCGGTTGATGTCATCCATTTTGTACGCAACCTGATGGCTTCTTCTGCTGTAATTGGCAGCACTGTTCCATGACGTGGATGGAAATCCATAGATACATCCTGGTCAATTGCTTTGAAATTCTCCAAATCGGAACTGCGGGTAAACTGGTATCTGCCGCTGGTGTACATGTCGTACATCAAAATCCAGTCGGTTGAGTTGTTCAGTTTAAATACGCCAGCACCTTCCACCGGACTGGTAGTTTGGTGCAGGTATTTGTCAACCAACGTCCAGTCGCCGGTCAGCTTGTCGGCGGTTGCTTTCTTGTTGCCATCACCGTGACCCTCGG
>CAILJH010000180.1 GCA_903834475.1 uncultured Prolixibacteraceae bacterium | reverse complement strand
TTTAAGAGTTTATCTTTTTAATATATCAACTGGACGAATATAAGGTGGATTATTCCACTGCTCATCGGTGGCAGCTTTCATAAAATCGTCCTGTTCCCAAAATTGATCGTTGTATTTTGCCATCTAATGCTGGGTTAGTGACCCCTTTGATTTAACTCTTTTTATGGCTTAAATTAGCTCATAATGAAACAGATCCAACTGATTCTTTCCTTAGACCATTACTGAAAACTTCCTTAATTCTTTCCATTCTATAAAGAGAAGAAATGGGAAATGGTTGTTCAGCAAGCTTGCTTTCCCTATTTCTTGCCCGGTATTTCAGTCACTTTTGAAAAAGTTGCGGTTGAAACCTTGCTAAAAGTACCATCGGACCAGAAAATCCGTGCTTTAACCTCAGTTGTTTTTTTTAGCTTTACTGCAGTTTTATAGAGTTTGGATTTTTTTTCAGGATCCTTGCCATTAACTGTATACCGGATTTCGCCGGAAGGTGACTGGTTCTGAATATTCAGCATGAATTCCTTCGTGAATGTATTACTTTCAGAAAAAATTTTAGGTGGCAGGTATCCTGCATTGATCCTTGCAAGCGTTACCGGAGCAATCTTGCTGACGCGGCGATCGTAGGTCATCATCCCGTTTACTTCTCCTTCAACATCAGTCGTTTGCGTATAAACAGCCGCCGACAGGCCTTTTTCTTTCAGATCGAGTAATTTCGATGTTAATTCACTGAATGCATCCGCCAGATCGGCCGGATTACTGATGTTTTTATATCCCCAGTTATTCATCTTCTGCCAGGTGTGTCCTTCAAGTGGAAGTCCCAAACCACCATACTCGCCCAAAACTACCGCTCTGCGGGGCTCAGGTTCAGGCATATTTGGACCCGGGTAATTGTGCATGTCGCTGATATCGCTGCATTTTCGGTCAGCCCAGCCACTTGTTGCGTCAACTAATCTTGTTGGATCATAGTCTTTGATTAAGTCACTAATTATCGATGTTTTCCATTGTCCCCAACCTTCGTTGTACGGAACCCAAACGATAATACTTGGGTGGTTAAACTTTTCTCGGATCATTTCCTGAAGCTCTTTGGTGTATTCTTGCCCGGATTCAGAAGTTCTTGTAATATCCTGATCGTTCGGCCCAATGAAAGTATCACCACTCGGCATATCCTGCCAAACCAAAAGCCCTAGTTTGTCGCACCAGTAATACCATCGATCGGGTTCAACTTTCACATGCTTACGGGCCAGGTTGAAACCCATTTTTTTGTCATTTCAATGTCGTAGCGTAAGGCTTCATCTGTCGGTGCAGTATATAAACCATCGGGCCACCATCCCTGATCCAAAAATCCATGTTGGAAAACGAATTTATTATTGAGCATCATGCGGGTAATTCCCTTTTCATCTTTGCCAAGGGATATTTTCCGCATTCCGAAATAGGTTTTCAAAGAATCTACGACCTTCCCGTTTTTATCATGCAACACCATAATCAAATCATACAGGAAAGGGGAATCCGGTGTCCAAAGCTTTGCATCAGGCACACCAAGCCGAAGCGTTTTCATAGTTGAAGCAGTTCCTTTGCTGATTAACTTCCGCTGATCAAAAACCAAAGCTTCATAACTCATTTGCTTATTATCGTTTACGCAAGTGACTTTAATGCTGATCGAATCAATATCAATATTTGGTATAATGCGAAAGATTTCGACATTTTCTTTTGCCAGAGGTTCGAGCCAAACGGTCTGCCAGATTCCG
>CAILJH010000179.1 GCA_903834475.1 uncultured Prolixibacteraceae bacterium | reverse complement strand
TATGTACTTTGCCATGTTCGACGAATACGATGAGGGCACGGCCATCATGAAGACAGCCACAGATTGGAGTATGATTCCAACCGACCAATATTTCCTGACAACCAGCGCCGACGGAATTTGGTGCTCTTCTGATTTTCAGCTGAGGGTTGCCGGCGCTACTATCGAGATGCTCAAAGGGACCAGACCTGCCACGACCACCGTCCCCGTTCCCCATTCTAATGGTCCGGTATACTATCGCAATAGTTTTGAAAAACGGTCAACTGCTTATAATTACGTGAATGGGGTGGCCCAAAGCTCAGGAATTGTCAATATTGATCCGTGCTTTTACAACTATGGGGTGCTTTCAAATTCAAATGTAGTTACACCGATTAGTGATATACAGCAGACCAATGCCAGGAGCGGACTCTATTCTATTAAAGCATCAGGTACTATCAGCAGCAATGTTACAGCAACCTATACTTTCAAAATAGCAGAAATAAAAATTGCCGTAAAGCCAAATTTGACCCTTTCGTTCTGGAAGAAAACGGAGAACGATTTGGGGAGATATGTCTTTGTTGATTTGATGACAAAAAACGGGAAAACACTTAGCGGTAATGGTTACAAAGATCAAAACGCGACAAGCATGAGCCCTTCGGTTGGACATGGTACGATAACTGCCGGATGGGAAAGGTTTACCTGCCAGTTCGGAAACGGTGTTCTCCTGGGAGATACCATTACCGGAATTACTGTTGCCTATAACCATTTGGGTTCAGGAGCTTATTTGGCTTATTTCGATGATTTTCTGATTGAAGAGGGACAAGACACCCCAACAGCCATTGAGCCTCCTGAAAACATTGACAACACGATTTCGGTCTATCCAAATCCATCGAAAGGACAGTTTTATCTGAAAATGAATACCTATGTTGATTACCTGATTTCTGTCTATGATTCTAATGGCAACCTTTTATTAAGTAAAGAATCGAACAATTCTAATGAAATGATTGATCTTAGCCGTTACTCAAATGGAGTCTATTTCATGCGCATTATCGCCGATAACAAAAAGTATTTTCAGAAACTTGTAAAAAAATAATTACCCTCAACAACATTCACAATGATTCCTCAAAATCGCAAAAGCAATTTTTTATTACTGCAATTTGTTCTGTTCCTGATTCTCTGTGCGGGAACAATCGGAAATACACTGGCTCAAAAATTGACCCGGTTTGTCGATCCATTGATCGGCGCGGGTGGTCATGGTCATGTTTTTGTAGGAGCGAGCGTCCCTTTTGGAGCGGTACAGCTTGGCCCCAATAACATTTACAAAGGTTGGGACTGGTGCTCCGGCTATCACTATTCTGATAGTTTGATTATTGGCTTCTCCCATTTACATCTGAGCGGTACGGGCATTGGCGATCTGGCAGATATATTAATCATGCCGGTTACCGGTGAAGTGAAGCTGGACAAGGGGCGGCAGGAATTTCCGCACAACGGATATCTAAGCACTTTTAACCACAAAAATGAAGTCGTCAAACCAGGATATTATTCGGTCCGGATGGACAATGGCGTAGCGGTTGAGCTTACCGCTTCCGAGCGGGTAGGTTTTCATCAGTACCGTTTTCCAAAAGGGAAAGATGCCCATGTGATGATTGACCTGAAGGAAGGTATCAACGACAAGTGTACCGACAGTTATCTGGAACAAACCGATGAATTTACCTTGAAAGGATACCGTTTCTCGTCAGGTTGGGCCAAGAAACAACAAGTTTTTTTCGCCATTCGTTCGTCGAAGCCGATTAAAAATCTGACTATTTACAATGCCAATAAGCCTCTTGATGGTAAAAAAGGTCAGGGTACTTCGGTAAAAGGAGTGATTGGATTTGAACAGGGAGATTTTGTGCAGCTGAAAGTGGGTATTTCACCCGTAAGCTACGATAATGCGTTGACCAATATCGAGGCGGAAATTCCTGACTGGAAATTTCAAAAGGTCGTAACTCAGGCAGACGAAAAATGGAACAGCGAGCTTTCGCGGATTGTGATTCAAACAAAAAATGAAAAAGACAAACGCATTTTTTATACTGCCCTGTTTCATTCCATGATCGATCCTGCGCTGTTCAATGATCACGACGGCCAGTACCAGGGTGCTGACAGTAAAAACCATGCAAACCCTGGATTCAATACTTATTCGGTATTCTCCACCTGGGACACCTACCGCGCAGAAAATCCACTGTTTACCCTTATTGCCCCCGATCGGGTAAGTGATTTCGTGAATACCATGCTTGCTATTTCCGATGAACAGGGAAATTTACCCATTTGGCATCTTAATGGCTACGAAACCGGAACCATGGTTGGAATTAGCAGTCTTCAGATAATTGCCGAAGCTTACCTGAAAGGGTTTCGGGGATTTGATCCGGAACGTGCGTATCAGGCAATCAGAAAGACGGCAATGTCCGATTTGAGGGGACTCAACTTCCAGAGAGAAATGAAACCTATTCCTTCGAATGGAAACACTCAAAGGTCAGTAGCCAATGCAATGGAATTGTCAATTGCTGACGGAAGTATTGCATTGATGGCGAAGGCTCTTGGGAAAAATGATGACTCAGAATATTTCAGCAAGCGTGCTAAAAATTATCAGCTTTATTACGATAAATCGGTTGGTTTTTTTCGGGGTATTATGAGCGATGGAAGCTGGAATCCGATGTTTCATCCGATAAAATCTACAAGACAATGGGCAAGAGATTATGCGGAGGGCAACGCCTGGCAATATTTATGGTTGGCCCCACAGGATGTTCCGGGATTAATCAAACTGTTGGGAGGTAAAGATGTATTCAATGCAAGGTTGGACAGTTTCTTCAGGATTACTCCGGAAGATAAATCGGAAGTCCTGGTAGATCTTACAGGCATTATAGGTCAGTATGCGCATGGTAACGAACCCAGCCACCACATTGCTTACTTGTATGCCTGTTCCGGTGAGCAGTGGAAAACCGCTGAAAAGGTTCGCTACATCATGAAAGAGTTCTACAATGATCAGCCGGATGGAGTAATCGGGAACGAGGATTGTGGTCAGATGTCGGCTTGGTATATCTTCTCATCATTAGGTTTTTATCCGGTTTTCCCTGCCTCGCAAGATTATGTACTGGGAAGTCCTTTGTTTGATAAAGCAACAATTCGCTTGCCAAAAGGGAAAAATTTTACGGTTGAAGTCAAAAATAACAGTCCGGAAAATATTTATATTCAGCAGATTGAGTTGAATGGACACGCACAATCAAAGAGTACCATCAACCACCAGGATATTTTTAAAGGCGGTCTCCTCAAAATAGTGATGGGCAAAAGCCCAAATCACAATTTTGGTGCATTCCCTGAGAAGTAACTATTTTTAGAATGAAAAAATATTTTATTATCATTATTCTCTGCGTAATTGTGTCGTTCCAATCCAATGCGCAAAAAAACAGTTTCCTGATTTTGGGTGATTTACACTACGATCTGTTGTCAGATCACGACATGAATTGGCTCAATTCCAAACCGGACGATCTTCGTCAGGTTACTAAGGAATACACTGTTTATACTGAAAATAACTGGAGTGATTTTATGGGGTTTCTCCGCCAGAAAGTTCAAACAATCACGCCAACGGTTAAGGCAGTTATTCAATTTGGGGATTTGTCGGAAGGTTTGGCAGGTTCCGTTGAAAAGGCTGAACAAATGGCTGCCCATGCGATGAAGGCGATTGAATTGGCTAATTTAAAGGTCCCATGGATTCTCGTCAAAGGAAACCATGATATTACAGGGCCGGGGGCACCCGAAGCATTTCGGAAATTCTATGTGCCTGTGATCCGGAAACAAATGAATAATCCGGAAATCAGCAATGCCAGTTATTCGTATACTTCAGCG
>CAILJH010000178.1 GCA_903834475.1 uncultured Prolixibacteraceae bacterium | reverse complement strand
GACCCAGTTGGGTACAGGTCTCGAAAACGAAATTAGGGTCAGTTGGCTGACCCAGGGAGACTATTACCTTTTGGTTTCGCTTGTCGATGCCAAAAGTTGCAGCAACCGGAAGGGCTGGCATTTTGTTGTGAATTCGACCGATGTTAAGCCAACAGCGCGCATTCTTGGAGCGTCAACAGTGACGTTGGGAAGTTGCGATTCGAACGGTTATGTGATCGATGCCAGCACCTCGACTGGAGGAGGACTTGTTTACAACTGGTCTCCATCCATTTACCTCAGCAATGTAACGACGTCCAAACCGACGTTCGTTCCGGGGAAATCGACCCACTATCTTTTAACTGTTACCGACGATCGCGGACAGACCGATACCACTTCCGTTACGATGGTTGTTGATGTCGCGCCGGAAGCAATAACCGACAAGAATGTTTTTGTAAGCGATCCGAATAGTTCTATTCTGCTCGATGGAAGCCGGAGTAAGGGAGTTGGACGGACTTATTTGTGGACCTCGAAAGAAGGTTCGGTTAAGAATGGAGATACTTCGCCAATGGCGGAGGTAAGTGGTTTGGGAATGTACTATTTGAATGTAACCGACTCGCATGGCTGCAGCAGTCGCGATTCAGTTCAGGTCAATTTATATACGCTGGCAGAAAAAGATACAGCCAGTACATCAGTGAATTTTGCGGTCGAAATCAATGTGCTGGCGAACGATGTCCCGAAAAACAATCTGGATCCGTCAACACTCAAGATTGCCCGGTCACCTGCCAATGGTATCGCGGTCGTATTGTCTGATTCACTGATTTCATATGCTCCCAATCCATATTATGTTGGTTCGGATTCATTTACGTATTCCATCTGCGACTTTTTCCAGCATTGCAGCGAGGCTGTTGTTCTGGTCATGATTAATGATGTGCCGTTCTTTGTTCCACAGGCATTTTCGCCTAATGGAGACGGACTGAACGACCAATTCGAAATTAAAGGTCTGGAAAAATACAAATCCGTTCAGATTGAGATTTTCAACCGTTGGGGAAATATTGTTTTCCAATCGGGTAATTATGGCGTAGGAAACGGAAAAGAAGGTTTCTGGGATGGCGTTGGCCAATCGAGGCTGGGTAATAAAACCGGTCCTGTTCCAACGGGAACCTATTTTTACGTCCTGAAAATGAATGGATCGAATACCATCAGCGGATCGGTTTATCTGGATAGATAATGAACAGAAAAAAATATAGAGAGAATGCAAACATGATCAGCGGTTCATTCTCCCTCTCCTTTGGAGAGGGTCGGGGTGAGGCTCCTGTGTAAATTAAATAAATTGAAGAAACACCGTCACATAGCGTATTTGAAAAGTCTTTTCTCCGGAATCGTTCTGGGTTTAGGATTGATTTTTTGTGCCCTTGATTCTTCTGCGCAACAGGATCCGATGTACACCCAGTACATGGATAATCTCATCATCATCAATCCGGCCTATGCCGGTTCCAAGGATCTTCTTGATTTGATGATCGTTTCGCGTAATCAATGGGTTTCAATGCCAAATGCCCCGGTGTCGAGAACTTTTTCGATGCATTCTCCCATCCGGGATTCAAAAATGGGACTGGGCTTTTCGGTCCTGAACGATCGGGTTGGCCCGATTAAACAGACCGGGCTGTATTTCGATTATTCCTATAAATTATACTTCGGCAAGAGGCAAACCCTTGCGCTTGGTATGAAAGGCGGAGTTAATTTTTATGATGCCAGCCTGGCCAGCCTCACTACAAACGACCCGAACGATCCGGTTTTTGCCAGTGATATTAACCAGAAATTTTTACCCAACATGGGCGTAGGAGCATTTTTCTACACCAATAAATATTATGCGGGTTTGTCGATCCCTAAGCTTATCGAGAATAAGATCAATCCAAATAGTGTTGCAGTGGAGAATATAAGCAGGGAGCGAATGAATGTATTTATTATGGGAGGTTATGTCTTTGATGTAAATAGAATTGTTAAATTTAAACCTTCCATTTTGCTGAAATATGTTAAAAACGTTCCTTTATCAGTAGATTTGGGGTCTACATTTTTATTTTACGACAGACTTTGGTTGGGTGGAATATTCAGGCTTGGTGATTCTTTTGGTGGAATGTTTCAGATTCAGGCCACCGATCAGATAAAAATCGGATATTCATACGAACTTCCAATCAACCAGCTGGGTGCATATAATAATGGGACGCACGAAATCATGGTTAGTTTTGATTTCAACCTCATTACCGGAAGGGTGAGGTCTCCGCGATATTTCTAATAATAGTAAAAGTATTCATGGTAAAAACTTCATACATAGTTCTATTGGGAATGCTTCTGAGCTTCTTTTTACCCAATTTGAGTTTTGGCCAGAAAATGACCATCAAAATGGCGGATAAGAGTTTTGATGAATTTGCATTCGTCGATGCCATTGGCTTGTATGAATATGCTTTTGAAAAAGACAGTACCGATAATTATGTCGTTAAACGTCTGGCCGATGCGAACCGGAATGTTGGGAATACCGAACAGGTTGAGCGATGGCTAAAAAAACTGATCGACCGAAAGGTGGAAGTTCCGGAGGATATTTTCAATTATTCACAGGCATTAAAAAGCAACGGGAAATATTTGCTGGCTGAAGTCTGGCTGAAGGAGTATTCCGAATTACGACCCGAAGACGGGCGCGTAAATATTCAGGTTTCCATACTCGAATACATCCAGTTCCTGATGCGCGATTCGGTTAACTTTGCAACCCGGAATGTCTCACTAAACACGGTTGGCTCCGAAATGGGACCGGCATTTTACAAGGATAAAGTGGTATTCTCATCCACTTCTATCGGTGCCAAAACGGGTGCAAACTACAAATGGAACGAACTTCCGTATCTTCACATGTTTTCGGCAAAGGTCAATGGCGACGGCGATTTAACTTCTCCGGAACCTTTTGCACCGAAACTGAAAACAGCCTATCACGACGGTCCGGTTTCGTTCGATCAGCGAAAAGACATTATTTATTTTACCCGAAACAATTTTGTCAAAGGGAAATTGTCAAAGAGCAAAACCGATGTGGTCAATCTGAAAATATTTATTGGAAAACTTGAGGAAGGAGAATGGAAGTTGACCGGAAGTTTCAAGTTCAACAGCGACGAATATTCGGCCGGACATCCTTCGATCAGTAAAGATGGAACAATCATGTATTTTGCTTCCGATATGCCGGGTGGCTATGGTAAATCTGACTTGTATTTCAGCGTTTTATCGAACGGGCAATGGAGTAAACCATTCAACCTGGGGCCTAAAATAAATACCGAAGGAAACGAGTTCTTCCCGTTTATCAGTGACGACGGAGTAATCTATTTTGCCAGTGACGGACATGGTGGTCTGGGTGGTTTGGATATCTATTTTTCAGTTCCTGAACGGGGAATCTTTACCAGCATCGAAAATATGGGCTATCCCATTAACTCAGCAAAAGATGATTTTGGATTGGCTTTGGATTCAACCGGGGTAAAAGGCTATTTCTCTTCAAACCGGAGTGGCGGCAAAGGAAACGATGATATCTATTCTCTGAAAATCAATCATATACCGGTTATTATTCGGGGAACTGTTAAAGACCGCGACACCAAAGATGTTTTACCGGATGCTAAAGTTGTAGTCATCGATGAGGATGGAAAGACGATTCGTTCAAGCATAACCCGTTCCGATGGTCAGTTCGAATTTGAAGTCAGCAAGGGACAACAGTACATCGTCAATGTAAATAAGGAATTCTATTCTGAAAGCGAAAAAACGGTGGCGACCGCAACCCTTCGGCCAAACGACGAAGTATTTGCAGAAATATTCCTTGATCAGAAAATAGATGAGCAATCGAACGAACCGGCTCCAAAGAGCATGGAAGAAGAAGGTGGTGTGCCATTGCAGGTGGTTGAAATAGAATACATTAATTATGCTCTGGATCAAACTGAAATCAAACCCGAAGCAGCTTTGATACTCGACAAATTAATTGCGCTCATGAAGGAATTTCCTGACCTTGAAATCAGGGTGGAATCGCATACCGATTCGCGGGGTAGCGACGAATATAACATGCTGCTTTCCAAAAGACGTGCAAAAGCTGCTTTCGATTACCTGTCTTCAAAAGGAGTCGATCCGAACCGGATGCTTTACCATGGATATGGTGAAACCAAATTATTGAACAAGTGTGCAAACGGTGTTATCTGTACCGAAGAACAGCATGAAGTTAACCGCCGTTCGATTGTAAAAGTAGTACGTAAAGGAGAATACAAGGAAAAAAGGGGAACAAAAAGCATCTACTATTTTTAGCAGAAAGCCTCCCCCTGCCCCCTCCCAAAGAGGGGGTGATGAACGGGTAAGTCAAGATCATCGCAATTAAAATGTCCTTTTATGAAAAACTTTCAGCATTCTGAAAATCTAAAGCCTTTCCCTCGAGGGAAAGGTTGTATAGGGGCTTCAGTTTTGCTGATGCTCTTTCCTGAATTCCATCGGGCTTTTTCCGGTTTTATCCTTGAAAATTCTCGAAAAATAGAAATATGATTCGAATCCGAGATCGATGGCAATTTCCTTGAAACTTTGCTCAGTTGAAACCAACAGATCTTTTGCTTTTTGAATACGCAGCGATAAATGGTATTGCGTTGGCGATATGCCGGTATATTTCCTGAACATCTGCCTGAAATAGGAGTAACCCACATGAAGCTCGGTCGCCAGCGATTCAATGTTTACATTGGTATTCAGGTTTTCCCTGAAATAGAGGCAGGCTTTCCGGATGGTGCGTTCAATGGTTTTTCCTGCAAATTCCTG
>CAILJH010000177.1 GCA_903834475.1 uncultured Prolixibacteraceae bacterium | reverse complement strand
TTGGCTCACGTCCATATAGGTGTCGCCTGCGGCGGTCAGCTCAAATTCGCCTTTAAAAAATGTGCCCGGACGGGTTACTTCTGCTGTTGAGTATTTCAGCTTGCTCAGATACGCTTCGTCAAACGGAAGTGTGAATATCTGCCAGTCCATCAAGGTCATGCCATTCAGCGAAACACGTTCAGTAATTCCTTTCCGGTCGATCATGTATTCGGCAAAATTGATATGCCCCATGCCTTCTACCAGTATGTCGAGTTGCGGATTTGCGCTGATCGAGGATGGAAGTTCGATGATATTTTCAGCTTTGGCACGATCGAGTTTACCAATGTATTTGCCATCTACAAAAATTGTGGCATAATCGTGTAATTCGGTAATCCTGAGTTTGCCCTTTTTATGGCCGATGAGCTTCGTGCGGTAAAGGATGAAGCCGCCTTTCTGCCCGAACATTTCCATAGGTTTTGGCTGAGGTGACAGAATAGCTTCCGGAAGATTATCCCAAACTGAGGCCGAAGCGGTTAGTTTGATTTCAGGAATTTCGATGACCGGGTTTGAAGCCGGAACAGCCGGAAGTTTTTGTTTTGCCGGAAGATATTTTGCCAGAATATTCCGCAAGGCAAAATATTTTGGTGTTGCCTGCCCCATTTCATTAATGGGCGCATCGTAGTCGTAGCTGGTCACATCGGGTTGATATTGTGTCGGGCTAAAAGAATTAGCTCCGGCCCAATATCCAAAGTTGGTTCCACCGTGAATCACATAAAAATTAAACGACTTTTTATGGTCCATCAGCCATTTCACGTCACTCATGAGGCTGGCAGTATCCGGCCGTTGCCACTCTTCACCCCAGTGGGTGAGCCATCCGGGATACAATTCGCTGCAAAACGAAGGAACATTCGGATTGACCTTGGTAGATTCTGCAAAGTTTTCTTCATTGGTTCCCGGATCCAGGCCAATAGCTGCATCGGGCAACGATCCGGCTTCGAGCATATATGGAGTGGCGCCGTCAGCCGTGTAAAACGGAACTTCAATGCCGTTTTCCTTCCACACCTGCGGAATCCACTTCATGTAGGTGCGGTCATTCCCGTAGCTTCCGTATTCGTTTTCAACCTGAACCATCAAAATCGGACCACCCTTGGTTACCTGAAACCCTTTTACCTGAAGAGCCAGCGTTTTGATATAGCGTTCAACCGCTTCGGTATATCGTGAATCCATACAGCGCACTTTTATATCTGGTATGCTAAGCAGGTACGATGGCAATCCGCCAAAATCCCATTCAGCACAAACATACGGACCAGGTCGCAGTATCAGCCACATGCCTTCTTCCTGAACGATGCGGATAAATTGAGCAATGTTGTGGTTTCCGGTTTGAAAATCGAATACTCCTGGTTCGGATTCGTGGTAATTCCAGAAAACATAAGCTGCAATAGTATTGCAGCCCATCGCTTTAGCCATTTGGATGCGGTGCCGCCAGTATTCGACAGGAATTCGCGCCGGATGCATTTCTCCGGAAATCATCTGAAAAGGTTTGCCATCGAGCAAAAATTCAGTTTTTGACAAGGAAAATGAATGTTTCACATTCTGACTGAACAAATTGGTGTTCAACATTCCGGTAAGTAAAATCGTCAGGATTAGCTTATTCATAGGTTTAAATTTGTTGAACGCTAAATTAGGGATTTGTGTGAGAACTACCATCTGTCTGTCAGTAACTCCCGGAAAATAGGGAAGTCAGGATGTCTTTGAACCTGTAATTTGCAGGTAAAAAATACAATATCAACTGATTCCATTTTACTACTTGTGCTTTTCACCTTTTGGATGAAATGTGATTTACTTCAAATTCCCCAGATTAAAATAGCTGGCCGGAATCTGGGTGTCGAGTTGAATTTCCTGAATCGTCATTTTTGTTCCCTGACCATCTTTCAGCATATCTTTATAAACAAGTGCCATGGGAAACCAGCGCCCCTGAATTTTTTGAACATTCGAAAAGGTAATCCTTTTAAGCAGTTTCCCGCTTTTCGCAAACATATCTTCTTTTAGAGGAATATAACGTTCAGTATCCACCCACATTTTCCGGGTAAAATAATTCGCATCCGGAATAATGGCCGTGAGTGTCACCACCCAGCAATTGGATCCGTCGATGGTTTCTGTGCCGGTCACTTCGGCCTGGTATTGCTCCAAAAGCGGTTTGTCATTCATCATGTCTTCGTACGACATGTCGCTGCCCATCACCGACTGGCGCAACATGTGGCCCGAAATCTGGACCGTTCGGTCGGTTGCCGGTGAATAAATCCAGAGTTGATTGTCGAGTTTCAGCATCTTGGTTCCTTTTTCGCGTGCCGGAGCCAGGTATTCGGTGTATGCTTTGTGGTCGCCTTCGCTATAGGTTTTCGATACCATGGTTCGTTTCGTCCGCTCCGTGCCAACTTCCATGCTGGCAGTCATTACACGCGTTTTAGCCGACATGTTTTTGTCAACCTTATCGAGAATGGATTTACCCGTAGGGTAATTTTGAGCAAACAACATTGCCGAACTCAGCAAAAGAAGTATGCCAATTTTTAATGTTTTCATCTTTTAAATCGTTAATTGTAAATAACTGAACCAATTATTTTAATTCCTAATTCATCCAGATCTTGTTTAACCTCTACGAGGTACTCCACCTTATGTGGTTCGCACTTTTTACAATACTAAATCTCCTACGGAGAACTTTCAGCGTAGCTGATAAAGTGTTGTAGTATGACATAAAGGAAAGTTCCAATTCCACGTAGTGGATAAACTTTTATTTTCTTCTTTTATGATAGATCGTTAATCGTTAATCTGTAATCGTTAATTTTTCACCCTTCCAGCTCTTTAAATAAATTGGCCGTTTGCCTTTTGTAAATGCCTATTCCGGCAAGCATGGCACCAATCACAGTAGAGAGAATCCCCGGCACAAAACCAATGTAATAGGTTGTTCGACTGATGTGAGCACGCATTACCGATGGCATCAGAAAGTTCGAATCTTTCATCATACTGCTGATATCCCATCCAACGGTTTGCATGGGCCACGAAATCAGTAATCCAACAATCACCCCAATCACCGAACCAATGATTCCAATCAGCAGCGACTCGGCAACAATGGTCAGGTAAACCTCGTGCTTGCTTTCGCCAATGGCCAGTCGCAATCCAAATTCGCCATACCGGCGCAATCCGCCCAGTAATCCGGCGTTCCACAATACAATGGCCATGGCAATTATAAAGATCGAGACAATAATTCCCTGAACGTTTTCGGAATAAGCCACCAGAAAACCCATGTCATTCATATCTGAAAGTGGTACCATCACCGGCGCAAACTTATCCTGACTGCTTACATATTGCGCGTTAAATGACTTGGCCGCTTCCTTTGCCAATTTGTTGTCGTATCGTGCATTGGTAAAAAAGCCCAGAATTTCTCCGGAAGCATTTTCCATGTTTAATGCCGAGCGGACATCCTCAATATCAGCAATCATCAATCCGCGATCGAGCATGGCAATTCCAAAATGCAATGTTCCCGAAACAGTGAAATTGTACATCGCCATATCACCATACATTCCGCTCGAAATCAGGGTAACTTTATCACCGAGTTTCAGTTTCATTTTACGGCAAAGCTCGTCACTCATGAGCATTTCGCCCGGTTTGGATGGGAATTTTCCGCTCACCAAAGTCGGTACAAGATTCATCCGGGTGATTTCTTCCGTCGAATTCAACAATCGGATTCCCATGCCGGACACATTTCCCTGAGATCGGGTATGACCGTTGCTATCCGGAGCATCGAGCAATCCGCCAAACTGGATTCGTTCTGCCCAGGTCATCTCCGGAAATTGTTTTTGCAAGCTTTCCTTTAAGGTATCGACGCCCACCAAAGCCAGATCGTTCGGCAGCTGCGAGCTGTTTTCGCTGTATGGTCGGGTCATTACTTTCACATGCCCAGTGGTGAAATTTGCGGTTGATTCGATGCTGTCACCGATTACTCCGCTCAGTAACGACTGTAAAAACACGGTGATAATTACACCAAGAGCCACCACGATGATGGGTATCAGGCTGCGACTCTTGTCACGCATCAGTCCTTTGAATAAAAATTGAATCATAGCGCTTTCCCCCTAATGGCATCGGTTGGTTTCATGCGGGCAATTTTTTGTGCCGGCCAATAACTAATCAATGCGGTTATTACCATGATAAACGAGATGGTTCCGGCAACCAGTTTCGAAGTATAATACGGATACATTTTATCGGCCACCGGAATACCAAAACTGCTCACATCCATCGGAATATGAATTCCATAAACCGACACGATAATAAACAGTGGCAAACCCCAAACGGCTCCAACGATTACTGCCAACACCGCATTCATGGTTCCTTCGAGCGTAAAAAGGGAAACGACCTGTTTTTGAGTCATTCCCAGTGCAACCAAAGTCCCGATTTCGCGCTGCCTCCGGAAAACTGCCAGTGTCTGTGTATCGAAAATGGCAATCAAAGCCATACTCAGAAAGATGAAATAAAATACATTGTATCCTTTCGATTTGGCCTGAATCATCGCTGCTGTTTGCTTGGTCAGTTCGGTTTGATCTTTGAATGGCCAGTCCGCAAGTTTTTGAATCGGAATCTCCGGTTTGGTAATCAGGATTGTGCAGGCATTCGGCTGCAAGGTCATTTTCTGAAGTTCATCCAAAGGCAACCAAATCTGGCCAATGTCGACTGTTGGTACTGAAGTCCGGAAAATTCCTGCCACACGAATATCCACCGCTTCGAATGTTCCGTTTACATCGCGCCAGCGAAGCGTAACCAGATCATTTACTTTCAGGTTGGCCTGTTTGGCCATATGGGCGCCCATAATAACCGGAATTTCCGTACCATCAGCTTTGAGCAAATACGTTGGCAAGGCCAGCAAATGCTGATCGGGCCGGATGCCTTTGAGCAAAACACCCTGCATTCGTCCCCCCGGATAAATGGTCCCTTTGGCATATAAAACCGGTTCAATTTCGTGGGCATCATATTCTTTCCTGAAAGATGACGGCACAACAGCCGCACTTGAATCGATCGAAAAAGGATCGTACGGGTCGTATTTCTGGCTCCAATATTGTCCGCCGGCAATTTCCCAGGTAACCGTGTCGGTCACCGCCTGCCGGTTCCAGCCTTCGAGCAGTCCCTGCATAAAAATAATCAGCACAAACGTAAACGACAGCACAAACACATTGAGCCAGGTTTTTAGTCCATTCCCGATTAAACTTCGCAAAGCCATTTTTATCATGGTCATAAAGCCCCTCCTAACCTCCCCGAAGGGGAGGAATTTAAGCTTGTGTTATTTGTAAATGTCCCTTCTGAAGGTTCACTTTTAAAGTCCCCCTTCGGGGGATTTAGGGGGCTGTCATCGGCAACAACCTGACCATCGGCCAACCGAATGATCCGGTGCAAATAACCAATCACCTTTTCGTCGTGTGTGGCGAAAATAAAAGTGGTTTTGAGTTCCCGGTTCAGTTTCTCCATGGTTTGCAGAATATGGTGCGAGTTGGCCGCATCAAGGTTGGCAGTTGGTTCGTCGGCCAGCACAAGGCGCGGACGTTTTACCATCGCCCGGGCAATGGCCACACGCTGGCATTCGCCTCCTGAAAGTTGGGAAGGACGGGATTTCACTTTGTCGGTCAGACCAACCCATTCGAGGGTTTCAAGTACCCGTTTTTTCCGTTCACCAGCACTCATTTTCAGCAACAACAGCGGAAATTCAACATTCTCGAATACCGTATAAACCGGTAATAAATTGTAATTCTGAAAAATGAAACCTAATTCTTCTTTCCGGAGTTGTGCCGCTTCTTTTGGGTTCAGATTTCCGACCGACTTGCTCAACACAATCACATCACCTTCAGAAGGAACATCCAATGTCCCGATAATATTCAATAAAGTAGTTTTGCCCGATCCGCTTGGGCCAACCAATCCGGTAAATTCACCTTCGGTAAAGACCAGATTCACACCTTTGAGTGCGGTGAAGAAACCATCTCCTATCGGAAACTTCTTGACCAGATTTTTTACTTCGACAATCATATATTAGCCTCCCCTAACCCCTCCGAAGGAGGGGGATTAAAAAGTTAGTAGCATTAGTTTATTCGTCTCTTCATAAAGTTTTGCCCACAATAAACTCCCCCTTCGGGGGATTTAGGGGGCCTTAAAAATTATAATTCACCATCAACTCAAATCCCTTTCCATTGAACAGATTTTTTCCCGGCGACGCTGAAGTAATCAAGTTAAAACTTTCCGGATTCCAATAGCCGATGGCATAAAAACTCCAGTTGTCGTAAGTGCGGGTCCAACTCAGGTAATTGAAAACCAAATCACGATCGGGAACAAAATATACGATGGCCGAAATGTTATCCAGAATAGAAACCGGGTAGGTAAACAAGCTGCCAATCAGGTTCAAGGTAGCACCTTTTACCAGAAACTCATCGCCCACGTGGTACCTGAAATATTCCAGCGTGGCACCCAAACCGTTGCCTATTCCGAAGGTGTAATCTGCACCCAGATTCCATGAATCCTGAAAACGCGGAATATTCTCCGGATTAGCCTGCAGATGAGTAACGCTCGATTCGAACCACAATCCGATGCCCAAGTCCCATTTGCCATCCAATCCGATCCGCGTTTCGTTGAGCAAATCACTTTCCGGAGCGGTAAGGTTTGAATGATGGACATCCACTTTTCGGTAATGCGAACTTACAGCCAGTTCTCCCGGTCCTGCTGGCAACTGAAAACGCCCGCCAAGTTCAGGAATCCAGGTAGCACTGCCAGTGGTTTCAAATCCTTTGGGCTTTTTATTTCCGATCAAAGTCCACAGCCAGATGTTCGAATTATTCCCGAAATAATACCGGACCAAAGCGCCGTAAACTCCGTCAGTCAGCTGCAGTGGATCGCGAACATCCACGCGGTCGAACCACATTAACGGACGGAAAATCTTGGCCGAACCGAAATTTATCTTTTGCAGCCCAAGGCGCAATTCCCAATGATCCGAAGAATATCTTGCCCATACCCGGTAAGGTTTAAATTGTCCGGAAATACTATCCGAGCTTAATCCGGTGAAGTTGGCCGAACCAACGATATTGAGTGAGGTTTCAAAATCGATTTTGTTATTTGGTGCAGGGTTGAAATTCCCAAGTAAGGTGGGTACAAACCTTCCTCCAAGCTGAAAGGGGATGGGATCTTCAAATTGGACAATTCCCCATGTGGTAAGTTGACCGCTGAAAGTTACTTTGGATGAATCCTGCTGTGCCATTAAATGCCCAACAATTAGCAGGAACAAAAGCGATATGATTATTCTTAACCTCATATTGCGGAAAGCTGAAAATCTCTTTGAAAAGATCAGATGAAGATAAGCAAAACAGAGCACCGAAAAACATTTCCAGGCTGAATTCGAAGATGGTTTCAATTTATTGAAAATGTGGAATTCTTCCCTTTGGTCATTCGTTTCTTTAGTGGATATCAACAAAAAGTCCTACAACACTTCTGCTACAGGACTTTTTCTTATTCCTGATTACTTTTTCCCCTTTTCTATTTGGTCTTGATTCCCAAATCGAGCGATCCGGTAATTTTTCCAATGTCATCGGGATCAATCACTCCACGAATACTAATCAGGGTATTGTCGTCGCCCCCAACTACCAGCAGTAATTCCGAAAGTTTTCCTTTTTCGCCACTTCGGCCATAAAACCGGACCACCTCGTTTTTGTCGGTCACTTCCATTAAAACCTCATAGTTATTGTTTTTGAAGAACCCATCAGCTTCCAGTTCTTTGTAAAAATTGAGATCCTTATTCAATTCTTTGTTTTCGACCGACAGAATGCGGATTCCGCTTAATTTTTCAAGCATGGAAGCTTCATCTTTTTTCGAATCGTCGAATTTGCTGGCAAAACTGAGCAGCTTTCCGCTGATATTCACTGTCGTAAATCCGTCTTTATTGGCGTACTTATTAAAAAGCTTGTCAATCGGACTATTGTCTTGTGCCATCACCATCAATGGGATGAGCAAAATCAGGGTAAATAAAATTCTTTTCATGGCTATTCTTTTTTAAGTTTTTTGTTTAAAGTTTTTAATTCATTCATTTGATCAAATCCTTTGTTCAGTGTATTCATTCCCGAATGAAAAGGATTGATAGCATTTTCAATTTTACCGATGGGCCTCAGTTGTGCCAACCCTTTATTGTAATGGCCGGCTACAAATTCAAGGGTTTTGCTTGCTTGAGCGTAAGCCTGTTTGGGGTCAGTAAATGTATCCTTCCATTGGTTTTTATCGCTATAGAAATTTACTGCCAGCATCACCAAAATCACAGAGGCAGCTATACCGGTTACAATTTGCCACATCCAGCGATACCGTAGTTTTTCGGTGTGCTCCGATTCCAGAATGTAGTTCATCAAATCTTCGCCAAGTCCGGGATTCTCTTCGTCCGAAAGTTCCTTTATTCCTGAAAACATGGAAACATACATTTTCAGGTTTTCATCCACTTCGCCGGAAGTAAAATAAGTGATCAGTTCATTTTCCTCACCAAGAGTGGTTTCGGCTTCAAAGTACTTTTGAAGCAGCATATGTATTTTCTGTGGTTCCATAATTTTGAATTTTTAAGATTTCGTCCCGAACTTTTTTCCGAGCCCGTGATAAATTTACGCGTATTGCATTTACATTCATCTCTGTTGCTTCAGCTATTTCTTCATATTCGAGCTGCTCGATGTCGCGAAGCTGAATAATGGTTCGCTGGATATCAGGCAATTCAGATATGATTTGTTTAATCAGACTTACTGAATCAGAATTTTCCAGATGATCGGTATCCGAAACTTCTTCGCCGGGAAGTTTATCTTTTTTAACTACCTCCAGCGACACCGTTCTCCGGGCACGGATTACATCCAGACATCGGTTTCTTATCATTCGTATGGTAAAAGCGTTCAGGTTTTCCACTTTTCCCAACTCGTCACGTTTTTGCCAGAGTTTCAGAAAAATATCCTGAAGTACATCTTTCGCCTCTTCTTCATTCTGAAGAATCTGAAGCGCATATCGCAACAACATGTTGCTCATTGGAAGTACATCGGTTTTAAAATCTCTGGCTAACATTCGAACTCTTTTCTGATAGTTTCAAAGTTAAGACGAAGTCGGTAGGATTTCATTACATGGGAGAGAAAAATATATTATTCATGTCCGTTCACTGAAGTGAACGGCAAAGGATATTGCTCTAATGATGAATAATGCTCTATCCTTTGCCGTCACATTGATGTGACGGAGACGATATCATCTCTTTTTCTGATTTAGAACAGCTCAGCTTCCAGCACATCTTTGATTTCCATCAGGTTTTTCTCGAGCAAAAGCATGTTGTCGATCAGGAAGTTGAAGATATCTGGCCATTGGTTTTGGCGGTGAAAATCAACATTACTCATTGATTTGTAAATGCGGCAAACTTCCTGACCACTTTCCCGGCGATAGCAAAAATCCCAGGTAAGTGGTAACGCGAAACCTTCTTCCAAAAATTTTTGATATTTCTGAATTACCTCGTAGATTTCCAGACGACGGGCTTCCAACCGGCTGTTAATTTCAACCATGACCAGTGCCTCAGTACGCGAAACTTCAAATTTCAGATCAATGCCGCTCAGGCCGGTATCATATAAAATCCATTTTCTCTTTTTGTGTGCCAGCGCCGGAACAATTTCGCAACGCCGGGCAAACACAATCCAGAATTCTTTTCGCAGCAGTTTAGCTTCGTCTTGGCTATACATTTTGTTTGTAATTTCAGAAAAAAGGCCGGAATCCTTTCGGACCCGGCCTTCTGCATTTCAGCTTATTCAGCTTATTTTTTGATCACTTTTTTGTATCCGTAAACGGCTGAAGCGCCCAATTCTTCTTCGATGCGAAGTAATTGGTTGTACTTGGCCATACGGTCGGAGCGGCTCAACGAACCGGTTTTAATTTGTCCGGCGTTGGTAGCAACTGCGATATCGGCAATCGTTGAATCTTCAGTTTCGCCTGAACGGTGTGATGTAACAGAAGTGTAACCAGCACGGTGTGCCATTTCAATAGCGTCAAGTGTTTCGGTTAATGTACCAATCTGGTTAACTTTAATCAGGATAGAATTGGCAGCTCCCAGTTCAATACCTTTTTTCAGGTATTCAACATTGGTAACAAACACATCATCTCCAACCAACTGGCATTTGTCGCCCAGTTTTTTAGTTAAAGCAACCCATCCGTCCCAGTCGCCTTCGTTCATGCCATCTTCGATGGAGTCAATCGGGAAATTGGCAACTAAGCTGGCAAGAAATTCTACCTGTTCGGTTGAATTCCGTTTTGCTCCGTTTGGACCTTCAAATTTTGAATAATCATAGATTCCGTCTTTGAAAAATTCAGAAGCAGCGCAATCCAAACCTATTGAAACGTCACCACCATCTTCAGCGCGACCTGGTTTGTACCCGGCATTTTTGATTGCCTTGATGATGCTGTTCAATGCATCTTCAGTTCCGTCCAGTTTAGGAGCGAAACCACCTTCATCGCCAACTGCGGTGCTCAAACCACGGTCGTGAAGTACTTTTTTCAGGTGATGGAAAACTTCAGCACCCATGCGCAAACCTTCGCGGAACGAAGTGGCACCAATTGGGCGAATCATAAATTCCTGAAAAGCAATAGGAGCATCAGAATGTGAACCACCGTTGATGATGTTCATCATTGGGACTGGCAAAGTTCTTGCATTTGTTCCGCCAATGTAGCGATACAAAGGCATGTCAAGCGCATCGGCAGCAGCACGG
>CAILJH010000176.1 GCA_903834475.1 uncultured Prolixibacteraceae bacterium | reverse complement strand
TCCCCAAGCTTTTGAAGGCATTCAACACAATGGACACGCATTTTTAATGTGGGGCATTGGAGTCCTTTTACCAGCGGGATCAAGGCTTTTGATCCATATTGCAGCATAAGGTATGGAATCGCATACGGATCTCCCTGCCCTGACTGAAGGTCTTTTTCCAAAGATTTATACCGTTTGTCCAAACTCTCCGGTTTTGGTAACATTCTATTAGTTTTCTTTTTCCTGGGATTCCGTAAATCTCGCTTTAAAACTTGCAATTTTATTTTCTAACAGATAATACTCCCCACTGGCTTTCATACTTTCAATAATAGAATCCATATATCCCGACGGAATTCCAAAATCAAATGATTTATCAGACTGATCTTTCAATTCGGCTATCGCAATCGATACTAATTCTTTCATGTCATCAAAGTTGAATTGTTGGTTTTGATGATTAATCTCCAGCCATTCAACTAATTTTTTTGTTTTTTCAAGGGACATTTTTTTAGGTTTTAGAAAGGTAGATTCTCAAAGGTAAGTTAAGTTATCAAATAAAAAAACGCAAAAATAAATATTGGGTGAAGCTTGAATTTCCTGTTGCAAAACTTTTTGGTGATTACGAAAAATCAGTTGTGATTTATTATTCAAATGTCATTTCTATCGATTGCTCCCAATTTTTCATTTAACTCAACTACAGCGCCACCAGAATGAAAAAAAGGTCTGTCATACTTTAAAGTTTGAGTAATCAATTTCCTTTTTTAACAATGTCTCAGTGTTAGGATTTTAAATGGGAACTTGAAAATATAACTTAGGAGATAGCACTAAAAATGAATGAAGTATAGCATCTCGTTTTCACGGAAAAATCTCAACCACAAAATTATCATGAAGCTCAATTTGGATTAGGCAAAAAGAATGGCAATTTGATTTAAGTATACTAAGAAATGGTTATCACAATGGACTGTTTTATGGTCTTTAAAATTGATAAATCGACAAGAATATATAACTTTACTTTTAGAAGTTCTTTGAGTAGTATGCAAAAAAGGGGTGTTAAATTCGAGACCTTTAAAAGCAACAACAATACATCTGATTGATTTAAAGCTAATTACAGCATAGGTTCAAGTCCTACCTGAGAGCCATACAGGACAAGAGGTCATTTTCGACTTCTTGTCTTTTTTTTGTCCCTCTGCAAACCTTGCTGGCATTGTCGAACACAGTGATCGGTGTAGTAAGTTACGCTGGCAACTTCAGAAACAGACTTGAGAATTTATCCCATTGCATTTCTGTATTGAGTAGGCGTTTCACCTTTAATTTTTTTGAAGACCTGATTAAACGCCCCTTTGGTATTAAATCCCGATTCGTACATCACTTCGAAAATGGGCTTTTCTTTATTGGCAAGTAACAACCGACAAGCATGTTCAATTCGAAGGGAATTGATGTAATCGTTTAAATTCCGATGTTGAATGGTATTAATGGCGTTGGAAATATTCCGTTCCTTCTCATTTAGTACCGATGCTATTTCCTGAAGAGACAGTTCCGGATTAAGGTACATTTTCTTCCCGACAACCAATTCCTCAATTCGTCGCATCAGGAGTTCCATATCCGGATCGGGCAGCGGTCTCAATTTCGTCCGTACCTCTTCATTTTCAAGTTTATGGCTAATGGTATTGTAAAAAATAGCAAAGAAGAACAGGAAGTAGTAGGAAATGCTCAGGATGTTAATCGTGGGGACAGCCTGGGTTTTCAATAAAACGGAAATGAAAATCATGATTCCACCCAAACTGCCAAGCGCATATCCGTAAACAATAAATCGCAACCACCGGATGTCGGTAGATCGGAATGGGTCTGTCTGTTCGTTTAGTTTTCGGATTCTTTCAAGCTTCCAGAGGGAATTGATCATGATAACGTTATAGAAAACATACTGAATTTTGACTATAACATCGATGGCAAAAGCTGCATTAAAAACGAAAGAGTTTTCCTTATAAAGGTTCTCCCAGATGTAATGATTACCATTCACCAGCCAGATTGCCAGAAAGGAAATCAGGAAAAATCCAAAAGGGAGAAAATGCGGCCAATGTTTTTTCCCCATTCGAAAATCTGAAGAGTAGCTGGTTTTAAAATAGAAGTAAAACAAGGGTACCCAAAGGCAGTACAGCGGTTTATAAATGAAATGCATGTAAGGGAACCGAGTGAAAAAATCAATCCCCGCATCCATATTGAGACTGTTAAAACCGTTGGTCAATACTTCTACGGAAGCATAGATGGCCAGCATCAGGCTTGGCTGATGCTTTCTCCCTTTGTGGAACAAAAGAACGGTAAGCACCAGCATGGTGTACATGATTAACAAATGGATCGTTTTTTCCATAACCATTTTTAGAATCCGGATTTGGTAAATTTATACAATTTGAAATGGTTGGCAAGTTGCTAATCGGAATAAAATAAAGGTCAACAATCGTGATTTTGTACCAAAAAACGATTTCCCTTCATTATATTT
Organism: uncultured Prolixibacteraceae bacterium; assembly: GCA_903834475.1. Classification (GTDB taxonomy): domain Bacteria; phylum Bacteroidota; class Bacteroidia; order Bacteroidales; family Prolixibacteraceae; genus Aquipluma. The sequence continues at coordinate 21,611 of CAILJH010000176.1, read as the reverse complement.
GGTCTCAATTTTAAAAAGTGTAATTTAAACACTAATAAATTGAAGCAAATTTGAATTTTTAGTTCGGGAACAACCAAACCGTTTTAAGCTGCTCAGCAATATTTCGTCATTCTAAACTAATTCGACATGAAAAGTGCACTATTTCTAATCGCTTTGTGTTTTGTTTTTAGCCATCTGGCGAGTAGTCAGGAAATTATCAAACCTGCCGCGCTGGGTTTCGATGTTGTAAAAAGCGCTATCGCTCATGGATCAATTGACACTGTTTCTTACAATTCAGTTACAGTTGGTACCAACCGGAAAGCCCTAATCTACACGCCTCCCGGTTATTCAAAGGATAAGAAATACCCCGTTCTCTATTTGTTACACGGTATCGGTGGCGACGAAAAGGAATGGCTCAACGGCGGCCATCCTGAAGTGATTCTGGATAACCTTTATTCTGAAAATAAAGTCGAACCCATGATTGTGGTGCTTCCAAATGGCCGGGCGATGAAGAACGACCGCGCCACTGGAAATATTTTTGACAAGGAAAAAGTGGAAGCTTTTGCCACGTTCGAAAAAGATTTGCTCAACGATCTGATTCCATTTATTGAAAAGAATTATCCGGTAATAAAAGATGCTGAACACCGCGCCATTGCCGGTTTGTCGATGGGTGGCGGACAATCGCTCAACTTCGGTTTGGGTAACCTCGATAAGTTTGCCTGGGTAGGCGGGTTCTCCTCAGCACCAAATACAAAAAAGCCGGAAGAACTGGTTCCTGACCCTGCAAAAGCCAAACAACAGTTAAAATTACTCTGGATTTCGTGTGGTGATAAAGACGGATTAATCGGTTTTAGCCAGCGGACACACAATTACCTCGTAACCAACAATGTTCCGCATATTTTTTATGTCGATCATGGTTACCACGATTTTAAAGTCTGGAAGAATAGTTTGTTTATGTTCTCACAGTTGATTTTCAAACCGGTTGATGTAGCTTTTTTCGCACAGATCAGCAATGTTGGAAGACCGGCAGAATCCAACATCCGTTCGGCCAAATATCCTCAGATTTTACCTGACGGACATGCTGTTTTTCGTATAAAAGCTCCGGAAGCACAAAAAGTGCAACTTGATCTGGGCAAGAAATACGACATGGTGAAAAATGTGGAAGGCGTTTGGGAAACGACTACCGATTCCTTGAGTGAAGGATTTCATTACTATTCATTAATCATCGACGGCGTTGCAGTTGCCGATCCGTCCAGCGAATCGTTTTACGGGATGGGACGAATGGCCAGCGGTTTTGAAGTGCCTTTTAAAGGCGATGCCTATTACGAAATCAGAAATGTACCACATGGCGACATTCGCATCAAAAATTACTACTCCAATGTTACCAATTCGTGGCGCGATTTTTACATGTACACTCCTCCGGGTTATGACCAAAATACAACCGAAAAATACCCTGTTCTTTATATTTTGCATGGCGGTGGCGAAGACCAGCGCGGCTGGGCTACTCAGGGCAAAACCAATTTGATCATCGACAACCTGATTTCGCAAAAGAAAGCTGTGCCCATGATTGTGATCATGGTTGACGGGAATCTTCCTTTAAATGGTTTTGGTGGGGAAACATTGGTCGTTTTTGAAAAAGAATTGAAACAAAGCGTAATCCCCTTTGTGGAAAAGAACTACCGGGTAAAAACCGATGCAAATTCGCGTGCGCTGGCAGGCTTATCGATGGGTGGAATACAGACACTTTATACCGGCGTAAAAAATACCGATCTGTTTGCTTACCTTGGAGTTTTCAGTTCAGGCTGGATTCAGCCCATGCAGAAAGATATTGCTGATTCGCAATATGAATTCATGAAAAATAACGCCGACAAGATCAACGGCAATTTGAAGCAATTCTGGATTTCGCAGGGAGGTAAAGAAGACATTGCCTGGAAGAATTGTCAAACCATGATCGCGAAGTTCGATGAAATGAAGATTAAATACACTTATAGCGAATACCCCGGCGGCCATAGCTGGCCGGTTTGGCGTAACAACCTTTTCAATTTTGCACAACAACTATTCAAATGATAATTCTGAAAAACTAATTGAAAAATGGAAACCGGAAAAATCAGATTTCTTCTATTATTTACAATTTTACTTGTTTATGGCTTTTCACTGCAAGCACAGCAATTGTATGTTGGCGCCAATTACCATCCGCACGACGATAAAAATCCGGAGAAGATTAAAAAGGACATTGAGTTGATGAAAGCCGCCGGATTTACATCTGTCCGGATGGGGCATCTGGCTTGGGATAGCTATGAACCTTCAGAAGGTAAGTTCGACTTTGAATGGTTCGACAAAGTAATGGATGAGATGAACAAGGCTGGTATTAAGGTTATTTTGGATATTGCCATTCGTCCGGCTCCAATCTGGCTGCATCACAAATTCCCGTCAATCGACATTGTGGATGCCAGTGGCGATGTGCGATATCCCAATCATCGCTACATGGAAGATATCGGCGACCCGAATTACCAGAAATATGCCTTGTTGTTTACCGACGCCATCAGCAAAAGATATGCAAATCATCCGGCATTGCTGGCTTACGGGATTGACAATGAATCGGGTGACGGACCAATTTCTTATTCCGAAACAGCCCGGCTGCGATTCATTGAATGGTTGAAAAAGAAATACTCCAACCTTGAAAACCTGAATAAATCCTGGGCAACCCAGCGCTGGTCGAGAAGACTGAATCAGTTCGAAGAAGTTGGTTTTCCGGTGGCAACCCATGCAACCGATGTACCCGAACGAATCCTCGATTTCAGGCGTTTTGTTTCAGATGAAGTCAACCAACTGCTTTTAAAAGTGCTCGATAAGGTCAATGCCAACGCGCCCAAAGCCTTGACAAATACCAATGCCTGGTATTACAGCGGAATGAAGTATTTCGATTATTCTCAAATTGCTTACTCCGGAAAAATGACCCGCGAAGGCTGCGGCTTTTATCCCGGAACAACATTAACCACCAACTGGGGAGTCATGAATGCCTTGTTTGGAATATCACGCATTCAATTCGAGAGTACCAATCCGTTCTGGTGCAGCGAATTTACAACAATGACAGCCGTTCCAAATGCGATCCGGAAACAGGCTTATTCAACCTTATTCTATGGTAACCAGATGGTTTGTGGCTGGACCTGGCAAAGTATGCACTCCGGTGAAGAACAATATCTGGAAGGATTGGTCGATTGGGACGGCATTCCAAACCGCAAGTACGATGAGTACAAGAAAATTGCTACGGAGTTTAAAAAGATCGAAAAATTCTTCCCGTATCAGCTTCAGGCAGAAGTTGGTCTGGCGTTCTCGTTTCCAAGCCAGATTGCAAGCAGCTATTTTCCTGAACAGCATGATAGCCAGTTGCAAGCCTGTTTCAACTTGTTTTATTGGCGAAACATGGATGCACGGATCGTTGAAATCAGTAGAAGTGCTTTGAACTACAAAATCCTGATTGTTCCCGGAGTTGCGGTAATGGATGAAGCAACTTCAGCCAAAATCCGTGACTTTGTAAAAAACGGCGGAACAGCAATCATGACAAGCAATTCGGCAATTGTTGACCAAACGGGACAAGTTTTCGCTACCACCCGACCCGGTCGTTTAAGTGATGTATTTGGCATCCGGATAGGTAGTTACGAAGAAACTGAAATGATGAATGAAGTATCAAGGAAGTCGTACAAAGGCAAAAAACTTGAATTTACCTTTAAAGGGAAAGCCATTAATACCGAATCATCCCGCTTTGACATTGTGGAACCAAAAGGCGCTGAAATTATTGGAAGCATCACCAGCCTCGATAAGGATTATCCAATCATGACTTCCAATAATTTTGGCAAAGGTAAGGCAATTTACATCGGTCTGCCGGCCAATGGCGATGTGCTGAATCCCTTGCTGGACGAACTGATCAATGAACTGGGCATTAAAAAAGGTCCTGAAGTGCCTTCCGGAGTAATGGCCCGGCAAATCGATAACAACCATTTTTTATACCTGAATGTCAGCGGCGAACCCAAAGAAATTCCTGTAAAAGGGAACTCGCGCAGTATCCTTTTCGACAAGGATTACACGGGCAAATTCATCCTTGCGCCTTTTGAACCTGAATTTATTGAAATCAAATAATTTGTGAAAATCATCAAAATATGGATCAGAGATTAAAATGGGTTGCTGCATTTGCCTTGTCGTTGTTGGGTTTCCTTGAAGGAAGCACCCAAACGATACAGCCAACTATCTCTGATAAACGGACCAAAGAGTGTTTCGATTTTAGCTGGCAGTTCCACAAAGGCGACATCGCTATAAAGCGAGTGGTTAAAGCTGGTGGACAGGGCGGAATAACCGATGCGAATGTGAAAATTTTAACCATCAGCGATACCATTATTGATTATTCAAATGTTGAAAGCGCTAAAGTTCTTTATCCACGCGACTGGAAAGAGCTTAACCTCCCTCACGACTGGGCTGTTGAGGGCACCTTTGTGCATGACAATTCATTGGGAAGCCAGCCGGCAGGAAACGGATATTTGCCAACAGGTATTGGCTTTTACAGGAAAGAGTTTAAAATCCCTGAAGCCGACAAAGGACGGAAAATCTCCATTGAATTTGATGGAATTTTTAGGAATAGTACGGTTTGGGTCAATGGGCACCTTTTGGGAAACCACCAAAGCGGCTATATCCCATCAAATTATGATCTTACAGACGTTTTGCGTTATGGCAAGGAAGGCAAAAATGTTATCCTTGTAAAAGTCGATGCCAGTGAGTACGAAGGCTGGTGGTACGAAGGTGCCGGAATTTACAGACATGTCTGGCTTGTTAAAACCGACAGACTCCATGTTGACAGATTTGGCACTTATGTTACAACCCCAGTCATTTCTGCGGAAGAAGCCTCGGTTAGCATAAAAACCACCATTAAAAACGAATACAAAACTGCCAAAAACATCACACTTGTTTCAAAAGTTGTCGACAAAAAAGGGCTTCTGCTCGACACCAAAACTTCTACTTTGTCAATGCCATCATTTGATCAGGCTGAAGTATCCCAATCATGCACAATTAAAAAGCCTTTGCTCTGGTCACCCGAAACACCCAACCTATATAAAGTACTAACGGAAGTTTCTGAAAACGGCAATATTCTTGATACTTATGAAACGACATTTGGGGTTCGTTCCATTGAAATAAATACCAATGGTCTTTTTCTCAACGGCAAACTATATCCGGTGAAAGGAACCTGCAATCATCAGGATTTTGCCGGGATTGGTGTAGCTCTTCCAGATAAAATCAACTGGTATAAGTTGAAACTTCTGAAAGAAATGGGAAGCAATGGGTATCGTTGTTCCCATCATCCGCCAACTCCAGAACTGCTTGACATGTGCGACAGCATTGGTTTGTTGGTTCTTGACGAAAACCGTTTTTTATCAAGCAGCGAAGAAGGGTTAAAAGATTTAACCACCATGTTGTACCGAGACAGGAATCATCCGTCGATTTTTATGTGGAGCATGGAGAACGAAGAAGCGATACAAGGCACGGTGACAGGGGCAAGGATTCTCGAAACCATGGTTGCAACTACCCATAAAATAGATCCAACCCGTAAAGTTACAGCAGCGATGAACCATGCCCGCAACGATGGCGGGTACGCAGATGTGATGGATGTAGTGGGCTATAATTATGGCGACAAGCAACTGGCTTACGTGAAAGATCATGAGAAGTATCCGAACCGGGTAATGTTTTGTACCGAAGGAACAAGTTTTGTATCCACTCGTGGTGAGTATGAGACCAATTGGAGTAAAGGATATACTTCTAACGCTATTATCGTGAAACCCGACTGGGGTCCATATCCGGGCGAAGATTGGGCCGATATTGTAAAGTATCCTTACCTCGGTGGCCTTTTTGTTTGGACTGGCTTTGATTACCAGGGTGAACCAACGCCATTTCAGTGGCCCTGTGTTTCCTCGCATTTCGGATTTATGGATATCTGTGGTTTCCCAAAAGATGGATATTACGCTTACAAAGCAGCCTGGGGCAATGAACCTGTAGTTCATATTTTCCCGCATTGGAACTGGCCCGGAAAGGAAGGGGATAGCATCAAAGTGCATTGTTACACCAATTGTGAAGAAGTTGAATTGTTCCTGAATGGTAAAAGCGTTGGAAAGCAGAAAGCCATTCCCTATAAGAAACTGATATGGGGACTTGTGTATAAACCCGGAAAACTGGAAGCCCGAGGGTACAAAGGTGGAAAAGTTACAACCGAAGATGTGGTTGAAACCACCTCTGCACCCTCTCAAATAACATTGAACAGCGATGTTACTACCCTGAAAGCTGATGGGTGCGATGTGGCTGTTATTAGGGTTGCGATAAAAGATGACAAGGGACGGGTGGTCCCGACTGCTGATAATCTGGTGAAGTTTTCGATTGAAGGACCGGGCAGAATAATCGGAACCGGCAATGGAAATCCAACCAGTCACGAACCGGACAAAGCCAGTCAGCGGAAGGTTTTTAATGGATATTGCATGGTCTTGATTCAATCAGAAAAAACCGCAGGAGAGATTCGTTTAAAAGCTTCTTCTGAAGCGCTAACTGGTAACGAAGTTGTTCTTAAAGTGGAGTAAAAACTAACTAAATTCTAATAAATATGAAAAAAGCAATTCTAATAGCCTCGTGTTTCTTATTCGCGATCGGCGTTTGGGCACAACAATTTCCTTATCAAAATCCAAAACTGAGCTCAGAAGAACGGGCGAAAGATTTAATATCACGCTTGACTCTGGAAGAAAAAGCCATCCTGATGTGCGATATTTCTGACGCTATTCCGCGCCTGGGTATCAAAAAATTCAACTGGTGGAGCGAAGCACTTCACGGCCTTGCCAACAATGGGAATGTGACTGTTTTTCCTGAACCAGTCGGCATGGCAGCTTCGTTTGATGATGAACTTTTATATCACATTTTTGATGCTGTTTCAGATGAAACCCGGGCAAAATATAATGAAGCCGTGGCAAAAGGTCAGGAAAACAAGCGCTTTCTGAGCCTCTCGGTTTGGACACCGAATGTTAATATTTTTCGAGATCCACGATGGGGCCGTGGACAGGAAACCTATGGCGAAGACCCTTACCTGACTTCACGCATGGGTGTTCAGGTGGTGAAAGGTCTGCAGGGACCGGTCGATGCCAGATACCGGAAGTTGCTGGCCTGTGCCAAGCATTTTGCCGTTCATTCAGGTCCTGAATGGAGTCGCCACCAACTTAACCTGAACAACGTCGATCCGCGCGATTTGAACGAAACTTATCTTCCGGCGTTCAAATCGCTGGTTCAGAAGGCTGATGTTCGCGAAGTGATGTGTGCCTATCAGCGGTTGGACGATGAACCCTGCTGTGGTAATTCAACACTGCTTCAGAAAATCCTCCGCGATGAATGGGGTTTTAAGTATCTGGTGGTATCCGATTGTGGTGCAATTGGTGATTTTTATTCCAGCCATAAAGTATCATCGGATGCTGTTCATGCAGCATCGAAAGGTGTTTGGGCCGGAACCGATGTGGAATGCCAATGGAATAACCACAATTACAGGAAATTGCCTGAAGCTGTCGCAAAAGGTTTGATTACCGAAGATGAAATCAACAGGCACGTTTTGCGTGTGATGGTTGGCCGTTTCGATTTAGGCGAAATGGACGATGATGCCATCGTTCCCTGGACAAAAATCCCGATGTCGGTTGTCAATAACGAAGCACACCGGAAACTGGCGCTGGACATGGCCCGCGAAACAATGACGCTGCTTCAGAATAAAAGCAACATCCTTCCTTTAAAAAAATCCAATAGAATTGCGGTTGTTGGCCCAAATGCCAATGATAAACCCATGTTGTGGGGAAATTACAACGGAACGCCGATCCGGACCATTTCGATTCTCGAAGGAATCAGTTCAAAGCTTCCGGCGAACAAAGTTCTGTATGACAAAGGCTGTGATCTGGTAGAGGATAAAGTCACCGAAAGTTATTTCTCATATTGCTCAACTGAAGGTAAGAAAGGTTTTAAAGCCACTTACTGGAACACAAAAGACCTATCCGGAGATGTTGTAGCGACCCAGCAGTTAAACGATCCGATAAAATTAACCACTGCAGGTCAGCACGAATTTGCTTCAGGAGTTAAGCTCGAAGGCTTTTCTGCAAAATATGAAACGGAGTTCGAAGCGCCTAAAAGTGAAGAGATTGTATTCAATCGCGGCGCCACAGGTTACTTTGAACTGTTCGTAAATGGCGAATCAGTTAAGAAGCTGAATAACTGGAGAACATTGATTTCCAGGATTCCCTATAAAGTTGAGGCGGGTAAAAAATACAAACTGGAGATGCGTTTTGCCCAGCTGAACAATTGGGAAGCAAACATCGAATTTAATTTTGGCAAAGAAGTGAATATTGACTTTACCGAACTCATCAGGAAGCTTCAGGGAACCGATGTTGTCGTATTTGTGGGCGGCCTTTCCGGTCATCTCGAAGGAGAAGAAATGCCGGTTTCTTACCCCGGATTCAAAGGCGGAGACCGAACTGATATTGAACTTCCGGCAGTACAGAGGAATTTGCTGAAGGCTTTGAAACAGGCCGGAAAGAAAGTCATTTACGTGAATTGTTCGGGTTCTGCCATTGCGATGGTCCCGGAAACCGAAAGTTGTGATGCGATCCTTCAGGCATGGTATCCTGGCGAATCGGGTGGACAAGCGGTTGCCGATGTACTTTTCGGCGATTACAATCCCTCCGGAAAACTACCTGTCACCTTCTATAAAAACATCAAACAATTGGGCGATTTCGAGGACTACTCGATGAAAGGACGCACTTATCGCTACATGAATGATGCCTTGTTTCCATTCGGCTTTGGACTGAGTTACACTTCGTTCAAAATTGGAGATGCCAAACCGTGTAAGAGCGAAATCAGGAGCGACGAAACCCTGGAACTGAGCATTCCTGTGTCAAATACCGGAAAACGAACCGGGACTGAAGTCGTTCAGGTCTATGTGAAAAAAGTGACTGATGCTGATGGACCAAGCAAAACATTACGGGGATTTAAGCGGGTTGAAGTTGAAGCCGGAAAAACCACTTCGGTTTCCATTGATCTGTCCCCATCGGCATTCGAATTCTATGATCGGAATCAATTGAAAATGAAGGTTTCTTCAGGCGAATATGAAGTGTATTATGGAAACAGTTCAGATGCCAAAGATTTGAAAATGACTAAAATTACAATACTTTAAACTTATCCAAACCAGAATATTAACCTAACCATACTACGAATTATGAAACGAGTTTTTATCAGTAAAAATGTTGCCGTTATTTTGATATTTATGTTGATGAGCGGAGGATTTTGCTTTGCACAGTCTCCGGCAACAATTGTTCAAGATTTCAGACCATCTTCAGTCAATCAACCCGGAAAAGAATTTCCACAGGTTAATTCCGAAGGACGGGTGCGTACTCAAATTAAAGCACGCGATGCACATCAGGTTCAATTGGATATTGGCGCGGTAAAGTACGACCTGGTCAAGGATACAAGTGGCGTTTGGACAGGTGAGTCTGCTCCTCAGGACGAAGGTTTTCATTACTATCAGATATGGGTTGACGGTGCTGCAGTTCCCGATCCCGGAAGCCTTTACTTTTTTGGCGCCAGCCGCTGGGGAAGCGGCATCGAAATTCCGGCGAAAGATCAGGATTTTTATGCCCTGAAGAATGTTCCTCATGGTGAGTTACGTGAGGCACAGTATTTTTCAGCAAGCTCAAACAGTGTACGTCGGGCATACATTTATACACCTCCCGGCTATGAAAAGGACAATTCAAAACGGTATCCTGTCTTGTATCTGCAACATGGTATGGGCGAGAATGAAACTGGCTGGGGCAACCAGGGACATGCCAACCTGATTATGGACAACCTGATTGCTGAAGGAAAAGCTGTTCCTTTCATCATTGTAATGGAAAACAGCAGCGTCAAGTTTGAAAGGCCCCGTGAGCCAAAACCTGATACAAATACAAAAACCGACGCAACGCCTAAAAAACCCGCAGGTCCAATGGGTGGTTTTGATTTTGCCGGCGAGTTCAAGAATGTTCTTCTCAACGATCTGATTCCTTTTGTGGAATCCAATTACCGGGTTATTGGAGATCAGGGACACCGCGCCATGGCCGGACTTTCAATGGGTGGTATGCAAACGCGAATAATCACTTTGGCCAATCCTGATAAGTTCTCACAAGTTGGTATGTTCAGCGGCGGCAGCATCAGCATGGAAGATATTACCAAAACCCCTGATTTTAAAAAGAACGTCAAACTTCTTTTCATAAGCTACGGAAGCCGGGAACTCGACAACCCAAGAAAAGGCCCCTGGGGTGATCCAAAAGAAAATACTCAGGCAGTAAAGGAGGCAGGGATGAATACTAATTTCTATGTCTCTCCGCAGACCGCTCACGAATGGCAATCCTGGCGTCGAAGCCTTTATCAGTTTGCACAACTTCTATTCAAAAACTAAAATCGAAAACTCATGAAACGACATTTAATAACCAGCTTTCTATTATTGATTTTAACTGGATTGCAGTGTTTTGCACAGACAGGCCAGCCCGCGATTACCGATGATTTCAAACCTTCAAGCCTGAATCAACCGGGAAAAGAGTTTCCACAAGTTAATTCACAGGGCTATGTCCGTTTCCGCATAGAGGCTCCACAAGCTCAAAGTGTAGTTGTGAGCCTTGGATTGGGCGGTACCAAAGGTGGAACTCCACTTGCGAAAGCTGAAGATAGTTTCTGGACAGGAACAACCGCCGGACCAATGGAAGAAGGATTCCATTACTACCATCTGACCATTGACGGCGGAGTTTTTAATGATCCGGGAGCTTTGAATTTCTACGGTTCTACCCGTTGGGAAAGCGGTGTCGAAATACCGGCACATGATCAGGATTTCTTTGCTTTGAAGGATGTTCCTCATGGAAATGTGCAGCAGATACTTTTCCCTTCCAAGAGCACAAACACCTCGCGCAGGGCGTTTGTCTATACACCTCCAACATACGGCAAGGACAAAAGCAAACGTTATCCGGTTCTCTACCTGCAACACGGTTGGGGTGAAGATGAAACAGCGTGGTCAAATCAGGGACGCGCCAACCTCATCATGGACAACCTGATTGCTGAAGGAAAAATCAAGCCTTTTATTATTGTAATGACCTACGGAATGACCAATGAGGTTAAGTGGGGACATATGAGCGAGTTCAAAATTGAAAATTTCCAGACCGTTTTGTGCGATGAACTAATTCCTTATGTCGATGCTAACTTCAGCACGGTAGCCGATCAGGAACACCGCGCCATGGCAGGTCTTTCGATGGGCGGCATGGAAACCCATACGATTACCCTGAACAAACCTGAAGTGTTCTCCTACTATGCCTTATTGAGTGGTGGATTATACAAACCTGAAGAAATCAAAGACAAGTCGAAAGTGAAACTGATCTTTTTGAGCTGCGGCAGCTTTGAAAATCCCGATGGCGTTAAAAATGCTGCAATTGCTTTAAAAGAAGCCGGTTTCAATGCGGTATCTTTTATTTCAGAAAATACCCGTCACGAGTTCCAGACCTGGCGCCGTAGTTTGAAAGAATTGGCTCCGCTTTTATTCAACAACTAAATCAAACACCCATGAAAATTACTTTGGTTTTAATCCTCCTGGCAGGATTTCTTATTTCAAATAGTAAGGTGTTTTCGCAGGATCCGAATTTCCAGATATACCTCTGTATCGGGCAGTCGAACATGGAAGGCGCTGCACGTGCCGAGCTTCAGGATTCAACGGTTAATCCACGCTTTCAGGTAATGGAAGCAATAAATTGTGATAATCTGAACCGTAAAATGGGCAACTGGTATCCGGCTGTTCCGCCACTGTGCCGTTGCAAAACCAATCTGGGACCAACCGATTATTTCGGAAGAACAATGGTGGCCAATCTTCCGGAGAAAGTAAAAGTTGGGGTGATTGTGGTAGCCATTGGCGGTTGTAAAATTGAGCTTTTCGACAAAGACAATTACGCCACTTATACCGAAACCGCTCCAGGCTGGATGAAAGGTATGATTAAGGAATACGATGGAAATCCCTACGGAAGACTGGTTGAAATGGCCAAACTGGCACAGAAGGACGGAGTAATCAAAGGCATTCTTCTTCATCAGGGCGAATCGAATTCGAACGATACCCTTTGGACGCGAAAAGTAAAAGGCGTGTACGACAACCTGATGAAAGACCTGAACCTTGATCCCAAAAATGTGCCTTTGCTCGCGGGCGAAACCGTGAATGCCGACCAGCAGGGAATTTGCGCGGGCATGAACACCATCATTGCAACACTTCCAAAAACATTGCCAAATTCGAATGTCATTTCTTCAGCCGGTTGTGCTGATGGCCCGGATAACCTGCATTTCAGCGCTGCCGGATACCGGGAATTGGGGAAACGATATGCTGAAAAAATGCTTTCATTATTGGGACTTAAAAATTAACGATCCGGAATAATCAATCAAAAAAAAGTAATTCAAATAAATCATTTCAGAATGAAAAATATTAAATATCAATCCCTTAAAAGTAGAACCGGAATTTTATTGGCTGTTTTTATGTCTCTGCTATTTGTCACTGTGACAAATGCTCAGGTGAAGTCAAAAGATAAGGCAAGTTCCAATTCGCCTGTGTTTACCAATTTTGTGTATCAGGGAAACGATCAGATTTATGCAGGTAATCCGTTAAAAGCCGATGAGTTTTATAACCCGATTTTGCAGGGCTGTTATCCCGATCCGAGTATCACCCGAAAAGGAGACGATTTTTATTTGGTGTGCTCAACCTTTGCCATGTTCCCGGGGGTGCCAATTTTTCAATCGAAAGATCTGGTGAACTGGAAACAAATTGGCCATGTGCTCGACCGTGTTTCGCAATTGGAAGTTCACGATTGCGGAATCAGTGCCGGAATTTATGCGCCTCAGATTCTGTACAACAAAAATAACGACACCTTTTACATGATAACTACTGAATTTTCAGGAGGTTTTGGAAATATTGTAGTAAAAACAAAAGACCCTCTGAAAGGCTGGAGCGACCCTATCAAGCTGAATTTTAACGGCATTGATCCTTCTCTTTTCTTTGACGACAATGGCAAAGCGTACATCATTCACAACGATGCTCCGGATAAAGGCAAGGAACTTTACAACGGACATCGGGTCATCAAAATCTGGGAATATGATGTGGAGACTGACAAAATCATTCCGGGCACCGATAAAATTATTGTTGACGGCGGTGTTGATCTTTCGAAAAAACCAATCTGGATTGAAGCACCTCACATCTATAAAAAAGATGGTCGTTATTTCCTGATGTGCGCCGAAGGTGGAACCGGTGGCTGGCACAGCGAGGTTATTTTTGTGAGTGACAACCCAAAAGGTCCGTATACTCCGGCACCGAATAACCCGATCTTAACGCAGCGCTATTTTGCTAAAGACCGCGCCAATAAAGTAGATTGGGCTGGTCATGCCGACTTGGTTTTAGGTCCAGACAACAAAAAGTATTACGGAGTATTTTTGGCGGTCCGTCCGAACGAAAAACAGCGGGTAAATACCGGTCGCGAAACGTTTATACTTCCTGTCGACTGGTCTGGAGAGTTCCCGGTTTTTGAAAACGGGCTCATTCCGATGGAACCAAAACAGAAAATGCCCAAAGGTGTAGCTGAAAATAAAACCGGGAAAGATGGTTTCTTCCCGAATGGCAACTTTACTTTCGCCGATGATTTTACTTCAGGAAAACTGGATTACCGCTGGATTGGATTAAGAGTTCCACGCGAAGAGTTTATCTCCACATCAAAAAATGGCTTGCAGATTAAACCATTTGCGGCCAATATCAAGCAGTTTGCTCCAACATCGACACTGTTTTACCGGCAGATGCACAACAGCTTTTCGTACGCCGTAACCCTAAATTACAAGCCTGAATCAGAAAAAGACTTGGCCGGAATTGTTGCGCTGCAAAGTGAACGGTTCAACTATGTATTTGGAATCACCAAAAAAGGAGCCGATTATTACCTCCTGCTCGAACGAACTCAGGGAAAATTCAGAAGTCGGGAAGTAACATCAACCATTCTTGCAAGTACCAAAATTGACCTTTCGAAACCCGTTCGTTTACAGATATTGGCAAAAGGCGACGATTACCAGTTCAGTTATTCAATCAACGGAACCGACCTGGTGAATTTAGGCGGCACTGTTTCGGGTGATATTCTTTCGACCGATGTGGCTGGCGGCTTTACAGGCTGTCTGATTGGTTTGTACGCCACCTCGGCCAACGATGCCATTCCTGCAGAGCAATAAAAAGAAATAAATTATCTGTCCGACTGAGGATTGCATCTACAAAATCAAGGTTCCGGATTACAAGTACGCTATAAAAGATGAAGCAAAAAAGTAGAATTAAATTGGTACAAATTGGTGCATTCATTGGCTTTTTGCTGGTGACAGGAATGGCTCAGGCTCAGGAAAAACTGTATCCCAACGAATTTTCTTTGGGCGATGTCAAATTGCTCGACGGCCCGTTCAAACATGCCCGCGACCTAAATATTGAGGTTCTCCTGAAATATGATGTTGACCGTTTGCTGGCTCCCTACCGCAAAGAAGCCGGATTGCCCGAGAAAGCTAAATCTTATCCCAACTGGGATGGCCTCGATGGCCACGTGGGTGGTCATTATCTTTCGGCAATGGCGATCAATTATGCTGCTACCGGAAATACCGAATGCAAAAAACGCATGGAGTACATGATTTCGGAGCTGAAAGCCTGTCAGGAAGCCAATGCCGAGAAATATCCGGATTGGGGCCTTGGTTATGTCGGCGGAATTCCAAACAGCGCAGGTTTGTGGCCAAAGGTAAAAGCAAGAGAAGTAGGCGTAATCTGGAAATATTGGGCACCGTACTACAATATCCACAAAATGTTTGCAGGCCTGAGAGATGCCTATTTATACACAGGAAATGCCGATGCCAAACAAATTTTCCTGAATTTTTGCGATTGGGCAATTGCAATTACTTCAGATTTGAGTGATGCTCAAATGGAGGAAATGCTTGGAAATGAACACGGAGGTATGAATGAAGTACTTGCCGATGCTTACCAGATTACCGGCAATGAAAAATACCTGGCAGGTGCAAAACGCTATTCGCACAAGGTTTTTCTCGATCCATTGTCGCAGGGAATTGACAACCTGGATAACAAACACGCCAACACCCAAATTCCAAAATTTATTGGTTTTGAACGGATTGCAGAGCTTGGTCACGATGCAAAATACGACAAAGCCGGCAGCTTTTTCTGGGAAACTGTTACCAACAACCGTTCGCTGGCTTTTGGCGGAAACAGCAGAAGGGAGCATTTCCCTGCCAAAGAATCGTGCATCGATTTTATCAAGGTCAATGATGGGCCAGAATCGTGCAACTCGTACAACATGCTTAAGCTGACCGAAGACCTGTTCCGGGTTCACCCATCCGCCAAATATGCTGATTATTACGAACGTACCATATTGAATCACATCCTTTCGTCTCAACATCCCGAACATGGCGGATACGTTTATTTCACCCCGGCACGTCCGCGACATTACCGGGTTTACTCTGCCCCAAACGAAGCCATGTGGTGTTGTGTGGGTACCGGCATGGAAAATCATGGTAAATACAACCAGTTCATTTACACCCATTCGAGCGATTCGTTGTACCTGAATCTTTTTATTGCTTCGGAATTGAACTGGAAAGCAAAAGGTTTGAAAATTAAACAAGAAACCAAATTTCCGGATGAAGAACAAACGAAACTGACAGTTACAGAAGGTACCTCAAGTTTTAAACTGATGGTTCGTTATCCGTTTTGGGTAAGCAAAGGCGCATTGAAAATCGTGGTGAATGGGAAAGATGTTGCATACTCTGCACTTCCTTCATCGTATGTTTGCATCGACCGGAAATGGAAAAAAGGAGATGTCGTTGAGATTAAGTTGCCGATGCACAATACCATTGAGCATTTGCCCAATGTGCCTGAATACATTGCCATCATGCATGGCCCGGTTTTATTGGGAGCCAAAACAGGAACTGAAGATTTAAAAGGTCTGGTTGCCGATGACGGCCGTTGGGGACAAAATGCCAGCGGAGAGTATTTGCCGGTGGATAAAGCGCCCATCCTGATTGACGACAACATCGAAACGATTGCAGATAAGCTGGTCCCAGTGAAGGACAAATCCTTAAACTTCACACTCGATGTCAAAATGGGTAATCCTGCAGAACTGACGCTTGAACCATTTTATAAAATCCACGATGCCCGCTATATGATGTATTGGCTGGCACTTTCAAATTCAGGCTATAAAGCCTATACCGATTCGTTGGCAAATATCGAAAAAGAAAAATTGACCTTGGAAAAGCGCACCATAGATCAGGTTGCCATTGGCGAGCAACAACCAGAAACCGACCATGAGATGCAACTGGAGAAATCGAACAAAGGCAACAATTTGAATGAATTTTTCAGGGAAGCGCGCGATGGAGGTTCTTTCAGTTACGATCTGTCAACAAAATCAGAAACTAACATTTCCTTGATGGTACGATACTGGGGCGCAGAATGGGGTACCCGGAAGTTCGACCTATTCATCGACGATGAAAAATTAGTAACCGAAGACAACACCAATAAATGGAATCAGTCGATGTTCAAAGAGGTGGTTTATTCTATTCCTGAATCGATGGTAAAAGGGAAAACCCATGTTCGGGTGAAATTTCAGGCTTTGCCGGGAAGTACGGCAGGTGCCGTTTATCATCTCAGGCTGGTGAGAAATAAATAAAAGTCCCTCTGGAAATGAGTTTGCTGCACAATTGTAAATAACTTGAAAACAGAAATGCAATTTGGGGTTCAGCCCGGTACGGGCGAAATATTTGTAGCCCGGGGTGAAGCCCCGGGTAAAAGAACGAAAAGGGAAAATCGTCCGTGCGAAAGCCTTTTTCGATGCAAAAACCATTTTTCGGACGAAACAGGATAGACCCTCAAAAAAGTTTTTACAAAAAAGAGAAATTAAATATGACAAAACTGAAATTATTCTTGATACTTGGGCTTTCGCTCGCAACTTCGGTAGATTCAACAGCACAGCCAGCAAAAGGCGGCAAAAAAATCAGTTCCGATCTGTTCGGCTTGTTTTTCGAGGACATCAACTACTCGGCTGATGGCGGCTTATATGCTGAACTGGTGCAGAACCGATCGTTTGAGTATAATCCGACCGAACGCCGCGAATGGAACCCGTTTTCCTATTGGGAATATATTTCTCCGGGATTTTCCTACGGAAGAATCAGCGTCGAAACCAGCGAACCGGTTCATCCCAATAACCCTCATTACATAGTTCTCGACATCGAACATGTTGGCCATGAAACGAAATTTGTCGGCGAATCGGGTGTGGGATTAAAAAATTCAGGATTTGACGGGATAGCCGTTAAAGCTGGTGAGAAATACGACTTTTCTCTTTTTGCCAAACAACTGTCTGATTCCCCAATTGAATTGTCTATTAGTTTGCAAAACCTGAAAGGCCTGGTTCTGGCTGCTGGTTCCGTTTCAACCGCCTCAAAGAACTGGCAAAAATATACAACAACTTTAACTGCAACGGCAGAAAACGATACTGCATCACTGGTTATTCTGGCCAAGACCAATGGCAAACTGGCAATGGATATGATTTCACTCTTTCCCGAGAAAACGTTTAAAAACCGGTCTAACGGATTGCGCTCCGACCTTGCCCAATTGCTGGCGGATATGAAACCTGCTTTTATCCGGTTTCCGGGAGGTTGCCTTGTTCATGGCGATGGGCTTGGAAATATGTACCGTTGGGAAAACACCATTGGCCCCGTTGAACAACGAAAGGAACAGAGGAATATCTGGGGCTATCATCAGACTGGCGGACTGGGCTATTTCGAATACTTCCAGTTTTGCGAAGATATAAGAGCCAAACCATTGCCTGTTTTACCGGCGGCCGTGAGCTGCCAGAATTCGGGCGGCACCTGGCAAATTGGTGGTACCGGACAAAAAGCAGTTCCGATGAATGAAATGCAGGATTACATCCAGGAAGTATTGAACCTGATTGAATGGGCGAACGGACCGTCCACTTCTGTCTGGGGTGCCAAACGTGCGGCCGCCGGGCATCCTGAATCCTTTAAACTTCAATATGTTGGAATTGGGAATGAAGATAAAATGACTCCGGAATTTGAACAGCGTTTCAAGATGATTTTTGATGCTGTAAAAGCCAAACATCCGGAGATTACTGTGGTTGGAACAGTTGGTCCGTCACCTGACGGCGAAGATTTTGCCAAAGGCTGGAAAATTGCCGATGACCAAAAAGTACCCGTCGTTGATGAGCATTATTATACCAGTCCCGAATGGTTCATCTCCAACCAGAAACGTTATGACACTTATCCCAGGAATGCAACCCAGGTTTATCTTGGTGAATATGCCTCATGGGGGAACAAAATGCGCAACGCCATAGCAGAAGCGGCTTACATGACTTCGCTCGAACGAAACGGCGATGTGGTCCGGATGGCGTCCTACGCGCCATTGCTGGCCAAAAAGAATTTCACCCAGTGGAAAATTGATATGATCTTTTTTGACAATGCGACAATTTGTCCAACTCCGAATTATTTTGTGCAGAAAATGTTCTCGGCCAACCGGGGCGATTACTATTTCGACAAGGTGATCACCAAAGACGAAAAAGACATCAATCAGGCCGCATCCTGCGTTCAGGACTCAAGAACCGGCGATATTATCCTGAAATTAGTGAATTACGGAAACTCTGTCAAACCGATGAAAGTCAATCTGGCTAAGTTTGGCAAAATCGCGGCAGAAGGAGAACAATCGGTTTTGGCAGGAAGTCCTGATGATGAGAATACATTTGGGGATACTCAAAATATAATTCCCGTTCATTCAGTAATAAGAATTGGTAAGTCTTTCGACTATTCGACTCCGGCAATGTCGCTGACAGTGATCAGAATAAAAACAAAAAAATAAATGAAAATACCTTATTTAAGTTTCATTTTCGGATTGATCTTATGCTGCAATACGGTCTTTGCACAGACA
This sequence comes from uncultured Prolixibacteraceae bacterium, assembly GCA_903834475.1. Taxonomy (GTDB): domain Bacteria; phylum Bacteroidota; class Bacteroidia; order Bacteroidales; family Prolixibacteraceae; genus Aquipluma. The sequence goes on along the minus strand of CAILJH010000176.1, from coordinate 2,581 downwards.
AATTCTGCACATAACCCGATCATATATGCCGATGTGCCTGACATGTCGATGATCCGGGTAGGCGACACGTATTACATGAGCAGCACCACGATGCACATGTGTCCGGGTGTGCCTATCATGAAGTCGAAAGATTTGGTGAACTGGCAATTGGTGAATTATGCCAGCAATTCGCTGGGAGACACTGATGAACTGAACCTGGTTAATGGGAAAAGCAACTATGGGAGAGGTTCTTGGGCCAGCAGTCTCCGCTTTTACGATGGGTTTTATTACGTTGAAACCTATGCGCAGACTACAAACAAGACCTACATTTATAAAACCAAAGACATTGAAAAAGGGCCGTGGACGGTTACCGATTTTACACCTGGATTCCACGACTGTTCGTTAGTTTTTGACGATGGGCATGCCTATCTGATTACAGGTAATGGAAAACTGAATATCATTGAACTGAAAGAAGATTTGACGGGTGTGAAAGAAGGTGGTATCAATCAGGTTCTTATTGAAAATGCCAGTAAACCTGCCGGAGAGAAAATCATGATTGGTGCAGAAGGTTCTCAGCTTTTCAAAGTGAAGGATAAATATTATCTCTTCAACATTGTCTGGCCACGCGGCGGAATGCGCACCGTGGTCGTGCATCGGGCCGACAATCTTCTGGGTCCTTGGGTGGGTCGTATCGCACTTCAGGATCAGGGAGTGGCGCAAGGTGGAATTATTGACACGCCTGATGGCCGCTGGGTTGCTTATTTATTTCAGGATCATGGCTCGGTAGGTCGAATTCCTTATCTCGTTCCTATGAAATGGGTAGATGGCTGGCCGGTAATCGGTGTTGACGGAAAAGTTTCTGAAACGCTTGATTTGCCTGCAAGCAAAGGCTTGATCCCGGGAATTGTCAACAATGATGAATTCAAACGTAAAAAAGGCGAACCTGCATTGCCATTGGTTTGGCAATGGAACCACAATCCTGTTAATAGTTTATGGTCAGTAACTGATCGGAAAGGCTGGCTCCGCCTGAAGACCGGAAGGATAGATACTTTATTCGTAAAATCAAGAAACACCCTGACCCAGCGTACTTTTGGTCCTCAATGTTCAGGTTCAACACTGATCGATGTGTCAGGAATGAAAGAGGGTGATTTTGCCGGATTAACCGCTTTTCAACGAAAGTTTGGACAGGTGGGCGTTAAAATCGTGAACGGACAAAAGTTCGTATTTATGGTGAGCAACAAAACAGACAAACCTACAGAATTAGAAAGTGTACCACTTTTGCAAAACAAGGTTTACCTGAAAATTGGATGCAACTTCAGGGAAAAAGTTGATATCGCTAATTTCTTCTTTAGCCTCAATGGAAAAACATGGACCAAGATTGGCGGTCCGCTTAAAATGGAATATACGCTGATGGAACATTTTATGGGCTATCGTTTCGGTCTGTTCAACTACGCCTCAAAAAATCCGGGAGGGTTTGCCGATTTTGATTACTTCCATATTGCCAACCAGATTTCAGAAAAATAAAAAAGAACGGCCAAGATGAAGTTTATCTTTGGCTTGAAAGAATCGAAAAAAGATTGAATTTGAACATCCTGAAATATGCAGTAAAAATGAAAAACATCGCTCAACTTGTGATTTTTGTACTCATTTCCATATCAGTTTATGCTGAAGATGGACATAATCTCTGGCTTCGAAACTCAAATCCGAAACCGGTGAATGTGGTTTGTACCAAAATATCACCAACGCTGAATCTTGCCAAACAAGAACTTCAGAAGGAATGGAAAGGAGAAGCAGCTGCCTCGGTGTCTCTTATTGTCAAGGCCGACAAAGCAATTCGTGGCGATGGTTACCGAATCAGTAAAAATGCGATTCAGGCGAATACTGAATTTGGAATATTGTATGGTGCCTACGAACTTTTACGTCGCCAGCAAACCGGCGAGACTATTCAGGAAGAAATTTGCAATCCTTCGTATGATCGACGTATTCTAAACCATTGGGACAATCTGGACGGATCGATTGAGCGCGGCTATGCCGGTCTTTCAATTTTCTGGCGAAAAGGCAGCGATGCCTTGGCAGTCACCGAAACCGATAGAAAGTTATGGCAGGAATATGCCAGGGCCAATGCTTCGATTGGTATAAATGGTTCGGTACTGAATAATGTGAATGCCTCTCAGCTGATGCTCACGAATGATTGTCTGCAGCGCGTAAAAGCGATTGCCGATGTTCTTCGTCCCTATGGAATCAAGGCCTATCTTTCAGTAAAATTCTCATCGCCGGCATTGATTGGCGGTTTAAAAACTTCTGATCCGCTAAATCCTGAAGTTGCCAAATGGTGGAAAGATAAAGTCAAAGAAATTTACAACCTGATTCCAGATTTTGGCGGATTTCTGGTGAAAGCCAACAGCGAAGGTCAGCCCGGGCCGCAGGATTTTGGCCGCACCCATGCCGATGGCGCCAATATGCTGGCCGACGTCCTCAAGCCGTTTGGAGGAATCGTGATGTGGCGGGCTTTTGTTTACAGCGCTTCGAACGAAGACCGGGCCAAGCAGGCGTATCTGGAATTTATGCCGCTCGACGGACAGTTTCGCGATAATGTAATCAT
>CAILJH010000175.1 GCA_903834475.1 uncultured Prolixibacteraceae bacterium | reverse complement strand
GGTAACTCTTGCCGGCTGGGTTCAGCGTGTCAGAAACCTGGGAGGAATGACTTTTATTGATCTCCGTGACCGTTACGGACTCACTCAGCTGGTCTTCGATGAAAAAACTGAAACGTCTGTTGCTGAATTGGCGAATCAACTTGGCCGTGAGTATGTGGTTCAGGCCACCGGAACAGTTCGCGAACGCAGCAGCAAAAATAAAAATATGCCGACCGGCGAAGTTGAACTGGCTGTAACTGCCCTGAAAATTCTGAACAGTTCGGAAACTCCGCCGTTCACCATCGAAGACGAAAGCGATGGCGGCGACGAAATCCGCATGAAATACCGTTACCTCGATTTGCGCCGTGCTCCTGTCCGCGATACGCTCATTCTGCGTTCAAAGATGGCGCATGCAACCCGGTCTTACCTGAACAGTCAGGATTTCATCGAAACCGAAACGCCGGTTCTGATTAAATCAACTCCGGAAGGTGCGCGCGATTTTGTAGTTCCATCGCGCATGAATCCGGGTGAATTTTATGCCCTGCCCCAATCACCGCAATCGCTCAAACAATTGCTGATGGTGGCAGGCTTCGACCGCTATTACCAGATTGTGAAATGTTTCCGCGATGAAGATTTGCGCGCCGACCGTCAACCTGAATTTACACAGATCGACTGCGAAATGTCGTTCGTTGAACAGGAAGATATCCTGAACATGTTCGAAGGTTTGACGAAATATCTTTTCAAAGAAATCAAAGGAATTGAAATTACCGAATTCCCTCGCATGTCTTATGCTGAAGCCATGGAAAGCTATGGTTCCGACAAACCGGATATCCGGTTTGGAATGAAAATCAAGGACCTTTCTTCACTTGTAAAAGGAAAAGGTTTTTCGGTGTTCGATGATGCTGAATTTATCGGTGGAATCTGTGCTGAAGGATGCTCGGAATATACCCGCAAACAGTTGGATGCTCTTACCGAATGGGTGAAACGTCCGCAAGTTGGCGCCAAAGGTATGGTTTACCTGAAATATGGCATCGACGGAACAATCAAATCATCGGTAGATAAATTTTACTCTGCCGACGAACTGAAACATTGGGCTGATTTATTTGGCGCAAAACCCGGCGACCTCATCTTATTGCTTTCCGGAGTGAAAGAGAAAATGCTGAAAGCCATTGGTGACATGCGTCTGGAAATGGCCAATCAGTTGGGATTGCGCGATAAAAACGTGTTCCAGCCATTGTGGGTGGTTGACTTTCCGTTGCTCGAATGGGACGAAGACACCAGCCGCTTTTATGCCATGCACCATCCGTTTACTTCACCTAAACCTGAGGATTTTGATTTGCTCGAAACCAACCCGGGTGCTGTTCGTGCCAATGCGTACGATTTGGTAATTAACGGTGTTGAAATTGGCGGAGGTTCAGTTCGAATCTTTGACAAAGCACTTCAGGCCCGAATGTTTGGATTGCTTGGATTCACTCCGGAACAAGCCGAATATCAGTTTGGCTTCCTGATGAATGCTTTTAAATTCGGCGCACCTCCACATGCTGGGATTGCTTTCGGATTCGACCGCCTGACTTCGATGTTTGCCGGTCTGGAAAGCATCCGCGACACCATTGCCTTTCCGAAAAACAATTCAGGACGCGACGTGATGATGGACAGTCCTTCAACCATTTCGCCGGTACAATTGGATGAGTTAAATTTGGTGATCAACCTGAAAGATAAAAAGTAAAGGTATGATGTTTTAAACAAAGAAGCCGGCTCAATCGAACCGGCTTCTTTGTTTTTTTTCCTAAAGGTCAATTTTTCACAACATTCAACATCAGCGTATCAGCATTTAATCCGGT
>CAILJH010000174.1 GCA_903834475.1 uncultured Prolixibacteraceae bacterium | reverse complement strand
TATGTACTTTGCCATGTTCGACGAATACGATGAGGGCACGGCCATCATGAAGACAGCCACAGATTGGAGTATGATTCCAACCGACCAATATTTCCTGACAACCAGCGCCGACGGAATTTGGTGCTCTTCTGATTTTCAGCTTAGAGTTGCCGGCGCTGCCATCGAGATGCTCAAAGGGACGAGACCTGCCACGGCCACAGTCCCTGTTCCCCATTCAAATGGTCCGGTCTATTATCGGAACAGTTTTGAAAAACGGTCAACGGCCTATAATTATGTGAATGGGGTGGCTCAAAATTCCGGTACATTCAACATTGACCCCTGCTTTTATAACTATGGGGTGCTTGCAAATTCAAATGTAGTTACTCCGATTTGTGATATACAGCAGACCAATGCCAGGAGCGGACTCTATTCCATTAAAGCTTCAGGCACAATTAGCGGCAATGTCACTGCAACCTATACTTTCAAAATGGCAGAAACAAAAATTGCCGTAAAGCCAAATATGGCCCTTTCGTTTTGGAAGAAAACGGAGAACGATTTGGGAAGATATGTCTTTGTTGATTTGATGACCAAAACCGGAAAAACCCTTAGCGGTAATGGTTACAAAGATCTCAGCGGAACAAGCATGAGTCCTTCGGTGGTACATGGTACGATAACTGCCGGGTGGGAAAAGTTTACCTGCCAGTTCGGAAACGGTGTTCTCCTGGGAGATACCATTACCGGAATTACTGTCGCCTACAACCATTTGGGTTCAGGTGCTTATTTGGCTTATTTCGATGATTTTCTGATTGAAGAGGGGCAAGACACCCCTACAGCCATTCAAACTTCTGAAAGCATCGAAAGCAAGATTTCGGTCTATCCAAATCCTTCCAAAGGTCAGTTTTATCTGAAAATGAATTCCTATAGTGATTACCTGATTACGCTCTACGATTCTAAAGGCAACCTTTTGGTAAGTAGAGTATCGAATAATTCTAACGAAATGATTGATCTTAGTCGTTACTCAAATGGAGTTTATTTTATGCGCATCATCTCCGGTAACAATAAGTATTTTCAGAAACTTGTAAAAAAATAATTATCCTCAACAACATTTAAAATGACTCTTCAAAATCGCAAAAGCAATTTTTTATTACTGCAATGTGTTCTGTTCCTGATTCTTTGTGCCGAAACGTTGGGAAATGCTCAGGCTCAAAAATTGACCCGGTTTGTCGATCCATTGATCGGCGCGGGTGGTCACGGACATGTTTTTGTAGGAGCGAGTGTCCCTTTTGGAGCAGTACAGCTTGGCCCCAATAACATTTACAAAGGTTGGGACTGGTGCTCCGGCTATCACTATTCTGATAGTCTGATTATTGGCTTCTCCCATCTGCATCTGAGCGGTACAGGTATTGGCGATCTGGCAGATGTATTAATCATGCCGGTCACCGGTGAAGTGAAGATGGACAAGGGGCGGCAGGAATTTCCGCACAACGGATATCTAAGCACTTTTAACCACAAAAATGAAGTCGTCAAACCGGGTTATTATTCTGTCCGGATGGACAATGGCGTGGAGGTTGAGCTTACCGCTTCCGAGCGGGTAGGTTTTCATCAGTATCGTTTTCCAAAAGGGAAAGATGCCCATGTAATGATTGACCTGAAGGAAGGTATCAACGACAAGTGTACAGACAGTTACCTGGAACAAACTGATGAATTCACCTTGAAAGGATACCGTTTTTCGTCAGGTTGGGCCAAAAAACAACAAGTTTTTTTCGCCATTCGTTCGTCGAAGCCGTTTAAAAATCTGATAATTTTCAATTCCGATAAGCCTCTTGATGGTAAAAAAGGTCAGGGTACTTCGGTAAAAGGAGTGATTGGCTTTCAACAGGGAGATTTTGTGCAGCTGAAAGTGGGTATTTCACCTGTAAGCTACAATAATGCATTGGCCAATATCGAGGCAGAAATTCCGGATTGGAAATTTCAAAAGGTCGTAAATCAGGCAGACGAAAAATGGAACAGCGAACTTTCGCGGATTGTAATTCAAACAAAAAATGAAAAAGACAAACGCATTTTTTATACTGCCTTGTTCCATGCAATGATCGATCCTGCACTGTTTAATGATCACGACGGACAGTACCAGGGTGCTGACAGTAAAAACCATGCTAACCCCGGATTCAATACCTATTCGATTTTCTCCACCTGGGATACCTACCGTGCCGAAAATCCACTGTTTACCCTAATTGCCCCCGATCGGGTAAGTGATTTCGTGAATACCATGCTTGCTATTTCCGATGAACAGGGAAATTTACCCATCTGGCACCTCAATGGCTACGAAACCGGCACCATGGTTGGAATCAGCAGTCTTCAGATAATTGCCGAAGCTTACCTGAAAGGGTTCCGGGGATTCGATCCTGAACGTGCGTATCAGGCAATCAGAAAGACGGCAATGTCCGATTTGCGGGGACTCAGCTTCCAGAGAGAAATGAAACCTATTCCTTCGAATGGAAACACTCAAAGATCAGTAGCTAATGCGATGGAATTGTCAATAGCTGACGGAAGTATTGCATTGATGGCGAAGGCTCTTGGGAAGAATGATGACTCAGAATATTTCAGCAAGCGTGCTAAAAATTATCAGCTTTATTACGATAAATCAGTTGGTTTTTTTCGGGGCGTCATGAGCGACGGAAGCTGGAATCCGATGTTTCACCCGATAAAATCTACAAGACAATGGGCAAGAGATTATGCAGAGGGCAACGCCTGGCAATATTTATGGTTAGCCCCACAGGATATTCCGGGGTTGATCAAATTGTTGGGAGGTAAAGATGTATTCAATGCAAGACTGGACAGTTTCTTTAGGATTACTCCGGAAGATAAATCGGAAGTACTGGTAGATCTTACCGGTATTATTGGTCAGTATGCGCATGGCAATGAACCCAGCCATCACATTGCTTATCTGTATGCCTGTTCCGGTCAACAGTGGAAAACTGCTGAAAAGGTTCGCTACATCATGAAGGAGTTCTACAATGATCAGCCGGATGGAGTAATCGGGAACGAGGATTGTGGTCAGATGTCGGCCTGGTATATCTTCTCATCACTTGGTTTTTATCCGGTTTTCCCTGCTTCGCAGGATTATGTACTCGGAAGTCCGTTGTTTGATAAAGCAACAATTCGCTTGCCCAAAGGGAAAATATTTACGGTTGAAGTCAAAAAAAACAGTCCGGAAAATATTTATATTCAGCAGATTGAATTGAATGGGCACTTACAATCAAAGAGTACCATCAACCACAAGGATATTTTAAATGGCGGACTCCTGAAAATAGTGATGGGTAAAAGCCCCAATCCTAACATTGGTGCATTCACGGAGAAGTAATAACAGTCTGTATGAAGAGGTATTTATTCATCATTTTTCTCTGCGTAATGGCATCATTCCAATCCAATGCGCAAAAAAATAGTTTCCTGATTTTGGGTGATTTGCATTATGATCTGTTGTCAGATCACGACATGAACTGGCTCAATACCAAACCCGATGATCTGCGTCAGGTTACCAAGGAATACACCGTTTATACCGAAAATAACTGGAGTGATTTTATGGGGATTCTCCGCCAGAAAGTTCAAACAACCACACCAGCGGTTAAAGCAGTTATTCAATTAGGGGATTTGTCGGAAGGATTGGCAGGTTCCGTTGAAAAGGCCGAACAGATTGCTGCCCATGCGATGAAGGCCATTGAATCAGCGAATTTAAAGGTTCCATGGATTCTCGTCAAAGGAAACCATGATATTACAGGGCCGGGGGCACCCGAAGCATTTCGGAAATTCTATGTGCCTGTGATCCGGAAACAAATGAATAATCCGGAAATCAGCAATGCCAGTTATTCGTATACTTCAGCG
>CAILJH010000173.1 GCA_903834475.1 uncultured Prolixibacteraceae bacterium | reverse complement strand
GAAAAAATCAAAGAGCAACTGACTAATGGTGACAAAGAAAACCCATTTAATGTAGTTGAATTAAGCAAGGTTCTTCACTCAGCAACAGAAAAGATTGTTGGAGCTAAATTTCCCGGCTCAGTTGACACAACGGGTCTTATGTCTTTTATGGGTGGTGATGGGTATATTTGGTCTTACAAACAGACTGATGAGTTTAAACAATTTAGAGCGCAAGTTGAAGATAGTCTTTGTAATATAATGATCAATGATTTAAATGTTAACATACAAAGTATCAGAATAGTTGGCACTAATAATGAGATTAAAAAATGTGACTGTGAAGCTGATATTTATGTGGAGGATACTAAGATAAGTAGCGTAAGTTATTCTGCACAGTATACCGAAGATGAAAAGATTTACGTGACTGTGAGTTTTGAATAGTATATTTTCAAAAACAATTTGATTCTAAATTCAAAAAAGCACTAGGCTATAACATCAGCTACCCGTCAAGTGCGGCAGCAGTGGTTTTCGGTGGGCATCTTTCCGCTCAGGCTACTTTTCGGCTTGACAGGAAATCGCCCGCAATCCGCACCTGCGTGTAGCTTCCTACGTTACAGGCAAGCGTAAAAGACATCCTGCAGCTTGACAATGTTGACAAAAAATAGATGTTTTTGAACCCAGCTATAAAAATTTCTTTGAGTTCTTAAAGTCAGGTGAATTGAGTATTTTTGAATTTCAAGAAAAAATAAGATGAGCAATATTAAATTATTTGAGAGCAACCAGATCAGAACGGTTTGGAATGAAACCGACGAAAAATGGTATTTTGTTGTAGCAGATGTTATACAGGTATTGACCGACACGCCAAATCCGAGCGATTATATCAAGAAAATGCGTAAGCGTGACGAGGAACTCTCCAAAGGGTGGGGACAATTTGTCACCCCCCTTTCGGTCGAAACTATTGGCGGTAAACAAAAACTGAATTGTGCCAGTGCTAAAGGACTTTTGCGTATTATACAATCCATTCCTTCACCGAAAGCAGAGCCTTTTAAACTTTGGTTAGCACAAGTGGGTTCAGACCGATTAGATGAGATTGAAAACCCCGAATTGGCTACGCAGCGAACAAGAGAACTTTATAAACTTAAAGGCTATCCTGACGACTGGATAGAAAAGCGAATGCGAAGCATTGCTATTCGCGAGGAGTTGACAGAAGAATGGAAAAACAGAGGTGTAAAGGAACAAATAGAATATTCCATACTCACAGCAGAGATTTCAAAAGCAACTTTTGGCTTGACACCTTCTGAGTATAAAAAAGTCAAAGGACTGAAAAGTCAAAATCTGCGTGATCACATGACCGACCTTGAATTAATTTTTTCAATGCTTGGAGAGGCTTCGACAACTGAAATTGTAAAGACACAGAATCCAAAAGGTTTTATTCAAAATAAAAAGGCAGCTAAACAAGGTGGTGCCGTTGCTGGTAACGCCAGGCGAGAACTTGAAAGTAGAACAGGAAAGAAAGTAGTATCCACCGATAATTACTTACCAGAAGCAAAGAAAAACAAACAACTAAAAAAGGGCAAGGAGGAAAATTAGTCAAAATTGGATTCAAACACCTTTTAGGTTCACACAATTCAACGTATAGACTATAAATTTCAAAAGAGCTTAGACACAAACCGACACAAAACCGAAATTTGACAATTGCACAAAACTCAATATGGACAATGGTTGCAGGACTCGATCGACCCGAACGCCAGCCTGTAACTTCAGCTACCCGTCAAGTGCGGCAGCAGTGGTTTTCGGTGGGCATCTTTCCGCCCGGTCCCGGTTAACCGGGATTGACAGGAAATCGCCCGCAATCCGCCCCTGCGTGTAGCTTCCTACGATAGTGGCAAGCGTGACTTGGCAGAATCAACTTGAAACTTACATGCAGAAAATAATTTCGTAAGTGCTTATTTTGTATCTTTACTCAATGAAAAAGTCGCAGAAAACAGGTCTTGATTTTGAGGTTGACAAACTGACCAACTCTATCGAAAATATTGTTACAGGTGACAGTTTTGCAACAGACATCTCCATTATTTCAATTTCAGACCTCAAGACTGTAATCAAGAAAAACGGCTGGCAATTTGACTGGAGATTAGAATTGTAACAACCAGAAAGAGATGTTTACAAGCTGACTATTGTGAATAATCAATCAGTTATTCAGGGACTAATAAGTCTAGAAGTAAAGTCCGATCATGTTTATATGCACCTGCTTGAAAGTGCGCCTTTTAACAAGGGAATAACCAAAGTTTATGCTGGTGTTCCTGGTAATTTAGTTGCTTTCACTTGTAAGCTTGCTTTTCAACGAGGACATGAAGGTAATGTTTCCTTTTTCTCTAAAACACAATTAGTTCAACACTATATTGACACTTTAGGGGCTGTGCATATCGGCGGACGAACTATGATAATTTATACTAATGCAGCACTAAAACTCATCAATAAATATTTTCCCAAATGAAACATAAATCAAAAGAACTTGATGTGGATTTTATTGGTGGCGAAAATCCTATGACAAAGGAAGAAGAAAAAGCTATCAGCGAATTTATAAAAGCACAGAAATTGCATAGTGCCAAGAAACAAATTCGAAATAATAAGACATCCCGTCAAAGTAAGAGTATTGCTTAATCTTGTTATTTTTTCTTCCAGAGTAGATAACGCCAGCCACTAACATCAGCTACCCGTCAAGTGCGGCCCCGAGCACTCGGGGTGGTTTTCGGTGTACATCTGTACTCTCAGGATGCTTTTCAGCTTGACATCCGCCAACTGGCGGACGCAATCTGCCCCTGAATGTATTTGCTAAACGTCTGTTCAAACAAATCTTTGGGCACTTTGTTATGAAAGTCTAAACTCTAAAAACAGACGATCATGGCACGGGTTAGCACTTACCTCAATTTTCCTCATCATACCGAGGAAGCATTTAACTTCTATAAATCAGTTTTTGGTGGAGAATTTGGTGGCGATGGAATCGCGCGTTTTGGTGATATTCCTGCAACCGAAGGTACGCCGCCATTAGCTGATACTGAAAAAAATCTCGTGATGCACATCGAACTGCCAATTCTTGGCGGCTATCTGTTGATGGGCACCGATGCTCCGGAATCCATGGGATTTTCAGTGAATTTCGGGAATAATGTCCACCTCAATCTGGAACCCGACACCCGTGCTGAAACCAAAAGACTATTCGATGCATTAGCTTCTGGAGGCACCATAACTCAAGATCTTCAGGATATGTTTTGGGGAGCTTATTATGGAAGTTGCACTGACCAGTTTGGAGTGCAATGGATGTTTAATTGTACTGAAAAATAAAACACATGATGGAACCCACTGATAAAACAATGATTACAGTTCGGACGACAATCAATGCGCCGGCCGACCTAGTATGGAAATGCTGGACAAGTCCGGAAGATATTTTATGCTGGAACACTGCTTCAGCCGATTGGCATACAACAAAAGCTGAAAATAAGCTGGAAGCCGGAGCTCAGTTTAACTACCGCATGGAGGCAAAAGACGGCAGTTTTGGTTTCGATTTTTGGGGAATTTACGACCAGGTGATTGCTCAGCAAGTCTTGGAGATAACCCTTGGAGATGAACGAAAAATGAAAGTCATTTTTAAATCAGGCAATGGCATGACCGAAGTTGTTGAAACCTTTGAAGCCGAAAGCGAAAATTCAGTTGAACTTCAACAGGGTGGCTGGCAGGCCATTTTAGACAATTTTAAAAAGTATGTTGAAACCATCAATTGACTGAATATGACTCATCCAATTTATCCTTGCCTTTGGTTCGACGGAAAGGCAAAAGAAGCGGCAGATTTTTACTGTTCCGTTTTCCCGAATTCAGTGATTAAATCCGAAAATCCAATGGTTGTGATGTTTGTATCTGTCGGGCAGAAATTCATGTTTCTTAATGGTGGCCCGTATTTCAAGCTTAATCCTTCTATTTCGTTCTACACGGTATGCGAAACAATTGAGGAAGTCGATCAGGCATGGGAACAACTGCTGGAGGGCGGTACAGTGCTAATGCCACTTGACAAATATGATTGGAGCCAAAAATATGGATGGGTGCAGGATAAGTTTGGTGTCAACTGGCAAATGTCCGTTGGAAAAATGAACGATGAGCATCAGAAATTCTCGCCAACCCTAATGTTCGCCAATTCACAAGCCGGAAAAGCGGAACAGGCAATCCAGTTTTATACGTCTGTTTTTGAAAACTCATCGGTTGTTGGAATCATGAGGTATTCTGCCAGTGATCCGGATGTTGAAGGAACTGTGAAACATGCTCAATTCAGGCTGGGAGAACGAATTTTTATGGCTATGGACAGTTCGTTTCCCCATTCCTTCAGTTTTAACGAGGCTGTTTCATTTGTTGTTGACTGTGAAACTCAGGAAGAGATTGACTATTACTGGGAAAAGCTTTCTGCAGTTCCTGAAGCCGAGCAATGTGGGTGGCTGAAAGATCAGTTTGGAGTTTCATGGCAAATCGTTCCGACTATTCTGGGAAAATTAATGAGCGATCCATCCCGGTCGGAGAGGGTAGTCAAGGCTTTTTCGCAAATGAAAAAGTTTGATATCGAAAAATTGAAACAGGCTTAAAAAAGCAGAAGAATTTGACGAAGCGGTTGACCTGACAAAAAGTGGTCCGATTTTGAATGGTGAAGGTATCTGCTTTTAAGTGAGGTAAATAGGAGGTGTGTGAGACAAATATAATTAACTTGTAATGGTACGTCATCTGCAGCAAATCAAAACAATCGACGAAATTATTGTCCTTTTGGAACGCATTATACTCGATTCTGAAAAGAATAATGAACCCATGGGCTACTTTGCTGCCCTTTACCAAACAGTGACCATCAAGGTTAAGGATGGAATAGAATCAGGCTTCTTTGACAATGGTCCGCGAATGGAGCAATTAGATGTAGCTTTTGCAAAAAGGTATCTCGAAGCTTATTATGCCTATCGCCTGGATGAAATGACAACAACATCGTGGAAGGCGACATTTGATCTGACTTCCAGCTATTGGCCCATTGTTTTGCAGCATCTGCTGATGGGCATGAATGCCCACATTAACCTGGATCTCGGAGTTGCAGCAGCCGAAATATCGCAAGGCAAAAACCTGGCAGATCTGCAAAATGACTTCAATAAAATCAATGAAATCTTATCCGGATTGGTTCATGAGGTTGAGGGCGACTTATCAGCCATTTGGCCGGCTTTGAAATACATTTTAAAGTGGACCGGAAAAATTGATGATTTTCTGGTCAATTTCAGCATGAAACTGGCACGTGACGGAGCATGGAAATTTGCAACTCAACTGGCCCTGGCGCCTGAAAACGAACTTGAATCGTTGATTTCAGATAGGGATCTGAAAGTTGCAAATAAAGTTAGTCTCATTTTAAAACCCGGCATGATTGCTATATTTGCGCTGCGGATAATCCGGATTTCTGAACGTGGCTCAATTTCAGAAAAGATTCAGAAGCTTAAATAGATGACCAAATAACCTAAATCCAGTTGAACATGAAAATATTAAGACTACTCCTGATTACTTTATTGCTGTTTGTATTTATCGGTACCAAAGCCCAGAGTAAGGTTGGAATATTTGAAAACCACAACGACATCGGCAAGGTATTGCATAAAGGTACGGCAACTTTTGACAAGGGTAATCAAACATACCAGATGTCGGGGGCTGGCGAAAACATCTGGTTCAAAAAGGACGAACTGCATTTTCTGTATAAAAAATTGAATGGCGATTTTCTGGTCACAACCCAACCCAGTTTGGTAGGTCAGGGCGGTAATCCTCACCGAAAATCTGGCTGGATGATCCGGACAAGTGCGGATACCAGTGCAGCCATGGTTTGCCTTACCGTTCATAGCGACGGATTGACTTGTTTTCAATTCCGCAAACAGAACAACACCAACATCGAGGAAATCAAAATACCGATCGTTAACGCCGATATTTTGCAGCTCGAACGCCGGGGCCGGAGTTATATTATTTCAGTTGCCAAAATTGGTAATCCATTCTGGACGGTTGAAGTCCCCGATTTTGATTTTCCTGAAGAACTTCTGGTTGGACTCTTTGTTTGCTCGCACGACAAAAACACAGTGGAACAGGCCACATTCAGTAACACTCGAATTTTCACTGCAATCGGCAAATAGACTAATTCGATGAAAAAGCTTTTGTGCATTCTAATTTGGTTGATTTTTTCTGCAACAGGTCTTTTTGCACAATCCGTTTCTATTGAATACGGAAATAATCCACTGGCAGGCCATTATGCGCTGGTGAATGGAATCCAACTGTATTACGAAACTTACGGAAGTGGAGAACCTCTGATTATGCTACACGGGAATGGCGGCTCAATCAATGCGTTTAGCAACCAGATTCCGTTTTTTGAAAAGTACTACCAGGTAATCGCAATCGACAGCCGACTACAGGGCAAATCCGGCGGTTCGCCCGAAACTATTTCCTACGAACTGATGGCTTCAGATTTTTGTGCTTTAATGGATCAGTTGCAGATTAAATCAGCCAATGTATTGGGTTGGAGCGATGGTGGAATCGATGGGATTCTGATGGCCATGAATTGTCAGGGAAAAGTAAATAAACTGGCCATTTCCGGAGCCAACATCGTTCCCGATTCATCTGCTGTTACCAATGCGGATATTCTTGGAATGAAGGAATTTGTGGCAAAACCGGATAAGGCATCAAAAGTAGCCGTTGCCTTAGTCCAAATGATGATTGATCAGCCTAATATTCCTAACGAAAGCCTGAAACAAATCCATTGTCCGGTTTTAGTCATGGCAGGTGACCACGACATAATAAAAGCTGAACACACCCTGAAGATATTTCAGTCAATTCCCGGAGCTTCACTTTGTATTTTCCCTGACTCCAATCACGGCGTTTGCCAGCAGCATCCCGAACTATTCAATCAAACGGTTCTTGCTTTTTTCTCAAAATAAAAAGGAAACCAGACTCTTCTTGTTTTCCCGTTGCTGATATTCCCTGACCTGATACATAAATGCCTGCAAACGGGTATCAATCGAGGCATCTTCCTGCCCGTCATACGCATGATCGACCCATGGAATGTTGTTGTGATCTTTCCGGAACGCACCTGAAATGGAAATGATCAAAGTTCCTGGCATACATGTAAAAGGCAAAACATTGCAAATACCGGAAACGCCTTTTTTGCTGTGAGCCGCCGCACTGCCAATAGCCATCACCGGATCGCCGTCATAGTCCTTGTGAACATAGGGAGCTGTTAATAGCAGCATGGTTTCAAGAGAGATGTCTTTTTCAACGTCAAGCAATTCTTCCACCGAGCGAATCAGTTTGTGATAGGAAGTATATTGGGCAAACTCCTGAATCTTGGATTTCAGGATACCTGCAAAATCGCCTTTCCACTTGCTGTCGCGGGTATAGCGGTAAGTTGAATACACGAACCACTCCGAAAACGGAGCCATCAATGTTTCTGCACCCAAAGCTTCCAGTCTTTTGACAATGTTTCCACTGCAAAAACTATTGTCGCGCATGAATATTTCCCCGACAATGGATACCACCGGTTTGCGGGGAACATTCAGAATTTCGATGGCTTTGAAATGCTTCCCTGATTCTTCAAGCGAATCGGCCAGTCCTTTGGCATTGTTTTCAATGCATTTCACAATCCGGTCCAGAGATTCCTGGTAAACCTTGTCAGTGACACCTTTCGTTTTTTCATAGGGCCGGTACTGTTGCTGAAGTTTACGAATGATATCGACAGCAACAAACCCTTTCCATGCATTTATCCTGAATTTGGAACCACTTCCGGGAGTGATATCCGAATACGAACCGTCGTTGGAAGGGGTGACAATTTTAACGTCTTTCAATTTCAGCCGGTCGAAAATCACTTTCTGCAACTGGTTGTATTGACCAAACCGGCACGGACCATTGTGGTCGGGCATAAAGAAGCTTACTTTGGAAGGATCAACACCCGGTTCCTGCAATTTCTTAATGAACGAGCCGGTGGTACAAATCATCGGAAAGCATTCCTTGGCCGAAGTGTATTTTCTACCAATTTCAAGATCCTCATGATTTTGCACGGGTAGGGCATACGATTCAATTCCACAACTCCGGGCTGCTGCTGCTGCAATGAATGATCCATCGTGCATATATGGCCAGTACAGAACCCGATCTTTTGTAGGTGTAACCTGCTTGAAGTCTTTGGTTATCTGGTTTTTAACGGCCTGAGTTTTTCTTCCTTTTTTGCGGATACTGTCCAGAAAAGCTTCCAGTCGGGTAATCAAACCGGCATCAGCCGAATGTTCATCAATTTCAATCTGAATCGATGGTTTTCCTTTCAGGATTTCGGTTACAAAGTGATGCAGAAAAGAGTCGGGTCCACAGCGGAAATTGCTGATATAGACTCCATGAAGTTTTTCGTTTTTGGCAATCATCCTCGCTCCGGCCAATATTTTTCGTCCTCCCGGCCAGTACATATTTGGAAATTCATCGAAAATATATTCATCATTTAAAGGAAGAAAGTCAAGCGGAATCGGCACTACATCCAGGTTGATCAGTTTTTCAACGAGTCTTAAATTCAATTCCGGATCTCCTGAGTTGTAAACTCTGCCAAGTATGACCATGGCTTCCTTGTTCTCGGGTAAATTATTCAATATTTCGCTGCCCCGGTCTGTCATCGATTTTTCAAAGTGGACCTGTTTTTCGTTTGCAAGGTGGAGTGCGCTTTTTACAGCTTTGCTGCCGACACCGAATTTTTCCTTCATGAAGGCCGTCATTTCCTTTACAAAAACGCTGTCGAAGAAACGAGGGTGCAGGGTAGGGATGAGCAATTTTTCTTTACCCGGATGTGAAGCCAAAGCGGCCCGCACCATAAATGGGTAGGATTGTATCCACGGGCAGTTGCAATTCGACGAAGGATTGTCGGCTGAAGGTTTTGAATTGACAACAAAGGGCACAAAAACATGGTCGACATTCTGATCCAAAAGGTCAACGATATGTCCGTGAACGACTTCAATGGGAAAACATGTTTCGGAAGTCAGCATTTCGAGCGATTTGGAAACCAACGCCCGGTCGGTATGTTTGGAAAGTACAACCTGAAATCCAAGTTCGTTAAAGAATGTTCGCCAGAAAGGAAATTCCTGATAATAAAGAACGAGTTCCCTTGGAATGCCAATCGAAACGGCGCCTTTGTTTTTTTCTCCATCGTAATCGCCCAGAAGTAGATTTTCCCTTTCTTCAAACAAGTTCGGGATATCATCAGTTTTGCGCTTTCGTCCTGAAATTTCGTATTTTTCGCACCTTCCGCCATAGAAAAGTGGTTTCTTTTCGCCTTCCACCTTGACCATTCGAATTTCGCACAGGTTCTTGCAATTCCGGTCCTTGCATGTAAATTTATCCAGCGAGTAGGTCGCATTCCGAACTTCAAATCCCTTAAAATTGGTTTGTCCGGTTTCCTGAACTTTTTCTCTTGCCAACATGGCCATACCAATGGCGCCGGTCACATCAAAATTCGGTGGAATGGTAATGGACTTTCCGGTAATCTGTTCAAAAGCAGCAACTACTCCTTTGTTATTGGCCACACCACCCTGAAAGAATATTTTGGCTCCAATTTTTTTGCTGCCGACAACTTTCTGGATGTAGTTATTCACAATGGAATAGGCCAACCCACCGACCAGATTGGTATTTTTCTCGCCACGTTGCTGGTTGGCATTGAGGTCCGACTCGATAAAAACAGTGCACCGGCAACCCAGGGAAGTCGGTTTTTCAGCGTTCAAAGCCAAAGTCCCGAATTCTTCGATAATATTAATGTCCAGCTTTTCGGCTTGTTCTTCCAGAAAAGAACCGGTACCGGCAGCGCAAACCTTGTTCATCTCAAAATCAACTACCACACCATTTTCTATGCTGATGTATTTCGAATCCTGTCCACCGATTTCAAATATGGTATCAACCGTCGGATCGTGAGCAATGGCTGCGGTTGCCTGAGCTGTTATTTCGTTTTGAATCACATCGGCGCCTATAAAATCTCCGGTGAGATACCGACCCGATCCGGTTGTTCCGGCAGCTTTTACATCGACTTTCAATCCAACTTCGTCATATATTTCCTGCAAACCACGTTTGATTGCTTCGAGTGGACGACTTGCTGTTGGCAGATACCGCCGCGCAACCACATTGTTGAAATCATCGATCAGTACCACATTGGTGCTGAGCGAACCCACATCAATTCCTAAATAAACCGGATATTTGGTTTGTCCATTTAGTTTGAATGATTGGGTTTTATCTAAAATTGCAGCTGATTCTTTCAGAATGGGAAGTCCTTCGCTGTTGCCATTGGATTGGAGAAGATAAGTTTCCAGATCGCTGATGCCTTTGAATGGAACAGTTCCATCAGGCGATTCCATCACATAAAAAATGGCGCCCAACGCACCCATTGAGGCATGATGTTTTGGAATAATCAATTCGCCTTCATCAAGGTTTAAAATTTCGTTGAATGCATGAACTACGCCGGCATTAGCGGCCACTCCTCCCTGAAAAACAATCGGTTTTACCAACTCCTTTCCTTTGGCAAGATTGCTTTTGAAATTCCGGGCAACTGCAAAGCATAATCCGGCCACAATATCATGAACAGGTGTTGCAATTTGCTGTAGGTGAATCATATCGCTTTTGGCAAAAACGCTGCATCGACCTGCAATATGGGGCGGGTTCTTTGATAGAAGAGCCAGTTCACCAAATTCTTTTTCGATGGATACTCCAATACGTTTGGCCTGCTGATCAAGAAAAGATCCCGTTCCAGCTGCACAGATACTGTTCATATTGAAATCGGCCAGACTTGAAAAAGCTGCTTCATGCCCCTTGTCCATGAAGATTAATTTCGAATCTTCACCTCCCATTTCAATCACGGTTTTTGCTTCAGGATGGAGCTTTGAAACCGATTTCGACTGGGCAATAATCTCATTGATGAATTGTCCACCAATCAATTCAGTGGCCAGTTTTCCCCCGGTTCCGGTAAGAGCCAGAAGTTTGAAATCCTCAATTTCATATTTCGACAGCAAGTCGCTTAACCTTTTCCGGAGTACCAGAAATGGCTGACCGTGGCACAGATCGTAGTAGTTTTCCAGGATATTTTTATCCTGATCGATAATTACCGTATTTAAAGAAATGGAACCCAGGTCGAGGCCCAGGTAAAGATTTTTTCGTTGAAGGACGAGTTTATTGTCGATTGGATTCATAGACGGTTTTGTGAAATATTCATAAATAAACGTGAACAAACACTCGCAGATATGATTCAAATAAATTACAGACAACACGTCAAAATATACATGTCTGAAAGGGAAAAATCAGTCCCTTCCCTAAAAATACGTAGAAATTATTTATTGACCAAATAAAAATACAGTTTGAAGAATACCGAAAAGGGCTGAGTATTATCTCTGCCTCGGGATTTTTTAGATTATTTTAATATTTCCAGACCAGGACATCCGCCGTTTTAATTTCTTTGGATCCGATCAATATCGCGGTATTAGCTGGCAGGTTCATTTCATAAACCTTGTCCGAATAATTCACTGCAATACCAAATCCATCACGGTATTCCACCATCACACCTTCCGGATAATTTTCGACTGAAATTCCCTGCTGTTTAAATAATCTGGTCAAAACCTGAGTTTCCAATTCGCCCGATTTGGAATCAACACCAATATAAGTAACAGTTCCTTTTCCCAGTTTGCGCGAAATAACGGCTGATGTTCCGGCATAAAAATCGCCTTCAAAAGTGGCCCAGGTTTCGGTTCCCTGATTTGGTTTCAGCAAATCGCCCCAGCTGGTCCAAGTGAAATCCTGATTATTAAACCGTATTTTTCCGGGCGATTGCGGGATAACCATGTCGTAAGATTGAACTTCAGCACCAATTAATTTCCACATGGGTTGATAGAATTTCGCTTCCCACAGATGTCCTTGTCTGTCTTGAAGTCCGGTGCGGCAACTCATCACCAGGTTTCCTCCATTCTCTGCATAACTGGTCAGCTTGTCAATCATTTTCTGATCAATCATCTGGTATGCCGGAACAACCAAGGTCGGATAATTTGCAAAATTGGTGGTATCGCGGACAAAATCGACCGGAGCGCCAAACGATTTCAGTGCTTTGTAATATTTCCGGAAATGTCCTTCGGTATTCCATTCAGTGGTTTGTTTGTTCAGGTTAATTCCCATCACATTGTCAGCATTGAAAAGAATGCCCGTTTTGCGCAGCAGATAGTCTTTAGGAGACAGTGCTTTCGGATCATAATTCTTTCGTAATGTCTTTATCTCCTGAATAAACCGACTAAATTCCAATCCTCCCGGAGTTGGAGTCACACCGTCGGTTCCGACCATTCCGTAATGATATTGCTCGTATCCGTATAAAGGCGCGCGGAAACGGTACGAACAAGTCAGTTTACTTCCTCCGGCAAACACGTGCCACAACCACATCCGGATTGCACCAGGAAGTGGTTGCGGATTAATACTACCCCAGTTGACCTGCCCGGGCTGAAGTTCCATAACTCCATACGCGCCCTTCATTGGCCGGAAAATGTCGTTGGCCATGGCAATCCTGGTATATTCTCCAACCCTGAATCCTTTCGCACCAATGCCGGGTTCTCCGCCATACACCATGTAGCGGGTATAAGTCACAAAATCGAGTTCCTTGCTCATTCCAACATATCCGACATCGTACATCGGAATGTAATTGGAGGTAATCCACTGATCAGATGAAGCATATTTACGAATTTCAAGAGCCTGATTGTCGAGGAAAGTAGCCGTTTCAACATCGGCAAAACGGTAATGATCAAGTTGAGCATGCAGATTCATTCCCCACTGTTTATGAAGTGGAATATTTATTTCCTGAAAATCAGCGTATGTTCCGCTCCAGAAGTTGGTTCCCCATGCCTGATTCAAAGCATCAATGGTTTTGTATTTTTGTTTCAGCCAGTCGCGAAACCGCTGAGGTGCATCCACTCCGTAATCCAAAAACCGACGTGGTTCATTATCGAGCTGCCAACCCATCACCCTTTGGTCGTTTCCATATCTTTTAGCCAGTTGTTCTATCATTTTCATGGAATATTGCCGGTAATAATTGCTCGAAAAAGTGGCATGTTGCCTGGCACCGTGATCCATTTTAGTGCCATCTTCGTCGGTAGCCAATACTTCAGGATGTTTGCGTACGAGCCAAACCGGTGGTGTCGCCGTTGAAGTACAAAGAATAACTTTCAATTTATATTTGGCAGCGAGTTGCAGCGAACGATCCAGCCATTTAAAATCATACTGACCTTCCTGTGGTTCGAGTTGAGCCCATGCAAATTCGGCAAAATGGGTGAATTCGAATCCCATTTTGGCAATGTTCTGAAAGTCGCGATCCCATTGAGTCGAGTCCCAATGTTCAGGATAATAATATACACCGACCTGTGTTAAATCTTTAGGTTGAAAAAAGCGTTCAGGATTTTTGGCGAATAAATTAAGGCTGGCCAGTATTCCGGAAAGTCCAAGAAAGACAAGCTTCTTCATTGATAATGAATTGAAATACTTCAT
This sequence comes from uncultured Prolixibacteraceae bacterium, assembly GCA_903834475.1. Classification (GTDB taxonomy): domain Bacteria; phylum Bacteroidota; class Bacteroidia; order Bacteroidales; family Prolixibacteraceae; genus Aquipluma. The sequence goes on along the minus strand of CAILJH010000173.1, from coordinate 1,367 downwards.
GAAAAGTTTTGTTTTTAAGTTGATAAATTGGCGATACAAGTATAGTTCATTCAGAAGACAATTACGAAATTTCATGAATTTTGTAATCATTTTCAAAATAGCTTACCAATGACTTAGAAATTCAGTACTTAGAAAATGCTAATAATATATTTCATTCTGCTATGAGTAATTTAACCCGATTTATTTTAATTTTTTCGCTGATGGGAAGTATGGCATGTAAACAGGAAGCGCCTAAAACGAAGGTCATTGATCCGGCAGATATGGATACTTCAGTATGTCCGGCAACTGATTTTGATACTTATGCCAATGGTGGCTGGAAAAGACGTTTTCCGATTCCTGACGAAAAAAGCCGTTTCGGGTCATTCGACCTGCTGGCAGATGCAGGTGAGGTTCAGGTTAAAAATCTGATTGCTGAAATTGCAACTAAAAAGCACGATGCCGGAACCGTGGCGCAAAAGATTGCCGATTTTTACAATACCGGAATGGACACTGTGAAAATTGAGGCACAGGGATTAACGCCTGTTCAACCGTTGTTTGAGCAAATCAATTCGATCCAGAATAAAAGCGATGTGATGAAGGTCGTTGCTGATTTTCATACCAAAGGTATTTACCCGATGTTTTCCTTTTTATCCGATGTTGATCAGAAAAACTCGGATATGATGGTCGCTTATCTGCTTCAGGGTGGACTTGGAATGCCCGATCGTGATTATTACCTGAAAGACGATGACCGAAGCAAGGAAATTCAGGCAGCCTATCAGATATTCCTTCAGAAAATGTTTGTATTGACTGGTACTGATGATGCTGGTTCTAAAACCAATGCTTCAGTGGCTTATCGGATGGAAAAACGCATGGCTTCAGCCTCCATGACAAAGCTGGAACAACGTGATCCACAAAAAATCTATCACAAAATGAATCTCGGGGGGATTCAGAATATTGCACCTGAAATTGACTGGGCCGCACATTTCCAACTTATTTGGTTACAAAATCCGGGTGATTTTATCGTTTGCCAGCCTGATTTTATGACCGAACTGGGTAAGATGTTAAACGAAATTTCGGTTGATGACTGGAAAATATATCTGAAATGGAAAGTGATTAGCAGTCTTTCATCCTATTTGCCTGGAACATTTGTGAATGAGAATTTCGAATTCTTTGGAAAAACATTATCGGGACAAAAGGCTCAGCGTCCGCGTTGGAAAAGGGTTCAGGGTTCAACCAACGGAGCGTTGAGTGAAGCCATTGGTCAGATGTATGTTGAGAAATATTTTCCCGCAGAAGCAAAAAAACGAATGCTCGGTTTGGTCGGAAACCTTCGTTTATCGCTGGGTGATCGCATCAAACAACTGGCATGGATGAGTGATGCAACCAAG
>CAILJH010000172.1 GCA_903834475.1 uncultured Prolixibacteraceae bacterium | reverse complement strand
TATGCGGGAGCTGTATGTGTAAACTGAGCATCCTGACCATAAAAGGCTGCGCCCAAAGCAGGCGCGGTGATCTTGTTACCGGTACCATCCCAAAATCCGGTTTGACTGGTTCCAACGATGGGATAACTGCCTTTTGATGCCGCAGAACGCGAAACAATTTGTAAATCTCCTGAAGTTGTTGAATCATCCTCTTTCGAGCATCCAGCCAGACACATGTTCAGAAGGATTAATCCGCCCGCCAATTTTAAAGTAATACTTTCGATCCTAATTTTTGCTTTCATGGTATTGCTGTTTCAATTTATAGAATGAAAGCAAATGTAGAGTGAAGCTGTATTTGAGAAAATCGAAATCAACAGACTGGCATGTCTCATCACCCGATGGCTGGTTTTTGCCACTGAATGGAATTCTATCCCATTTCAGTATTTTAAATGGAAGTTATAAAAACAAAAAAGCGACGAGAATTTCTTCCCGTCGCTTTTCACTTATAAGTGGTATTTACCTTACAATTTCTTGGCAATCACTGTGCCTTTAATCATGAGCATCACCGGATTTGGATCGGCATTGGTAGTAACCGTAACACTCTTGGTAAATTGACCCATGGCAGCGGCGTTGTATGTTGCAGCTACAATAGTTGATTTGCCGGGTAATACCGGTTCCTGAGAATATTTCAGGTTAGTGCAACCGCAACCAGCTTTAGCAGTTTGAATTAACAACGGTTCTTTTCCTTCATTTGTAAGTGTGAATTGGGCTTCTTTTGGAATTCCCTGCTCAATTTCACCAAAATCGTTAACTGTTTTATCCCAGTTGGCCTTTGGCGCATTTGGGTTTACTACCGGTGTAGCAGGAGCAGTAATAGTTACAGCCGGAGCTGCCGGAGCTGTCGGAGCAGCAGTTTGTGAATATGCCTGACTTAAGCCAAACATAGAAATAACAGCGATAAAAAATAGCTTCTTCATAATGATCATTTCTTTATTTAGTTTTTGCAAAGATGATTAAAAAATAATATCAGAGATAATAGTCTGAAAAATAAATTTTTGGCACTGTTTAGATTCTCATTTTTGTTTTCATTTCGATACCCGATATACTTCATTTTAAATAAGGATGAAATTTGAGGTCGTGAAGGCAGATTGCGTCGCTGTTCAACATCAATATTTAACTATATTTGAAGCTGTATCTAAAATGACTTCTTGTGAAAGTATTAACTGTTGCACTTCTTTTATTAACCTTTTCGACGATTTCAAATCTCTCTCAGGCCCAGAAAACTCCTGTTTTGAAAGTGAAAATATCCGTTTCGCCGGAACTAAAATCTTCCTTCATTCGTGGCGGTCGAATTATACTTTATCTCACCAGACAACAACACAAAGAACCACGAAAAGGTTTTGATGTAGTTGTTGGTGTGACACCCCAAAACTGGGATTCTTCCACTGATTTTTTGCTGGATACCCGAAATCAGGAAGTAATCACAGCAGGAACTTTCAAAGAATTTTTGAATTCACCCGATCAGTTTTATTTTCAGGTGCTTTACAAGCAGAATCCGGACGACGGACAGGAAAATGTGCCGGGAAATCTGATCAGTCAGGTGGATTCAATGAGGTTTTCTCCTAACGCAAGTCTAAGCCTGGAACTGCAGAAAGTTATCCCTCCGTTTGAAATTGTCAATCACAAATTCGTGAAACCGGTTGTCATTCAAAGTAAATACCTGACTGAGTTTTTTGGTCGGCCGCGATACCTGAAAGCTTCGGTATTGCTTCCTTGCAGCTTTTTCGATTATCCTGAAAAATCTTTCCCAATCTGTTACCGGGCTCCCGGTCTGAACGGACGGTATGATGGAGTAAATGGAATGATACGGAATAAGGATTTTACTGATTGGTGGTTTTCCGGAAAGGCTCCTCAGATCATCTATGTTTTTCTTGATTCGCAGGGTCCATATGGCGATTCCTACCAGGTTGACTCAGAAAATAATGGTCCCTGTGGAAAGGCGCTGACCGAAGAATTAATTCCTGAAATCGAAAGACAGGTTCATTACCAGAAAGACTCCGGAATGCGTTATCTGGCCGGAGCTTCGACCGGAGGATGGGTGGCGCTGGGTCTGCAAATATTCTATCCCGACTTTTTTAACGGAACCTGGTCGTATAGTCCCGATCCGGTTGAATTTGAGCATTACGGCCTGATGGATATTTATCATGACGAGTCTATTTTTTACAGCCGCTACGGATATCTGCAGCCCGAATCGCGAAGTTTATATGGTGATATGAAATGGACGATGAAAGAGTGTATTGAGGAGGAAAACGTATTGGGAAAGACCGGTAATTACCTGATTTCAGGTGGTCAGTTTGGTGCGTATAACGCGGTATTCGGGCCAAAAGGTAAGGATGGACTGCCTTCGCTGATGTTCGATCCGGTAACCGGAAAAATCGATCATGCCGTTGCTGCACAGTGGGAAAAATACGATCTGAAAAAAGTACTGGAGAAAAACTGGACCACACTTGGACCGAAACTTCAGGGTAAAATCTGGGTCTGGACCGGTGATATGGATGGGTTGTTCTCCAATGTGGCCACCCGGTTTTTGAAAATGTATCTTGACAAAACGGAAAATCCGAAGTCGGATGCCAAAATATCGTTCACTCCAATGGCTGGTCATTGCCAGGAATGGAGCGATAAAGCTGTTGTGGAGATGGTCGCCGAGAAGGCCTCCAAAAACTTTAAATAGTTCAGGAGTGTTATCTGAATTGTTCCTTTAAGTTAGTCGGAACAAATCCTGAAATGGCAAAATTTATTTTAATTCTGAAATCTTCCGTCGAATGAAAAATATCAAACCAGTATTTGCGATGATTGCCTGTTTTTTTGCAGCTCATCAGTCCTATTCGCAGTCGAATGTCAGCAACACTGAACAGCAGAAATATGTCACTTCGTACGAGATAAGTACGCTTGGAGAAAGCGATCTGCCAGTAATGATGCCATATAACCGCTTCATTGATGCGGCCGGGAAACAACTGTATTTTGGCGATAAGGAAAATGAAAACCATGCGCTCGATTGTGTCGTTTCGCCGGATGGTAAATGGGTAGCTGTCGAAGGCCGTTACTCGGTTGTCATCATTGAACCGGTCAGCAAAAAAATCGTCAGTCGCTTCATCCTGCGTGGAAATTTTGGAACTGAAAACTTAATGAATTCATTCTCAGGAATCCAGTGGCGTAAAACAGCCAAAGATTATGAAATCTACTGGAGTGCTGTTGCCGGTGTAGGAAAATCTTATGTCATTCAGGCCAAATGGGACGGAGCGAATATTTCGGTCATCAATAAATTTCTTTTCGAGGCTGTTACTCCGGCACAATCGGCTCTGCCTAACGAACTCCTGCTTTCTGAGGAATCAGGAACTCCCATTTTGTATGTTGTTTTAAACGGGAACAATACGCTTGCGAAATTGGATATTTTATCGGGTAAAATAATCTGGTCGGTTGCAACAGGAGTTGCGCCATTTGGGATTGCTGCAGCCGGAGGGAAACTATATATTACCAACTGGGCAGGTTCAGTTCCTGAAACCGGTGATGTGAACGTGGCTGGTGTTCCATGGGGAAGCGCTAAAGTGGATGCGAAAACTGGTGCAACCAGGGAAGGAACGGTCTCAGTTTTTGACTCACAAACTGGTGATCTGTTGAAAAATATTACGGTTGGATTGCATCCGAATGATATCATTTCAAGCCCTGACTGTAAGTTTGTCTATGTGGCCAATTCGAACAGCGATTTGATTTCTGTTATTAATACTGATAAAGATAGGGTAGCAGAGAAGGTTTCAGTGAGTCTTTTTCATGAAAAGAAAACCTATTTTGGTGATTCGCCGAATGGACTTGGAATTACAAGCAACGGGAAAACATTGTATGTGGCCAATGGAATGGATAATGCACTTGCAGTCGTTCAGCTTGGAAAATCTGCTTCTACCTCATCTACCGAAAAGGAAAGCAGTATTGCCGGGTTCATTCCGACAGGAGCATATCCGGGTGCTATTGCTGTTTTTCGCGACAGTTTGCTGTTTGTTGCCAACATAGAGGCCGAAGGATCGCGGATAGCTACAGTTTCTGCCACAACAGGCAAATCGTCTTTCAATACTCACCGGCAAATGGCATCTGTTTCAGTTATTCCGGTTCCTCAAAAGCAGCAATTGCAGAACTATACTGAAAAAGTTGAAAAGAATAATCAGAAATTCCGGATTGCACTCACCGAGCAAATGCCACGCAAAAATGTTGTGCCGGTGCCGGTTCCTGCGCGGATTGGCGAACCATCGGTATTTAAACATGTGGTATATATTATCAAGGAAAACAGGACCTACGATCAGGTTCTCGGTGATGTGACTGCAGGAAATGGGGATTCAACTCTTTGCATTTTTGGAAAAAAGGTTACTCCAAATACGCATGAAATAGTGAATGATTTTTTCCTGATGGATAATTATCATGCAGCCGGAAAAAGTTCGGCGGAAGGGCATCAGTGGACCGATATGGGAATGGTGACCGATTATGTGGAGAAAAACGTGCGCGCCTGGTTCCGGAGTTATCCTCATGTTCAGGAAGATGCACTGGTTTATACGCCAACCGGATTTATCTGGAACAATGCACAAAGGAATGGAAAGAATGTCCGTATTTATGGTGAAGCCTGTGTGCCGGCTTATGATCCGGCTTTCACATGGACTTCAATGTATGAAGGTTTTAATAAAGGTGAAACGTTGAAATTCGTTAATCACACCACGATAAAACCGGTTGAAAAAATCCTTAGTCCGAATTATCCGGGATACGATAATCACCAGATTCCTGATATTCTTCGTGCAAAAACCTTTATCAATGAATTGAATGGATATGATCAGATGAAAGGTGATCAATGGCCTGAATTGATGGTTGTTGCACTTCCGAATGATCATACCGGAGGAACACGTCCGGGACTTCCGACACCACGGGCCATGGTGGCGGATAATGATCTGGCTCTTGGGCAAATTGTTGAGGCCATATCCAAAAGTCGTTTTTGGAACAACACGGTCATTTTCATTACTGAAGATGATTCTCAGGATGGCTGGGATCATGTTTCTGCCTACCGGACTGTCGGTTCAGTGATAAGTCCTTATTCAAGACTGAAAACCACCATTCACACGAATTACAATCAGGTTTCGGTTTTCCGGACCATCGAACAGATTTTGGGAATTCCGGTAATGAATGTCAGCGATGCCACCGCCATTCCCATGTTCGACTGTTTTTCATCCACTCCGGTTTTGACTCCATTCCAATCCTTGCCCAATCAGATTCCATTGAATGAAATGAATAAGCCACTGACAGACTTAAAAGGAACAGCGCTTCATTATGCAAAAAAAAGCATGGAACCTCAATTTGATCACATTGATTCCGGAGATGATGATTTGTTTAACCGCATCATCTGGTTTGCCATGAAAGGGAAAGAACAATTTCCGAAAAAATACAGCGGCAAAGAGGAAGAGGAATAGTATAACGAATGTTTAATAAATAGCTCATCAAATGGACGCTGTCTGGAACGATACCTATAAAGTAAATTCATATCATGTTGATTTTCAAAAGCGTCTGAAACCTTCCGCTTTAATGCAGTTTTTTCAGGAAAGTGCCGGGAATCATGCGGAACATCTGGGTGCAGGTTATGAATCTCTTCAGACTCAAAACCTGTTTTGGGCTCTTTCACGTTTTACCATGGAAATGGAAAGCTGGCCATTGTGGGGAGAACGAATACACATCCGAACCTGGCCGTGCGGAACAGAGGGCTTGTTTTTCAGGAGGGATTTTCAGTTTTTTAATGAGGCCGGAAAGCAAATCGGAAGAGGCGTTTCCGGATGGTTGCTGTTGGATGGAGGAACGATGCGGCCGCAACGGATGGCACGGCTTACCCTGGATCTTCCGCTGAATGAAGAACGGTCGATGGATACCTTTCCGCAGCGGGTGATTAGTTCAACTGATACAGAGGTTTTCACAAAAACAATTTTATACAATGAAATTGATGTCAACCTCCATGTAAACAACACCCGCTACCTCGACTGGGTGATGGATTGCTTTGCCAAGGAACATTTTATTCAGAATGTGTTGAGTTCTTTTACCCTTGAATTTCTCTCCGAAACACTTTGGGGCGACGAAATCAAACTCTTTTCCGGTAAGTCAGAATTGGGATACAGCATTGAAGCCATTAGTCAGGGTAATCAGAAGGTAGTTTTTAAAGCCGAAACCAAATGGCATAAATCCTGATTTGAATTGTGTTGGAATCTATTTTTCGGCTATTTTTATGATCTTCCACTTCCCGTTTTGCTTCACATGCGCCTCACCTTTGTAACAGCAGGTGCCGTGATAATTATTGGCGTCTTCGTAGATTAACGGGATTACTTCTTTTCCGGTCTTATCAACAAAACCATATTTTTCGTCTAATCTGACTGCGGCATAACCACCAATGAATTTCCATGTTTGGTCATATTTTGGAGGAATAATCTCGATGCCTTTTTGGTCAATATAACCATATTTTCCGTTTATCCTGAAAGCTGCCATTCCCTCATTCAGGTTATATGCCAGATCATATTTTGGTTTAACGATCACCTGTCCCTTTTCGTCAATGTACCCGTATTTGTCGTTGATTGTTGAGTAGAAAGGAACTATTTGGGCTTTCAACATCATACCAAACAGAAGGGTAAAAAGTAAGATTGTAATTTTCATGCTTGTATTTTTGTCATTTTTTGATGTCCGCTGTTGCGTGTAAAGTCCCCCTTCGGGGGATTTAGGGGGCTTCTTTTTTATTTTCCGGGCCAGTCTTCCGCCTTGATTCCCCAGGTTTCAGAAGGTTTTTTATCCATGTATAATACCAATTCGCCACCTTTCATAATATCCGAATGACGGATGAAAGATTGTGTATAGGGTGTTCCGTTCAGAGTTGCTTTCTGAATATAGATATTTTCTTTACTCAGATTTTTGGCTGTCATTACAAAGTGGTTTCCGTTTTCCAAAGTCAAATCGGATTGATCGGCCAACGGACTTCCCAACACATATTCGCCACTTGAAGGATTTACAGGATAAAATCCCATAGAGCTTAGCACATACCAGGCACTCATTTGCCCGCAGTCGTCGTTTCCGCATAAGCCATTGGGCTGGTTGCTGTAAAATTTAGTCAGGATATGGTTCACCTTTTCAGCAGTTTTCCATGACTTTCCGATATAGCTGTATAAATATGGAACGTGGTGACTTGGTTCATTCGAGAATTCCGATAAACCGTAATATCCATTATTGTCCCGGTCCTTTTTAGTTGGATCCGGTGCATTGTAGAGCGAATCCAGTTTCAACTCAAACCGGTCGGCTCCTCCCATGGCTGTATTCAATCCAGCCACATCCTGTGGAACGTACCAGGTATATATCCATGCATTTCCCTCCTGAAAACCAATTGATTCCTTTGGATTGAAAGGAAGCATCCACTTTCCTTCAGAATTTTTCGGTCTGACAAAACCAGTTGCCGCATCAAATACATTTTTCCAGTAACTGCTTCTTTTCATGAACTCATCATATACCGGCAGGTTGTTCAGTTTTCTTGCTACCTGTGCGATGCACCAATCGTCAAATGCATATTCCACCGTTTTAGTCACTCCACGTTGCCGGGGATCAAGGTTGTCGGGCACATAAGCATATTTCCGGTAAAAATCCGATTCGCGGATATCTTCATTCGCAGTGGCAATCATTGCACCTAAAGCAAACTGATAATTAAATCCCTTGATATCCTTTAAAATGGCATCGGAAATAATCGAAACAGCATGATATCCGGGCATCACATTGGCTTCGTTGAAATACAATTCCCAGGATGGTAGCAACCCATGTTGCCGGTAAAACTCCAGGTAAGAATTGATAATGTCAGGAACACGTTTGGTCTGAGTTAAAGTGAAAAGTGGAGCCGTCGCGCGGTAAGTATCCCAAAGTGAACTCAGGGTGTAAACGTTTTTTTCTGTATGAATTTTCCGGTCGGCTCCGGAATAATTACCTAAAGTATCATCAAAGCGAAAGGGAGCGAAATAGCAGTGATAAGCTGCAGTATAAAATGTTTCCTTAAAATCCATGTCTTCGGAAGTCACCTTTATTTTGCTTAGTTCGGCCTCCCAGGCATCTTCAGCATTCTTTCTAACGGCATCAAAATCCCAATCTTTGATTTCCTGAAGACCTGCCAGTGCGCCTTCTATATTTGCTGAGCTGATGGCCACTTTAATCAAAATTTGTTCTCCGCTGGTGAAAGCTGGAAACAAAAGCACTGAACTTATCCTTACGGCCCGGGCTTCTTCATCTGAGTTGATCTTTACGCTATCGGCAAAAATCACCAGATCATTAAAAGGTTTGCTGGTTCGTGCAGCAAAGTAAACACAGCGTTCACCCACAAAACCAATGGAGCGGCGAAAGCCAACCAAAGTGCTGTCGTTAAGTTTTTTTATGTAGCATTCCAAAGGCTGATCACCATTATGGCCAACCCGTAATTCATTTCCATTTCCAAATCCAAGATCAAGTTTTATTTTTGGTTTTTTACTTTCAGGATAAGTGTAGCGTTGTAAACCACAATGAACAGTAGCCGTTAATTCTGCCTTTATATTGAACGTCTGAAGCAATACTGAATAATACCCGGGACTGGCAATCTCCTCCTTGTGTGAAAATTCACTGGAAATGGATTTGGCTGTAGTTTTGGTATGGACCAGTGGAAATACCGAGATATCGCATAAATCTTCGGCTCCGGTGCCGCTGTAATGTGTGTGGCTAAAGCCAACTATGCGATCGCTGCTGTAATGGTAGCCACTGCACCAATTGTATCCATGCTCGCCATTGTCGGGACTAAGTTGCACCATTCCAAATGGCACCAGTGCTCCGGGAAAAGTGTGGCCATCCTCATCTGTTCCAATCAATGGATTGACATATTCGATTAAACGGTCCGGGGGTGCTGGTTTGCAGGCGGCAAATGAAATAAAAATCAGTAAAACAAATACAGATATTCTCATGGCAATTTTTTAGTCGTCGATTTGGCAATCATTTATAAAACTAATTAATACTTGAAGGCGGAGCCGCATCAAGCGATGCACCCCATTTTTTGTTTGGCAACGGACCCATTTCCAATTCAAGTGTTGCACCATTCATCAGATCGGCATGAGTAAACCATGGACGCTTTAAGGATTCACCATTCAGTCTGGCTGATTGTATGTATTTGTTTTCTTTGGCGTAATGATGTGCTTTCAGGGTAAAAACCTTGCCGTTATTGAGCTTGATTTTGACTTCTTCAAAAACCGGACTCCCAATGTTATAAATGGGAAGTCCCGGTGTAACCGGATAAAAGCCCATCGAAGAAAATACAACAAAAGCGGTCATTCCTCCACCGTCTTCATCACCCGGAATTCCGAAGATATTATCCTGAAACCAGACATCAAGTAAAAACCGGATTCGTTTTTGGGTTTTCCATGGTTCTCCGGAATAATTGTACAAATACGGAATGTGAAAACTTGGTTCGTTGCCCATCGAGAACTGTCCAACCATACCGGTAGCATCGGCAAACTTGGCCCAGAACTGAAACTTGGTGCGTCCAAGATCTTCGCGGAAAAGCTGGTCGAGGTTGGCTGTGAACTTTTTACGGCCTCCCATCAGGTCAATTAACCCGTGAATATCTTCCTGAACCTGCCACTGATAGGTATACCCGTTATTTTCGTCGTAATAGTCACGTCCACCGGGGCCACCGTCAAATTTTGGGTCGATTTCAATCCATTGACCTTTCGCATTTTTAGGCCAAAACATTTTTTTATCCGGACGATATAAATTGCGGTAATTGGTGGATTGTTTGACGAAATATTCATGATCTTCCTTGTGGCCCAAATCTTTGGCCATTTCAGAAAGTGCCCAATCGTCGTAGCTGGCTCCAAGGGTAACGGCAACAGCCTGCCGTTTTTCAAAATCATGAACCTCTTTCACTGTTTCTAATTCGCCCGGCATCAGAGCCGGATAAAATCCTTTTTCGCGGTAAAACGAGTCAAGAGCACATTTTGGGCCGTTTCTCCATGGAAGCAAGGTGGCATCGGTGCCATTCTTCAGGATTCCTTCGTAGGCTTTATCCACATTGAAGCCATGGATTCCTTTCCGCCAGGCGTCCAGAAACACGATTGTCGAATGGAAGCCATTCATAGCCGGATCATCCTGGTAAAGTAGCGGAAACTGAGGCATCCATCCGCCTTGTTCATAAAGGCTCGTGTACGATTGAAGCATATCAGCTTCCTTTTCAGGCTGAAGAATCATACGTAACGGATGGTTGGCAAGGTAAGTATCCCAAACCCAATCGTCGATATAAAAATCGCGGTCCGTTGTGTGAACCTGATGATCGTAATTGCTGTAATATTTTCCGTATTCGTTGATATTTACCATGCGTTCGTATGTCCGGTACAGAGAAGTGAAGAATGTTCTCCGCTGGGCATCAGTTCCACCTTTCACCTGAATCTGGTTGAGGGCTTTCTCCCAAATTTGTTCTCCATTGTTTTTGAGCGTCTCAAAATCCCATTCAGGAATCTCATTTTTCAAATTGGCCTTGGCCTGATCGACGCTGATAAATGAAATTCCGTATTTGAATTCAATTGGCAGAATTTCAGCTTTGTCAAATTCAAACCAGGCAACAGGTTCCTGTCTGGTTGCATTGGTTTTTTTGATCTGTTTGGTTTCATCCTCTAAAAAGGAAGAAATGCAGTCCAGATTAAACTCTCCATAGACAAATGCCTTCATTCCGAAAAACTGTTCCTCTCCTGAGAACGATTTTTTGGAGATTACATTCCAGTGTCCTTCCTGATTAATCTGAAGCCGTATTGTTTTTTCTTTTCTCGTTGGGAAAGAAAACCGGAAGAAGCCTGTTTTATTACCTGGAGTAAACAAAACCCTGATATCCTCATCAATCAAATAAGTGGAATAGAAATACGGGCTCACAATTTCCAGGTCGTGATCGTAAGTTTGCCGTTCCTTCCATGTTCCTTCCTTCTTTTTCCCGGATCCGGGTAAAACGCCAAAAAGCTCACCTTTCCGATGTGAAATCATCGTGAGAGGGAAGAAGCTAATCTGATCGTCGAGGTAATCGGCACGCATCGGGTGCATCCGGATCATCTGGTTGGGCAATTGCACATTGGGTCGGGTCGGGTGGAGAAGATGCCCCATTCCTCCGATATATGGATCAACCGATTGGAGGTTTGCTTTATCCGGATTGCGTGAAATACAACCGGCAATTAACAATGCAAAAAATCCTGCAGTAATTACGGCTATGATTTTTATCTTCATTTTTAGTTTAGTTTGGGTCGTTTCAAATGCTGACACCTTTTTGTATTTTATTGCCGGTAACCACTTTGCCTATATACTTCCTCCGGATTGTTCAGTATTCACTTTTTCCCCCTTTATCTGGCGGAGGCGGTTCATATCATGCTGCAGTTGATCAGCAAAAAGAAACATGTCAGAGCTGTGCATGATAATATTTGCTCCCGCTTTTGCCCACTCCATCTGAAGATTTAAACTGCCTCTGGAACCATTGTGACCACCGGCAGCGATGCCACAAGCCCTCGCTTTTCGAATAATATCGCAGCTCAATTCAATGAACTCTTTGCTTTGGTATTTTTCAGGCATTTCGAATGAGGTGGACAAATCATGAGGTCCCAGCACGATGCCATCAACACCCTGTCCGTCAACTGATTGAACAGAAATAAACTGCTCCATGTTAGCCACTCCGGTCGGACTTTCGATGTTCAGAAGCAAAGTATGGTTTTTATTGTGATTTTTCAGGTAAGCTTTGAGTTCTTCATTTGGCTTATCCTCTCCGGAAAGAAGTTTCTTAAGCTTTTTCCCTTTCAGCGGGCGGTATTTTACCGCTCCGACCAGTTCATAAATATCTTCAATATTTTCAACGTAAGGAACCAAAATGGCTCCAGCTCCGGCATCCAAGGCCTGCGTTGCCAGAAATGGATCGGGTTCCAGAATCCGGACTACCGGATTAATTCCGGCAGCTTTATAGGCCCGGCACATCCAGCTCAAAGTTTCCGGATTGTAGGAAACATGTTCAGTGCAAAGGAAAACATAGTCAAGTCCGAGGCTGACTGTCAGATCAAACATCTTCGGAGATGTCGATGTGATCAGGGTTCCATAAACCGTCGTTCCTGAGCGCAATGCGTCTCTGAATTCTTGTCCGGTCATTTCCATTCTCCTTCCTTACCTGATGCGTCAACTGCGGCTTTGCCAAAGGCCACGGCTGCCTCATTCATTTTTTCAGCGATTTTAGTTTGCTCGTCAACCCGGTCAAATTCTAATGCAGCGCTGATCACCGTATCACATTCATTATTGTCCATAAACAACGATGCCTTAAGAATTTCGGACTGATCTTCTTCCGGAATGATTAAAAAACCATGCTTGTCGGCATGAATCAGATCGCCTGGATTTACTATTGTTCCGAAAACTTCTACCGGTTCGCCCCAACTGATGGGAGCTGCGTAGGCATGCCCAACACAAAGACGGCGTGCGAGGGCTTTAAATCCGGCATTTTTCATTTCATCGAGATCCCGGATGGCACCATCGACTATCACTCCGACGCAACCCAAAGTCCGGTGGGTATTGGCGCTCACTTCTCCCCAGAATGAACCTATTACATTCGGTTTATCCAGATCCTGCATTACGATGATTTTTGGTCCCGGAATGGAAGCGACATATTTCCGGTATTCAGCCCACGCAATAGGATTTGATGAAGGTGTTGACGGTTTAATCGTGACTGTTACAGCATAGCCAATCATGGGACCAAATTCTGGCATGAAATCCCGGGTTTCCTCCAGATTAAATCCTGAAGTCCGGGGTTTCTTAGTAATCTGCTCCCAACCGTTATAAATGGTCGGAGTATTCCAGCGCTTCAGTTTGAGTAATTCACTTAATGGAAGCATATACATTGTATTGGTGGTAATAAAATATTTTCAGGTAAAGATAGTCTACAGTTTAATAAACAGTTTCATTCTAAAAAGAAAATATGCAACCAGGAAACAGGAACCAACAGAAATCAATGCCCAGATCAGAGAGGCATTTGGTGCTGCCATTCCAAGGTCAGTCAGACCAAAATAAATCAGGTCGTGGATGTGCGAGTATTTGTAGATGGTTTCGAAAACATCAGCCATCATATATACCATAATGGCGTTCATTCCGAAAATAATTCCGGCGCGTGCGAACAGGTTATTTTTATATTCATTGAAATCAATCAGCCACATTGAAATAGCCAAAACAATCGATGCCCAGCCCGAAGTATAAAGTACAAATGAACTGGTCCAAACTTTTTTATTGATCGGGAATTGCCAGTCCCAAATTGCTCCGGCAATAACACTGAGTGCACCGGCAGTAAATAACCAGATCAGCGTTTTCTCTGACATTTTTTTTGAGACAATGAATTTTCCGGCCAGCACACCTGCAATTCCTGATGCAATAGCCGGGAAAGTACTATACAAACCTTCTGAATTCCATCCATGTTTTCCAAGTGTTTCCGAAGAGAAAAACAGGCGGTCGAACCATACGGAGAAGTTCTTGCCCGGCTCCAAAGTTCCGGCCACGAAATCATTGGTTGGAATAAACGACATGGTGATCCAGTAACCGAGAAGTATTCCAGAGAAGATATAAATCTGGGTTTTCCAGTTGGTGAACAGAAAGAGTAAGGCGCAAACCAGGTAAACCTGTGCAATGCGCTGCAATACACCAAAATAATCCCAGAAACTAAAATTCAAATCCGGTAAAAAATGGATAAAAAGGCCAATAGCCCAGATTTCCAAAAAGCGGATCAGAATCTTTTTCACCATTTCTTTTCGTGGTTTTTCGGCATCAATCTGTTTGGTAAAAGATAGCGCAATGGAAACTCCAACAATAAAGATGAAAAACGGGAAAATAAAATCAGGAGGTGACATTCCGTTCCAATGAGAATGTTCCAAAAAGGAATAGGTATTCTCATACGATCCCGGGTAGTTGACCAAAACCATTGCTGCAATGGTAAGTCCACGGAAAACATCCACGGAAATCAGTCTGTTGCTGGCGTTCATTACTTTTTACCGTCAAATCGTTTCATAATCTCGATCCAGTTGGTAATCACAATTCCTTCATCAATAAAAAACTGTTTTACAACCGGATCAGAAAACAACTCACCTTCCCAAACCCGCTGTTGCCAGGTTCCGGTAATCGATTTCAAATTATCACTCAAAGTTGCCGGGTGGAAAATGATTTCGGTTAATCCGGAATTTAACGATTTGACCAGCTTAAAGAAATTGTCCCGTTTTTCTTCATAGGTAGCACCTTCTCCAACGCTGGTGAAATTATCGAGTTTAGGTAAATTGTATTTTGCTACGCTCCGGATTACTTCGTCGGTAATGGGATAACCAGCCTTCCTGAACTGTTCGGCAACCTGTGGATCGGAAACGTCAATAATATTGGCCGGGAGATGGTATTCCTGGGCAACTTTCATGAAAACATTGATGTAATCGACACAGCCGTATAGTGTTCCCATGTGCGTGTCAATATGGGTTGGCTGATGTCCCAAAGCAATGGATTTGTCAATCTGGGCGCGGATTTCCGTTTCAACATCTTTAGCCGAAGCATGCATCACCACATCCGGAACTTCATGATAAAATTTTCCATCCGGATCAATCAGGCTGGCTACTTTTTTCGGGTCTGCAACTGATCCCCACCGGTAGTCTTGCCATTCGGCGGTTAAAGTCAGGTGCATTCCAATGTCAGTTTTCGGATGACTTTTTGCCCATTCGATCATGGCTTTTGCATTTATACATGGCATCATCACGGCCGCTGAAGTCAGATCACCTTTCTCAAGGTAGTTTTGTGTTGCAACATTGGCTTCAGGACACATTCCGGCATCGTCGATGTGGAGGAGCAATACTTTTTTGCCTTTCTCAAAACCAAGTTTTTCAGCCCAGTTTTTAGTATTGGCATCTGTAATCGATTGAATGCATAATATCATTTCAGTCCTGAATTCATCCATTTTGGCATCACTGCAAACCAAGTCGAATACCTCACGCGACTGACCAAGTTTCATGGCCTGATAGCCCGGATCAACCAGATTGGGCAAGCTGACATTGATCAGGTGATCGATTTTTTGCCGAATAGTTTCGTCCGTTTTTGCTTCCGGCTTGAGATAAGCCTGGAGTGCGGCCAATATCCGGTAATCTTCAATTCCTTCGCGAACAGCTTCCCAGCGGCGGCTGGTAATCGATTGATTTGTTCCGGGATATACCAGATTGTATTCGAGTTTGATGCGTGACCATGGATTTTCGCTCACCGAATTGTAGCACCAGAACCCAATTCCGCTGGAGCCGTTCCGAAGAGCCATGAGGGCCGCAATCCGGTACTCGTATGTAATATTAATATTCTTGATGTTTGGACCAACCGGACGCGAAGATGCATAGGAGCAATTGTACGACCACAACTTCCCTTTAGTACGCATGATATCCATAACCTGATTCTGATCTCCAATCCAATCGATGGATGGACTCCAGATATCCACATATTTTGACATGGCCTGAAACATAGGTAATTCGCCGCCACCGTCCTCGTATAACATTACATCCGGATTTATTGCTGCGGCCATTTCGCCAATTTTTACCAATGTATTTATTGCATTCCATCCGGCTCCGCCCGGTTCATCGATCGGGTACATGGCGAAACGATCAGTCCCAATTCCATTAGTTGCCAAATGTGAAACCAAATCTTTCAGGTAAAAACTGAACTGCTTTTTGTAGCCTTCGCTGGCAAACTCATCTTTAATCGCTGGTTGTCCTGAAATCAGAAAGAAAATATCTTTTCCTTTGAATTGAGCAGTAACCTGATCCAATGCAGTATAATCAATACCAGTCACCTGGTTTTCAGAATTGAATTTCAGGATTGGCTGTGGCAGAAGGAAAATATTGTTGCCATGGGCAAGCAGTCCTTCCAGTTCAGGCCCGGAAGAAGGTGACCAGGTACATAATCTGAATTCTCCTGATGGCGCCATTTGAAACGGTAAAACATTTAGCGAAATTTTTACTTTGGTTTCAGGAGCCGGAACTGCATGCGGATTGGTTGGCGCATCCAAAATACCGGCGCCATTGAGAGCCTGTAAAGTAACATCGATATCATGTTTGCCCGGTTTAGCCTGATTAATATCGATGTCCAGCCATACTTCGCGGCTCGAAAGCGATGGAATGCTGATTACTCCGGATTCATCGATTACCGGCAATGCATCCCAGCTTTCCTCTCCCAGAGAAGTTGATGTGTTAATCGAACGCATGGCAGTCACCTTAATTTCCTTATCCGGATTTTCGGATACAATGCGAACGTTGAGCAAATGATCGGTCACGTTGAAAAGCATCAGCGGAACCGGTTGATGTTCGCCAGGAACTGCGGCATGACTGATCAAAACCGGGTTTTCAACCTTGGCTGGTAATTGCTTATCCACATTCCGGTTTTCCCATTTGCTGCCTTCAAAGGCAATCAGGCTGGTTCCGGTTCCAAGTTTGGCGGCTTTACCGATCAGATCGCTGATCAAAATCGCACGTTTGGCCTGGTCGTTCAGCTTTGCTGTATTTTTTATGGTTGTCTGAACAGCAGAAGCATTGCTTACTGCAACCATTTCCTGCTGTGCTGAAATTGCATTGACTTTGGCCTGAATTTGATCAGCTTCATTCCGAAGCGCAATGGCCGATAAAGGCAGAACCGGTTCGACCTGATCAGCAGCAGAATTTAATTCGCTCACCGAATGTTTGGCCAGTGCTCGGTCATTTTCGAAAGCCTGAACACTGATTTCGCGTGAGCCGGAAAGCAATTCCTTGCCATCGCTGTTTGTTAAACTCCAGCTAAACTGGTAATTTCCGGGAAGCGTGAAATCCACCGGCAAAAGCAATTGGCCTTCTTTTCCGTATATGTTTGCAATCGCATTATTCTTTGCTCCATCAGGGCTGATGCAGATTGCAGCAGCTTTTAGTGGTTTTGATCCTGGTTTCGGATTGGATATATTGAACTGAATGCGGTCTCCATTGAGTAACTTGTTCCATGCCAGATTTTGCGGAACCATCCGGAGTTCGTCCGATTTGGTCAGGCCAAACCATGAACCGGTGTTTTGCGCATTTCCACGGTAGTTCGACCATTGGATGACTGATTTTTTTGTTGCCGGACTCTCGAAACAATAAGTCTGGCCCGATTCACCGCCGGTGAGGAACAAGTCGAGCTTATCCGGATTTCCGGTAATGCTGCCAATCGAAGGTGTGACATTGATGGAGCGCGATGGAAGCTGATAATCAAAAACCACATCGCCGCTTTGATTCAGAACCAGAAAATGTCCGGTCTGTGTTGAAAGGATATATTCAAGTTTACCATCGTTGTTGATATCAGCAATAGCTCCTGAAGCTAAACCACGACCCTGCATATCGATTTTCCAGATCACATTTCCTTTTTCATCGAAACGGTAAACCAGGCCGGTTTGGGTGATGATAAAAATATCGGATTGTCCGTCCTGATCAAAGTCTCCTGCTGAAATGGATGACGATACCGGCACGTTGGTTGGGTAATGCCATGCAGGTTTTCCCTGTGCATCGAAGCAATAAATATCGCCTGTGCTTGAAGCAGCTACCAGGTAATTCTTTCCGTCGGAGGCACTGAATAGGACCGGTGCCGAAGTGGACCAGGATTCAGAGAAACCACCGGTTTTGTACTTCCAACGTTCAGTTAAATCATTCCCTAAAACGGTAATTGTTCCGTCGTTGGTCGCAACGGCTATTTCTGATTTTCCGTCGCCGTTCAGATCGCCAACTGCCGGACTGACCGGTATTCCGACGATCGATGTTTTTTTCAGGACAGAGCCTGTCAGCGCATCAAATACCCAAACGGTACCTTTGATGTCGGTTTGAATGACTTCATAAGTGCCATTTCCATCGAGGTCGGCAACCACGCTGGCCGACCATTCTGAACCGGCATTTAAATCGGCTTGCCAAACCACTTTTCCATTACCATCCAAGCAATTTAGTTTGCCGCCATAGTCGGCTGCATAAATTAATGCTACATTTCCAGCACGTTTCAGAATTGCCGGATAAGTCATGAACCGGCCCTTGGCTTTCCAGCGCCAGATGCTGTTGCCGGTTTTCCCAACGGCAATCAATTCCTCCTGAGCGGCAATTACAGCTTCATCGGTTCCATTGTTGTCAATATCAGCAACCGTTGCAGAACTTTCGAGAAAGCATCTCTGATTGCTCGAAAACTTTAACTCTAAATTCAGTTTTTGGGCTGAAACAAAGTTCTGGAATGTGATCAAACTGATCATCAAAACAATGAATCGTATGAAATACAAATACTTTATTTCTTTGAAAATCGATCCTTTTACCTGATTTGTCTTAGTTTCTACCATTTGGCTTACTTGATTTTGTTATTTGTTACTCTTTAAAATACAAATTTGACACTGAATATATTTCTGGCCTGAAAGGCCAATATAAATTAGCCCAGGGCAAAGTTTCGGGAGGAACGATCCGAAATGACGCCCTGGGAAAAGAGGACAGCAAGAAATCCGTCCGCGTGAACATGAAAATAAGGACAAAAAACTTCTTTCGGACGGAATAGGATGCAATCAATTTTAATAATGGCGATCCTATCTTTCGTCCGAAACAGTAATTTTTATTTTATTATCCTTAGCGCGGACGATTATTTCACCCGTTCTTAATCCCAGGGCGACACTCCTTCGTCGTTTGCCCTGGGCTATTGTAGGCCATCCTTTCAGGACTTTTTCGTTTCCGTTAATAATCCTCATTTTCTATTTAGAATGCTATCTTTTTTGGATCGATTACCACATGTTTAATCGTTTCATTTTTACCTCCTTTTGAATAGGAATAGGTAATATTCAGTAGGTCATCGCTGGTTTGGATCACACAGGGATACGAAAAACTTCCTTTATGATCGGGTTCAAATTCGATCTTATCTTTCCATTTCCAGGTCGAACCTTCATCATCGGAAATAAAAATGGATAACTGGTAGCGACCGTCGTTGATGTCGTTTCCGACAAATGCCCATTTACCATCTTTTAATACACATAGTTCGACACTGGCTTCATTGGGTATTTCAGTTTTTTGTGAAACGCTCCACGATTCGCCATTATCAGTTGACACGCTGGTATGCACACGGGTTGGTGAGTCTCCGCTGTCGCGCATCCAGGCCACAATGTTTCCATTCTTTTTAACGGCCAAAGCCGGTTGGATAGGTCCGCGGCCAACAATTGGAAGACTTGGTCTCCAGGTTGTTCCGTCATCGTCTGAAATGGCAACCATTGAAAAGTTTAGACCATCGGAATAAAGTGGAAGCAGAATTCGTCCGCTTTCCAGCGTAATCGGATGAATACGGGTCATCCAGCCAATGCTTCTTTTCATCAAATCTTTACTTGCTTCTTTAATCATATCGTCGTATTGAGGAGCATATCCTGCCCATCCTGCCTGACTTTCGGGCATTTCCTTGAAGCGCTTTTCAACCTCTTTGGCAAAACTATCGTCAGGTTTTAGCAAAATGTTATCCTGCCAGTTCCAGTCGGGAGCTTCATTCCCGTTGTAATTTACTGAGGTACGAAACCTTAAAATGGCATATTCCCATTTGTTTGCCTGAACAGCAATCCAGAAAAGAAACAGCTTGCCGTTTCGATTCAGGAAAAGGACCGGGTTACAATCGGGAATTCCTTTGGTGTCGGCCATTAGAAACGGAGTGGTCCAGATTTTCTGTCCTTTTTTTAAACGTGCTCCCATAATCCGGACATCATCGGCACTGCGTTCCCCGCTTCCCTGAAACCAGGCTGCCAGAAGATCGCCATTCGGAAGCATGACGATACTGCTTCCATGCGTATGCTCACTTTGACCGGGAAAGATGATTTCTTCGCTGACAATTGCATTTTTTGCATTTCGGGTCTGTGCTGTACCGTTCAGAGCTGCCAGCAAAAACAGGACTGAAAATATTCGGATCGCTCTCATAATCTGACTTTTAAATTGTTATTCCTGAAGTTCATAGATGTGAACCTCAAATGGTTTATAGTTATCGTTTAATTTACCGTTTTTCAAATCAAGGATACGTGATTCTGAAAGAACCTTTGCGGTTTTAAATTTATTCAGGTTCGAAAACGTAATTTTCACCGGATTTTTATCCGAATTCACGGAGATCAGGAAAAGTTTTCCATTAGCTCTTTTGGCAATGAATTCTATACCGGCATCAACCGAATAGCCCAATTCATGATATTCTGTTTCTACTGTAAGCTTTTCAGTTTTGGCTGAAATTACTTCCTGAAGTCCGGCTAATTCTTTGGTCACCCGATTCAAATCGGAAATAAATGCGGAGGGTTGAGGTGTGAAATCGGTACCCCAATAGATGATTCCGGTTGCACCATGAACGATCGCATCAAAAGCCATGAACCTACTTTCTTCCCAGGTCGGATATTTGATCATCTGCTTGTCTCGCTGAGTCTCGGGTTTAAGTATTTCCCAGGCAAAACCCTGAAGCACCATAAAAACTGGTTTTGTACCAGCAGAAACCTTTTTCATTTTGTCGACAAATTCGCCAACCTGACTGATTGAAGTGTTCAGCAAATCGCCCTGAAGTCCATCGGGGTGCAAAGCATAGTCAGGTTTTATGCCTGCCGGAATAACCGGGTAAATATCGCAGGCTACCACGTCGGTTGATGGATTGTATTTTTGAAGCGTTGAAATCAGATTGACCGGACCGTGATTGGTGATGACCAGATGTTCCGCATCGTTCTTTTTAATTAACCGATAAGTTTCAAGCAGAGGCTCAGGTTTGATCCGTGGTTCTGCTGAATTCCATGTAAAAGCCGGTTCATCTTCCATTTCCCAGAAAAGCAGGGATGGATGATTTCTGAATTTGGTGACCAATTCAGTGATTCTCGCAATATCTTTCTGATCATTATTTTTTATTGAACCAGTTGACAACCAGGTTCTCAGTCCATTACTTTGCGCCAAGTCAAGTTGTTGCTGATCGGCATTAACGTGAATATAATTGTAGCCGTTGACCGAAAGTTCTTTAAAAGGAGCGTTAGTCTTTGGAAGATAGTATGAACCAATAATGAAGGTGCGTTTTCCATTGATCACAAGCATTCCGTCCTGATCGCAATTGATTTTACCGGTCGCGCTTAACTTCTCTCCAAAACAAATGTTGTTCGAATAGAGACTTAGAAAAAGAACTGTCAGCAAAAGAATTTTATTCATTATTTCGAGTCAAATTTTATTACTCTTCAGGCCAGATGCCATTTAGATACGGTTTGGTTTTCAAAATTTTCGGATCAATTACCACATGTTTGATCAGCTTTCGGTTCCAGGTATAGGTGATATGGACTAATCCATCTTTGGTTTGAATAACAGCCGGGTATGAAAATTCTGCATTTCGGTCAGTTTCATTCTCAAGCAATGCCGCGGCTTCCCAGTTAATTCCATCTTTTGAAACGGCAACGCCCAATTTTTGTCTTCCTTTCACAATCGGGTTAAAAACAAGCAGCAGCAGCCCATCCGAAAGAGTTACAGCGTCTATTCCTGCATCATTATTTGGTATTAAAGTCTCCACCAGTGGCGACCAGGTCTGTCCATTGTTTTTCGACCACGATTCGTTGATTTTCTTATTCATGCTGCGGCAAAGCAACTGCAGGGTTCCATCCGGATGAAACAGTATGGTTGGCTGGATAGATTTGAAGTTTTTATTGTCGATGCTGATTTTTTGCCAGTTTTTTAAATCCTGATCTGAAGTTTCCATATAGATGTTCCATTCGTTCCGCGTTTCAAAACTGGTTGGATAGAGGATTTTACCATCTGGCAATCGCACAGGTTTATTCTTGATCGGACCCAGAAGATTGTCCGAAATTTTGGTTTCCGGAGACCATGTTTTCCCTTTGTCCTTTGATGTTTTGAACAAGCCCCACCATTCGCGTGGATTAGGTCCAACCTTGTAATAAAGCACAATTTCACCGTTGTCCTTTTTGAATAAAACAGGGTTCCAGCAAGGGAAACGTTTTCCATCCTGCAACCCTTCGGCAACCTTAAACGGTTTATTCCATTTTCCGGATAAATTTAAAGCAGCATAGATGCATACATCCTGATTGCCCTCGTCAGTTCCTCCGAACCACGCAGCAAGCAATCCTTCATTGGTTTCTAAAATGGTTGACGCATGACAACTGGGAAAATCAACATCATTTGCCTGATAAATATATTCAGAAGTGGTAATTGAATTTGTTCCTTTATATGGATTATTCTCAATAATATTGGTTGAAAAACAGCCAATCAGAATCAAATAAATGAGTTTATTCATAAGGCAAGAGTTGTGGTGCGAGATTTGTTTTCAGATTGTGTCTGAAACACAATTATATTGAAGTATATTGACATGAGGTCTTGTTCTTAAATAAAACCGGCACCAAAAATTGCATTTCCAAAGTTTTAAAGTACTAAGACTTTATGATCAAAAAAGGAAGTTTCACTAAGATCGTTTTTCTAATTTATGAACCTGCCTGCTCAGTTGATTATTTCGATAAGTTTTCGAATATTTTTTTCAATAATCAGGCGATCTTCTTTACCATATTGTCGAATTGGCCAGGCCACATATTCATTGCAAATGCCCATAGCTGCCAGCCCACATTTTATTCCTTTTATGTACTTCGAAGAGCTTTTACCTACATTGTAAATCAAATCATTGATCAGAATCATTTTATCGCGCAGAATTGCAATCTGATCAAAATCCCTTTCTAATGAGGCATTGTATAAGTCAACAAACAGTTTGGGAAACAAATTTGCACCTCCGGCAACAGCACCGTGTCCACCGTGCAAAATAGTTTCCGGTAAAAATAATTCAGTCCCTGCAATAACGGAGAAGTCGGGTGAATCTTTAAATTCCTGAATCAGTGAGTACAGGTAATTTATATCACCAGAACTATCCTTTACGCCGATAGCTCCCAATTCTTTTGCCCTGCTGATCGTTCCGACCGACATATGAATTTTGGTGCAACCCGGCATATCGTACATCAGGAATGGTAAAGATAATCTGGGAACAATAACTTCGAGGTATTCCCTCATTTCTTCCTGAGAGATTGGCAAATAATAAGGAGGTGCAATAACAACACCGTCAAGCCCCATTTCTGCCGAATATTCTGCAATTTCAAGGGAACCTTCAAGTGAAGTGTCCGTAATTCCTACCACAACCGGAATCCGGTGATTAACAAGTTCACTGGTTCTTTTAATCAAATCTTTGCGAAGCTCATAACTTATACTGGTTGCCTCACCTGTTGTTCCAAGCATAAATAATCCATGAACACCTCCTGAAATAAGATGCTCAATTAGATTCTCCAGACCTTTAATATCAAGCTCTTTGCTGCTTTTTAACGGAGTTACAACAGGAGGAATTATTCCATTTAATTGTAATTTCATAGTATATGAGGTATTTTTAGGTGTTGATATGGATTTCGGAATTTGTAAATTAATTCAACGAATCCGATTTTCTCATACAAAGTAAAAGCAACGAGTTCTTTTTTACTTCTACTATCTTGTTCTGTTTGCATTGTATTTTAACTGTTGTATT
Source organism: uncultured Prolixibacteraceae bacterium (assembly GCA_903834475.1). Lineage (GTDB taxonomy): Bacteria > Bacteroidota > Bacteroidia > Bacteroidales > Prolixibacteraceae > Aquipluma. The sequence continues at coordinate 4,229 of CAILJH010000172.1, read as the reverse complement.
AGAATATTCTCTTATATTTGTGGAATGAGGTTAAAAATAAATAGATGGAAATAATTTACGAGAAGATATTTGTTCCCCACAAGCATTCATTCATTACCCGAAGGTTGCTCATGGACATCAATTCTCATAAGATCCACTCTCATGAGAATTTTGAGCTGAACTATATCACTGTCGGTTCAGGGAAACGGATTGTTGGAAGCAGTATTTCAAGTTACTCCGAAGGTGACCTGGTACTTTTAGGACCGAATATACCTCATTGCTGGGATGTGCTGGCAACCGATCAGGAAACTGCTCCCGAATGCATTGTTACTCATTTCTACGAAAATATAATCAGTTCAGATTTTTTTAAAATTCCGGAACTTGAAGCGGTAATGACCCTGCTAAAAAATGCCGGTAACGGAATTTGTTTCAAAGGAAAAAAGACCGAAAAAGTTGGTCTTGCCCTAAAAAAAATGGTCACTTTAACAGGTTTGGAACGATATATCGAATTGCTGAAAGTTTTTAACCTGTTGCTTCAGATTGAAGAAAGGGAAATTCTCACGCTACCTTCCTCGCGTCCGAATTCATTCGAAAAAGATTATGACCAGATCAATAAAATATATGAGTATGTTTTCAAAAATATTCAGACCGGCATTAAACTGAAAGAAGCTTCAGCATTGGTTTTTATGGAACCCGGTTCGTTTTGCCGATATTTCAAGAAAAAAACGAAACATACATTTATGGACTATGTGAAAAAGGTTCGTATCGGTATTGCCGCCAAGTTCCTGGCTGAAACAGACAAGCAAATCACCCAGATTTGCTACGAATGCGGTTACAATAATCTGGCTAATTTCAATCATTACTTTAAGGTGATCATGAAGAAGACCCCATCGGAATACCGTAAGGATTTTGAATAGTCTCTTCATTTAATACTCCACTTTCCTTTTTGCGTGATACATTTTGACTGAAGTTAATATTGTATCTGAAAGAGTCAACAATTGATACAGGAAATACAATTTTCTCGTGTTTCTTTGGATGTAATATCATACACCTCAAAGATTTGAATATGAGTCGACTTATCTCAGCCATTTCAGGAATGGTACTGATAAGTGTAGTTTTAGTTTCCGGAATATTTATTCCGCTGAGTTGCTCATTGAAGGAACAGTCAAAACTCATATTCAATAAGATGTTGGTTGAGTATGCCGAAAATCCTATCAATCTGGATGAAGCTCATCCGCGGTTTTCATGGGTCATCTCAACCACTGAAAGAAACCAAAAACAATCGGCTTATCGGATTCTGGTTGGTTCTTCATCGGATAAACTAAACGAAAATCAATCTGATTTATGGGATTCCGGAAAGATCGAATCCGGAGAAACTATTCAGCATGAATATGCTGGACAAGACCTGAAATCGAATCAAAAATACTTTTGGAAAGTCATAGTTTGGGATGGAACCGGTCAAGAACATGAAAGTCAAGTTTCCGGTTTTGAAACAGCGATTCTGGATTCAGCCGAATGGAAGGCCGATTGGATTGGAAACGGACCAAAATCTGAACCTCTTTCTGAAAGAGGTTTCTATGGAAATCAAAAGGAACAGGTTGGAATGAAAGATTCCATTACCCATATTGGCACTTCTTTACTTCTCCGGAACGAAGTAAATCTGTCAAAAAAGATCAGTTCAGCCAAAGCATTTGTGACAGGTTTGGGCTATTACGAGTTTTTCATCAATGGCAAACGGGTTGGCGATCATGTGCTTTCTCCGGCAAAAACTCCATACCACAAATACATTCTGTACGACACTTTTGATGTTACCAGTTTATTGACCGAAGGGAAAAATGCATTTGGAATTCACCTTGGAAACGGTTGGTACAATCCGTATAAAAAATGGTGGAATCAATACCGGATGCAGTGGTTCGGCTCGAAAAAAGCAATGGCACAAATTCACATAACTTTTACTGACGGCTCAACTCAAATCATCACTACCAACAAAGATTGGAAATGGGCTGATGGTCCGATAATATATAGCTGTGTTTACGATGGAGAAGTTTATGATGCGAATCTCGAGCAAAAAGGCTGGAATGCGAACAATTTTAATGATTCGAACTGGAAAGCAGTGACCGTTTGTGACCCAGTCAAAGCCCGGTTAGTATCTCAACGGATGCCAGCAATCAAAGTGAATGAAACAATTATGCCCAAGGAAATTAAGGTTTCGGTCAATGGAATGAAGGTATTTGATTTGGGACAGAATTTCTCAGGATGGGTCAGTATAAAAGCAAAGGGAAATAAGAATACCCGACTGAAAATCAGGTTTGCAGAAGACATTCATCAGGATGGAACCATCGACGCGACCAGCAATGAATATGCCAAAGCCACGGCAGAATATATCATGAAAGGAGATGACGAGGAAGTTTACGAACCAGCATTTACCTTTTTTGGATTCCAGTATGTTGAACTCACTTCCGAAAACGGACCTTTCGAATTGCTTGATATTAAAGGGAAAGTAGTGCATTCAGCCAATCAGCCGACCGGCAGTTTTGAATGCGATAATCTGTTGGTGAATAAAATTCACAAGGCAACTGTTTGGTCGCAGAAAAGCAATATGATGGGTTACCCGATGGATTGTCCGCAACGCGATGAGCGCCTGGGATGGCTGGGAGATGCACAGGTTACTGCCGAAGAAGCCATGTTTAATTTCGACATGGCCTTGTTTTATGAGAATTGGCTGGATGGAATCCGGGAAAATCAGGATGAAAAAACAGGTGATTTGCCGATCATTTCTCCACAGCCGTATATGCCTGATCAGGGGATTGAATGGAGCAGTACCTATTTCACATTACTTTGGCAATATTACACTACCTATGGCGACAAGCGCATTCTTAAAAAGCATTATCCGGCGATGATACGCTACATGGCTTTTCTCGACAGCATTTCGAAAGATTTGATCCTTCCCATGGGCTGGATTGGCGACTGGGGAAGCATGGTCAAAGGGTGGAAAGAAGGACAACCGGAATCGGTTCCTACGGCCTTTTATTATTGGAATGCCCGGATAATGGCTGATGTGGCCGGAGTTCTTGGGAACAGTGCTGATCAGGAACATTTCAGGAAACTCTCGGCCGATATTCGCGAAAAGTACAATAAAACTTATCTGAATTCCAAAACGGGAAATTACAACGACGGAAGCCAGATGGCCAATGCTTTTCCGCTATACCTTGGGATTGTTCCTGAAATGATGAAGCAAAAGGTGTTGGATAATCTGGTCAATGATATTGTAGCCATTAATTCCGGACACCTGACGACAGGAGTTTTGGGTACCAAATATATGCCCGAAGCGCTTGCTCAGAATGGTCGAGCTGATGTTGCTTGGGGGATTATCAACCAGAAAACATCACCAAGTTGGAATGAAATGATGAAAAAATACACCACCGTTTGTGAGTTCTGGACTTTAAAACAATCCAAAAACCATGTCATGATGGGAAGTATAGATGCCTGGTTTTACAAATACATTGCTGGTATTCAGTTGGATGAAAAGAATCCGGCATTCACATCATTTCAGGTAAAACCTATATTAATGGACAGTCTCGGATATGGGAAGGCAGAAATTGAAACATTGAGAGGAAAGGTTAGTTCAAATTGGGAAAGGCATCCGGGACTGTTCATTTTAAATTTGGAAGTACCATTTAATACAACTGCAATTGTTTATCTCCCCGGAAAAGAAAAGGATGAGGTGAAAGAAGGGGAATCAACGCTTGAAAACCTTGAAGGTATTGAGTCTTTGGGCTACAAAGACGGCGCACATGTATATAAAGTGCATTCAGGAAGTTATCGGTTGACATCGAAATCGCTATGATGAGATTTGCTGCTATATTCATTTTGGCCATTATTGCTTGTCAGCTTGTTGCGAAACAACAAGCTGATTGCGCCAGCTACGTCAATCCTTTCATCGGAACCGGTGGCGAAATGAATGTTGGGTTTGGGAATATGTTTCCCGGTGCGGCCTACCCTTTTGGAATGATTCAACTTAGTCCCGATAATGGAGGACAAGGCTGGCAGTATTCAGCTGGTTATAGTTATAAAGACAGCACCATCGTTGGTTTCTCGCATACCCATTTGAGCGGAACCGGTGTTGCAGATTATTGTGATATTTCAGTCATGCCAACCATAAAGCCAATCGATGAAAAGTATTTTATTCAAAGCGATTCTATGGTAAATCAAATTCTTTCTGAAAACGGATTCAATCCGAATGGTTTTAT